>NZ_JAGEKI010000003.1:0-465613 GCF_049887815.1 Pseudomonas sp. NFXW11 | reverse complement strand
AAAAAGGAAGGAAAGTATTAATATCACGCATAAGAACGCCGGTTTTTTAGATCTGTTTGCTCGCACGAACATCATCTATCAAATCGGCGTTTTTGTTTCTGAGTTTCCCGGGATTCCGTGAAGAACCTTTTTTTTGCCTGGGGTTCTAGAAACTGTAGGTGCCGGTGACCACCAGGCTGCGGGGATCACCCGGCTGGATCTGGAAGGCGCTGGTGGCGGAGCTGTAGTAGTCGCGGTCGGCGATATTGTTCAGCGCCGCGCGCACGTCCCAGTCCTTGTGCCGGTAGCCGGCCAGGGCATCCCAACGGCCGTAGCCTGGCAGCACCACGGTATTGGCGTTGTCGGCGTAGCGGTCGCCCACCAGGGTCAGGCCGGTTTCGGCGTACCAGCCCAGCTCCGGTTTCCAGGTGATAAACAGGCTGCCATTGCGCTTGGCCACGTCAGAGATACGGTTGCCCTCATCGCCATTGGTGCTTTTGACGATGGTTGCATCCTGCAAGCCCAGGCCGCCGCGCAGGTACCAGTTGCCGACGATCTTGCCGCTGGCGCTCAGCTCGATGCCGCGGGAACGCTGCAGCCCGGTGAGCAGGATGATATTGCGGTCCAGCGGGTCGGTGGTGCGGCGGTTGTAGAGCTCCAGTTCATACACCGCCAGGGTGGTGCTCAGGCGCTCGTCGAGCCAGTCGCTCTTGACCCCGATTTCCTTCTGCCGGGTCAGTTCCGGGCTCAGGTCGTTGCCGTTGCCGGCGGCGTTCGGGGTGATGCCGATCAGGCCACCGCCCACCGGGGAGAACGACTTGCTCCACGAGGCATAGAAGGAGTGGTGTTCCAGGGGTGTCCAGACCACCCCGACGCGCGGGCTGAAACTGTGGTTTTCGCGGCTGTCGGAAACCCCGGTACGGCGGTTGGTGGTCTCCACGTCGAAGTTGTCGTAGCGCAGGCCGGCCAGCAGTTGCCATTGATCGTTCAGGCGCAACTGGTCCTGCACGTAGAGGGCGCGGCTTTCCACTTCGGTGTGGTTGTTGCTGGAGACCTGCATGCGTCCGCTATGGCTCTGGTACGGGTTGGGCCGGTATAGGTCGACGGCGGGCACCGCCTGGCTACCGGGGCCGCTGGTGGCGGCGTTGTAGAGGATCGGGTCGCGGCGCTGGCTGCCGAACTCCAGGCCGGTGAGCAGGCGGTGCTCAAGGCCGAAGGTGTCGAAGCGGCCTTCCAGCTCGCTGTTGTTATAGATGTTGCGGGTCTTCAGGTCCTGCTGCCAGCGCTGGCGCTGAACCTGGCCGGTGCTGGCGTTGTAGCCAGTCTGGTAGGTGTTGTCGAAGTCGCTGTCGAGCTTGAACACGCCGAGGGTGTGGCGCAGCTGCCAGCTGTCATTGAGTTCGTAGGTCAGCTTGGAGCGCAGCGACTGGGACTTGTCGTCGATAAAGTCGCGCTTGTCGCCGTAGGTGGTTCCCTGGCTGACCGGTGCCGGGCGGCCGTTGAGGCTGGTGATGCCGCGGTCCGGGGTGCGGTTGTAGCGGCTGTATTCGTATTGCACCAGCCAGTTCAGCTCTGGCGTCAGTTGCCAGCTCATGGACGGCGCGAACAGTTGGCGGTTGCCACTGACGCCGTCGCGGAAGCTGTTCTTGTCCTCGTTGCCCAGGTTCAGGCGCAGGCTGAGGTTCTCGCTCGGATCGGCATTGAGGTCCGCGTACAGGCTGCGCAGGTCCTGGCTGCCGCCCTGGACTTCGATGCTGGAACGGCGGCCGAATTCCGGCAGCTTGCTCACCCGGTTGATGATGCCTCCCTGGCTGCCACGGCCGTACAGCACGGCTGCCGGCCCCTTGAGCACTTCCACGCGCTCGATGTTGTGCAGGTCGCGCACGTACTGGCTGTCGTCGCGGATACCGTCCAGGTAGAAGTCGTTGCTGGCGTCGAAACCACGAATGCGCACGCTGTCGAAGCGGGTATCGGCACCGCTGCTGACGTTGGGAATGCCGCTCAGCACACTGCCCAGATCGTTCTGGCCGTAGTCCCGCACGTTGGCCGTCTTGATCGTGTCGATGGCCTGGGGCACATAGCGCGCCGGGGTGGAAGTGCGAGTCGCGGTGCTGACTTCCTTGACCCGTGGATCATCAGGGTCGGCCGCAGCTTCGGCACTGATGGAGGTCACTGGCAGGGTGGTGCTGGCGGCATAGGCAAAACCACTGGCCAGCAGGGTGCAAAGCCCCAGGGACAGAGGCGTGAGACGGAAATGGGCAGGCATGTGAAGCGCATCCGAGAGGAAGGTGGGTCAGGGGTGCGAATGGTAATGCTTGCTATTTACTTATGTGAATTATTACCTAATAGTTCCCTGATGATTTTGTTTCCAATTGTTTCTATCGTGTATTGGCCTGCATACAGGGGCTAAAGAGAATGATTCGACCGATTGCCGCAACAGACTGAGAGCCATTTCGAGGTTTTTCCCCTGGCCTGCGGGGCATAGTCTGCGCGGCATCGAATTGCCAAGTCGTTTCTGGAGTCCTGTATGTCCTCGGCTACCCTGCATTACATCTATGACCCTCTGTGCGGCTGGTGCTATGGCGCCAAGCCACTGCTGCAGGCCGCCCAGGCGGTGCTGCCGGTGGTGGCCCATGGCGGCGGCATGATGACCGGGCGCAACCGCCAGCCGGTGTCGCCACAGCTGCGTGACTATGTCATCCCCCATGATCGGCGTATCGCCGAGTACACCGGGCAGCCTTTCGGCGAGGCCTATTTCGAGGGCCTGCTGCGTGATGAGTCGGCGGTCTTCGACTCGGCGCCGCCGATCGCCGCGGTACTGGCGGCCCAGGCCCTGGACGGTCGCGGCCTGGAGCTGCTGGGGCGCTTGCAGAGCGCTCATTACCAGGAGGGCCGGCGGATTGCCGATCGCGAGGTACTGCTGGAGCTGGCGCAGAGCCTGGGTTATGCCCCCGAGTCGTTCGCGGCGGCTTTCGAGCAGGCCCAGGCGGTTGCCCTGGACGAACATATAAAAGCCAGCCGGGCGCTGCTGGCCAAGGTCGGCGGGCAGGGCTTCCCGACCCTGGCGCTGGAGCGGGATGGCCGTTACCAGTTGCTCGATATCAGCCCCTGGCTGGGCAAACCCGAGGCCTTCAGCCAATGGCTCAAGACCTCGCTGGGCGCGGTTTCCGGCGCCAATGCTGGCGCGGTCCAGGCCTGTGGCCTGGACGGTTGTGCGCTTTGATCTCACCTGAGCGGTATGGAGTCTTCCATGGATAATCTTGCGTTGATCAAAAGCACCTACGAAGGTGCCAACTCCCAGGAAAACGCGCGCAACACCGCGGCGGCCCTGGCCCCCGATGCACGCTGGACCGAGGCGGCGGGTTTTCCCTATGCCGGTACCTATGTCGGTTTCGATGCGGTGCTCGAGCATGTGTTCAAGCGCCTGGGCACGGAGTGGCAGGACTTCAGCTTCAAGGTGGAAAACTACGTGGCCCAGGGCGACCAGGTGTTCGCCTACGGCAACTACCGGGGCACCTACAAGGCCTCGGGCAAGCCGATCGATGTGCGGGTGGCGCATCTGTGGACCCTGAAAAATGGCAAGGTCACGCACTTCGAGCAATTTGTCGACAGCCACAGCGTGCAGCTGGCAATGCTCTAGCCCGGGGTTCTTAGAATATTTTCTGCTATTTTAAGACGATTCACGAAATTGACACTTTATTGAGGGCACAGATAGGATTCGCCCCAACGCCTGTGGCCATGAGCCATATTTCAGAATAATAAAAGGCCCGCCGCGATCATTCGTGGGCGGGCCTTTTGTTTCGTCGGTAATAAGAGCGTTTCAACGCCATAGCCAGAAGAGCTCACAGCGCGTCAACAAACCGTAATAAGGAAAATAAAATGTTGAAACAGCGGATCTGCTTGATTGCACTGGGGATTTTGAGCGCTACACAAGCCATGGCCGATGGCCAGGCCGATGCCAAGGGCTTCGTCGAAGACAGCAGCCTGAAAGTGCTGCTGCGCAATGCCTATATCAATCGTGACAAGAAAGACGGTAACGATGACCAGCGCGAGTGGGGCCAGGCTGCCATCGGTACCTTCTCCTCGGGCTTCACCCAAGGCACCGTGGGCGTGGGCGTCGACGCCTTCGGCCTGTACGCTCTGCGCCTGGACAAGGGCAGCCATAGCGGCGGCCAGGGTATCGACTTCTTCAAACGCAGCGAAAACGGTAACAAGACCCCTGCGGGCGACCTGGCCAAGGCCGGCGCCGCGGTCAAGTTCCGCCTGTCCAACACCGTGCTGACCTACGGTGACCAGATGCCGGCCCTGCCGGTGCTGAACTACGACAACGGCCGCCTGCTGCCGGAAAGCTACACCGGCACCCTGATCACCTCCAAGGAGATCAAGGGCCTGGAGCTGAACGCCGGTCATTTCACCGCCGAATCGCGCAAGAGCGCCGAAGGTCGTGACAGCGGTGGCCTGAAGTCGATCAACGTGTTGGGCGGCAGCTACCAGTTCACCGAACAGTTCAAGGGCGCGCTCTACGCTTCCGACGTCGAAGATGTGCTGAAGAAGCAGTACGTGAACCTGAACTACGTGTTCCCGCTGGCCACCGATCAGTCCCTGACCCTGGACTTCAACGGCTACCGTACCGAACTGGACAAGTCCTACGCGCAGAAGGCCAAGGCCGGCGGCCAGGACAACAAGATCTGGAGCCTGGCAGCCACCTACGCTACCGGCCCGCACTCCTTCACCCTGGCGCACCAGCGCAGCACCGGCGACAGCCACCTGGGCTATGCCTACGGCGGCTACCAGCGTGGTCAGAACCGCGTGGGCGATGGCGGCAACACCATCTACCTGGCCAACTCCTACTGGTCCGACTTCAACGCTGAAGACGAGCGCAGCTGGCAGCTGGGCTACGGTCTGGACTTCGGCGCCTTCGGCGTACCGGGCCTGACCTACAACGTGGCGTACGTGCGTGGCGACAACATCACCACCTCGACCTCCACTGGCGGTACCGAACGGGAAATCTTCAACCAGTTCAAGTACGTGGTGCAGAGCGGCCCGGCCAAGGACCTGAGCGTGAAAGTGCGTAGCTCGATCCTGCGTGTGTCGCAGAAATCCAGCGAGTACAACGACAGCGGCAACGAGCTGCGGGTGTTCGTCGACTACCCGATCAACGTGTTCTGATGCACGCCTGATCGGCACCCGGTTACGGGTGTCGCTCCACAAGAAGCCCCGACTGGTTCGGGGCTTTTTTGTGCTTGGTGGTTTGCTCTCGGCCCTGGGCTGGAAGGCTTCGCCTGAGGACATTGCTTTCCGCGCATTTGCCACTAGCTTTATGCCATCAGGGATGATGCACGTGCCGCAATGGATGCGGGAGAGGCTGTGGTCCTCGGCAATTTCCCTGTGCGAACCGACCCGTTGGCAGCCTGCCGCGGGCCGGCTTATCCCTCGTTTCCTGGAGCACAGGAGAACAGCATGAAAGGACCCTTGCCGATCGCTGCCTATGGTGCAGCTGTCATGTTATCGCTGGCGGGCGCCAGCCAGCCGGTGCTGGCCGCTGAAGCCGCGCGGACTTTCGCCAACCCCGGCAACCTGCAGGAGCAGGCGCCCGAACGCAAAACCGCTGAAAGCAACCTGCTGATGTCGTCCCGGCCGACCAACCGCAGCACCTTGCCGCCCGAACCCCATGGCGGTGTGGAGCGGGCCCTGGTGCTGGACATCGACTACACCCGCAACACCCTCTTCGACCCGGCCACCGGGCGCAAGGTGCCGGTCAACCTGCGCAGCTACAAGGGCACCGATGTCGATGGCTCGGCGCCGTTCGTCGCGCCCACCATCAACGTGACCCCGGGCGATACCGTGCGCATCACCCTCAACAACAAGCTCAAGGCCGATGTGCCGTGCGACGGCCACGGCGCCGAGCCGGACCAGCCGCAGTGCTTCAACAGTACCAACCTGCATTCCCACGGGCTGTGGGTGAGCCCCGCCGGCAACAGCGACAACGTGCTGCTGTCGATCAACCCCGGGGTCAGCTTCCAGTACGAATACAACATTCCCGCCGACCATCCGGCCGGGACCTTCTGGTACCACCCGCACCGCCATGGTTCCACCGCCTTGCAGGTGGCCAGCGGCATGGCCGGGGCCTTGATCATCCGCGGCAGCCGCCTGCCTTCCTCCAATAGCAATGGCGATATCGACACCCTGCTCAAGTCGGCCGACAACCGGCCCTTCCCCGAGCGCCTGCTGGTGCTGCAGCAGATTCCCTATGCCTGCAAAGGGGTCAAGGTCGATCCGCAGACCGGCGACAAGAGCGTGGACTGGAGCTGCGATCAGGGCGAGGTGGGAGTGGTGGAGGACTATGCCCAACTCGGCTTCGATACCTGGGGCAAGTCTGGGCGCTATACCAGCATCAATGGCGTGGTCCAGCCGATCTTCTACAACGCCCAGGCCGGCCAGATCGAACGCTGGCGCCTGGTGCACGCGGGGATTCGCGACACTATCAAGCTGGAGTTCCGCAAGCTGGCCGACAGCGGCCTGGCCAAGAGCAATACGGGTATCACTGCGGCTGAAGCCGATGCCTTTGTCAGCGAGCAGTGTGTGGGTGATCCGGAGGACTACCAGGTCATAGCCGCCGACGGCCTGACCTTCGGCCAGGCCCAGCAACGCCAGCAGGTCACCCTGCAACCGGGCTACCGCAACGACCTGCTGATGATCTTCCGGCAGACCGGGCGCTATTGCGTGGTGGATGCTGCGCAATCGGCCAATGCGGGTGTGTCCCAGGCGGCCAGCGGCCGGCAGATACTGGGTTTTGTCGATGTGCAGGGCGGTACGCCGGTGAGCGACAGCCTCAGCTACCTGACCCAGGCACTGGTGGATTCGGCACAGCGCAATATGCCCATCACGGTGCGCGAGCATGTGATCAGCGACCTCAAGGACGGCTTGAAGCTGACTCGGTTCGTTGCGCACCAGGACATCGTCGACAGCGAAGTGAAGAACCAGCCGGACGAGAAACTGGTGTTCTACATCAACCGTGACGACAAGAAGAACCCCAAGTTCGAGGTGGGTACCAGCATGAATGATCTCAAGCCTTATGAACCCGGCAAGATCAACCGCCACCTGACCCTGGGCACGGCGCAGGGCTGGCAGCTGAGTTCGGGGTTTGCCAGCCACCCCTTCCATATCCACGTCAATCCGTTCCAGGTGGTCAAGATCATTGGCCCCGACGGCAGCGACCTGAGCCTGCCGGGAGCGGTCGATAAAACCGACCCCACCGATCAGCAGTACGCCGGGCTGCAGAACGTGTGGAAGGACACACTGTTCGTCAAGGGCCCGGACCAGGACGGACGGCCCTACACCCTGTATGTGCGCACCCGTTACGAGCGCTACATCGGCGAGTTCGTCCTGCATTGCCACATTCTCGACCACGAGGACCAGGGCATGATGCAGAACGTCAGCATCGAGCTGCCCGATGGCCAGGGCGGCACCGCGCCCATGCACCACTGATGGCCTGAAAGACCCAGGGCGCCTTTTCCGGCGCCCTGGGTGGGGCGCGCCATGCACGCCAGTCTTTGCTAAAGTCGCGGCCTTACTTTGCCATCACGGATGATTTATCGATGTTCCGTTCCCTGTTGTCCGGCCTCTGCCTGTTGGGCGCCGCCGGTTTGGTCCATGGCCAACCCCTGTCCCCTGCCGAGCAGTTGCTCAATGACTTTTCCCGTTGCGACGGGCAATTCTTCAAGGCCCTGAACAGTGCCCAGCTACCGCCCAACAGCCTGAGCCTGGCCCAGTACGGTGCGGTCAAGGCGCCCAAGGTGCTGAACCCGTTGCAGGAAGGCGGCCGCTACCAGGCCTTCGAACAGCCGTTGCTGGTCAATGGCGTGCGCCTGCTGGGCTACTACAACGAGGCCCGGTCACTGAAATCGGTGGGCAACCTGCTGTTCTGGGGCTTTATCGCCGAGGGTGAGCCCAGGGAAGTCGCCGCGGCGCTCAAGCCGTTGCTGGTGGACAATGCCCGCCTACAGGCCGATCGCAGCGCCATGACCCGGGCCGAGATTCGCCGCGTTGGCGACCCGATCGAGCAATGGCGTACCCAGGGCCTGGCGGGCGGTGGCGTGGCCACACCGTTCGGTTTTGTCGAGCGGGTGCTGAGCATCGACAAAGGCATTGCCAACGCACCGATCGCCGGCCGCACCACGATCTTCTGCAGCCTGCAGGGCACGGTCACCGCGCCGCTGCTGCAGGTCTATCGCCCTGATCTCAACGCTCATCTGCTGGATTGAAAAACATGCCTTCATTGTCTGTTCGCGGGTCGATCCTGCTGCTGTGTTCCCTGGTGCTGAGCGGCTGTGCCGGCCTGCAGAGCCAGGATCAGATCAACTACGCCCATTGCCGCCTGGTGGGCCAGGCCTCCAAGGCCGAGAAATTCGAGGTGGTGCTTCAAGAGGCCGACTTGTGCCTGGAGAAGAACCAGCTGTCCAAGCCGATGCAGAGCCTGGTGTACTGGCTGAAATCCGATGCCTACGCCAACTTCAAGCGCTACCCGGAAGCCATCGCCGCCAAGGAAAAATCCATCGAGTTGGAAGCCAAGCCCGATGCCCGCGCGGTACTCGACTTGAGCCGTCTGTATCGTGAGGCGGGCAACCCGCAGAAGGCCCTGGAGCTGGTGCAGTCCAACCTCGACAGCAACCTGGGCGAGGCGGGCAAGGGCGCCGGTTTCAACATGCCGACCTACTACCACCTGGGCCAGGCCCTCTATGACCTGGGCCGCTACCGCGAGGCCGCCGAGGCCTACAGTGCCGGGCTGCAAAAGCAGCCGGACTATGCCTGGGCCTTCTACCACCGTGGCCTGGCCTACGACAAACTGGGCCAGACCGACGACGCCCGCGCCGACCTTACCCAGTTCGCCAAGCGGGTGAACCAGAAGTACGTCGAGCCGCAGCACCAGGCCAAGCTGACGGAATACAAGATCGCTCTGCCTTGAGCCAAGCCTTGCATGAGCAATAAAAAAGGCTCGCCAGCAGGCGAGCCTTTTTTCATTTCGCGTAGCCCTATTCCCAGGGGATCAGGGGGCTTGGAAGGTCTGCAGATAAGCCAGTAGATTGTCGATTTTTTCCTCGTCGCTCAGGCCCCAAAAAATCATCCGGGTGCCGGGCACCACGGCCTTCGGGTCTTCCAGGTACTGAATGAGCTTGTCCCGGGTCCAGACGATGCCCGACGACTTCATGGCCGTTGAATACTGGTAGTCCGTGGCGCTGCCGGCCGGCCGCTCGATGATGCCGTTGAGCTGCGGTCCAAATGAGCTGCGCACGTTCGGGCCGATATTGTGGCAGCCGCTGCACAGCCGCTTGAACAGTTTGCCGCCGGCTTCAGCGTCGCCGGCCAGGGCCGGGGAGCCGAGCAGGTTTGCGCCAAGCACCAGGGTCAGGGTCATTGCTGCAATGGGTTTCATGTTGTGCCTGTGTCCAGCGGAAATCGGCGGCTATTTGATCACGAAGTGCCTGTGTCGGGGACCGGTTGCGGCAATTTGCTGCGGCGGTCGGCCTGGCTTTCGCCAGCGTTGCGTATCCATAACTTCGGGCACTCAGCACGGTGTCATTGCGGCGAATCGATCTAAGGCCATGTGCTTGTTTTTACTGGGTTAATAGGGCTTCCGCCGAAGGGGCTCGAAGAGCGGCTTGGGCGGGGTCGCCAGGCGACTAAACTGGTGGATGTCTCAGTGGCGGATGTGGCTGCCGAGGCAAGGAGGTGTCAAATGGCTATTCGTGATACCTATCGGGAAATCGAGCAGGCTCTGGGCCTGGTACCAGAGTGGATCAAGCAGATGCCGGAAGGCGGGGCGAATGGATTCTGGGGCATGGCACGGGATTTCTGGCTGGCAGACACTCAAATCCCCAACAAGTACAAGGAGCTGATTGGCCTGGCGGTGTCCGGAGCGACCCGCTGCAAGTATTGCGCGCTGTTCCACACTGAAGCCGCGCGCTTGTTTGGCGCGACCGACGAGGAAATCTCCGAGGCCAGCTTCATGGGGGCGCTGACCATGATGGGCAGCACTTACATCAACGCCCAGCAGATCGACTACGAACAGTTCCGGCAAGAAACGCTGAGTATCGTCCGCTATGTCAAAGATCACGCCCAGCCCCAGGCCGCCTAGGCCGTTGCGGGGTCCTGCCCGGCGTCAGCTGATAAAGGACAAGTTGCTTGCACTCACCGGCGATGGTCCCAGGACCACCGCCCGGTGGCAGGCGGCCGTGCTGCGCGCCATTGATGAACTGATGCGCTCCGGCGCCGGCGCCAGCGAGGAAAGCCAGGACCTGCGCATCCCCTTCGCCAAGGCACTGTACGGCTTCTACGCCGGACGCAAATCCGATGCGGAACTCACGGAGATGGTGCTGTTGATGCTTGAAGCGGAAACGGCGCCCTTTGCCCGCCCAACAGCGCCGGATGCGGGTTGAAATCAGCGCGACGGCCTGCCAATCCAAGCGGCTTCTTCCCGGTGTGCGCTGCCCAGCAGGCGCTCAATATCGAGGCTGCCATGCCAGGGATATCTCTGGATTTGCCGGAAGATCTTGCGAACTCACTTTCCGATCTGGCCAAGACCAATGGTCAATCCGTGAGCTACTTGGTGATGGATGTTCTTAGCGACTACATCGAACACAAGAGGGCGCTAACCGCGCAAATTGAACGGGCGGTGGAAGAGGCTGATCCAGGTAAGCTCGGTACTGACGACCAAGTGGCAGCGATGCGAGCATGGCGAAGAGGCTGAAAGCTTACTGAACAGAGCGCCATGCTTGCCTCAGGTTCCGCCCTCCAGCGTCACCCTTCATCGGCCTGTGCGTTTTCGTTCGGATTCCGCACGATCCCTTTTCAGCGTGGCCGCTTGCTACGTCGCTTGTTATGTTTGGAAGAAACAACAAGGCCCCGCATCGCTGCGAGGCCTTGTTTGTATTGTGCCGGTACCAGGAGTCGAGTCTGGGACCTACTGATTACAAGTCCAAGAGTAAGGCCAATGAATATTGGTGGTTAAAAATCATAGTGAGTTGTTAATTAGGGTGCGCGCCTTGTTTGGTACTTAAGCCATCAACTTTGTCGATCTGAGTGATTTAGTTGAGCTAGTCGTCTGCACTTTGGCCTATGCAATAGAACCGTGTGTCGTACGAGCTACTATTTAGTTGAGTGCTACCACTAATATGATATCCTCCCGCCCTACTCGATTTGTTTCTGCTTGAAGCAGTTTTTAGCCATGCAGGCTGCAGGTGGATGGAACCGTTTAATATTTAAATGGATTTATTAAATGACAATGATTGCTCTTCCGACCGTTGAGTCCGTAGCAAATAAAAAACGCCTAGCTGTAGTTGATGGGTTAAGAGGAGTAGCGATACTGCTCGTGATTTATCAGCATGGATTTGCACCTGGACTAATGGAGTCGTATAAAAAAATTACAGGCTTTGCCTTCCCTTATGTAATGGTGGATGCATGGATGGGGGTTAGCTTTTTTTTCGTGCTATCTGGATTTGTTCTCGCGCTGCCTTATTTCATAGGTCGTCGAAATATAACTTCACCTGGCGAGATCAAACGATATTACCTTCACAGAGCAAATAGGCTTCTACCGCTTTTCATATTTGTGACTTTCGTAAGTCTCGCTTTTTACATACACAAAGGTGAGGTCGGTAAATATAGAGATATGTTTATGATGGTTTCCACGGCGAGCATGCTATCTGATCGTTACTTCTTTCCGTCGATCAACCCGGCATTTTGGTCGCTTATGGTTGAAATTTGGTTCAGCATTGCGCTTCCCGTCGTTCTCTTATCAATAAATAAGTTTGGGCTAAAGAAAACAGCGCTGTCAATTTTTTCCATAGCACTGGCTTTGCGAATTGGCGGGTCTTATTACGAGTTCGGCATGGTAATTATCAATCCTTTGAAGGATTTTTTTATTGCCCGTTGTGATGACTTCGTTGCTGGCATGGTAGTTTGCTATCTCTATATCAACGGCAGATTACCTAATAAGCCAAAAATATGTCTTGCTGCCGGTATAGTCCTGGTTTTATTGGCAGCGTTGGCTTGGGATTTTATCACGTTGGAGAAGATCCCCAGAGTTCTTGGCGCATTCACAAACATTTTTGCAAGTGTCGGGTTTAGCCTTGTGCTGGTTGCCGCGCTGCAATCAAAGTCGTTGCTGTCAAGATTTTTCTCTATGTGGTGGCTCAGATTGTTGGGGGCAATGTGTTTCTCGATTTACTGCTGGCACCTGCTCGTTATTTCTCAGCCTTTGATAGAAAATCTGGGCGCGCTGAAGATGGAGCTACAATTCTGGCTAACTCTACTTGTTTTGTCCGCATTTACTTATAGATATATAGAAAATGCCAAAGAAACATCCATTAAAAAGATTTTTATGCTAAATGGTTGATCTGCGCTCAGTTGAATATGCAAAATTATTGCACTCAGTTACAAAATTCTGCGCAACGACTGAAATATTTTCGGTCGTGTATTTTTACACCGATATGATTAATTAAAAATTGAATTACCTATCGGGTATCGCTTTAAGGCTTGTAGAAAGCGCTGAGGATACTGCCGCCTTCTGAAAAAATGCGGCGGTGTCTATAGGGGCGGGTGCTGGTCCAAGAGAATGGGGCTGTGCGGTGAGTTGGATGTTCATCGCTTGCACCAAGTCGAGCAAGTCACATAGCACTTGCAGTACGTTGACCCCGTCTGCCTCCCAGCCATACGTTTCTGAACGACAGAAACACGAAAGCCCCGCATTGCGGGGCTTTCAATATGGTGCCGGCACCAGGAGTCGAACCCGGGACCTACTGATTACAAGTCAGTTGCTCTACCAACTGAGCTATACCGGCGTGTTAGGGCGACGATTATAGCGATTGGCGGGGTTCTGTAAACCCCTGAAATCTGACTATTTTTGCGTAGGTCCCGGAGAGTTGCATGCGCTGCGTTCCTGGGGGCGTGCGGGATCGTGTCTGGTGCCAGGCTGCTGTCTAGTTTCATTTCCTGTGCAGACTGAGTTTCTTCGGTCGATAACCTGTCCATGCGCCATGAGGCATGGTTTCAACCCGAGGAACGATCAGCAATGGAATTCAGAACACTTAGCCTGTTGGCCGCGCTGTCATTATTGGCGGCGTGCAGCGTCAAGCCGGTGCAGCCTTATTCGGAGCCGCCGCTTAGTGTGCCCACCGCGCAGTTGCGGGTGATCACCAATGGCGAGGTGCGCGGCGATGCCTATGCCGGCTGCCAGGGTGACAGCAAGCGGCTGGCCAAGGCGGGGCGCTTTGGCAGCGAGCAGCGGGCCAATGTCAATTACCCGCAGTTTCCAGAGCAGCCTCGGCATATCGACATGCTGGCGCGCTTCGCGCCAAAGCTGCCGGCCTATGTGGGCTCGATTCGCCGAGGCGAGGGGCTTTACCAGGAGGTCGCCACCGAGTATCGGGTGCCCGCGGGTGTGCCCTTTCTGCTGGAGGGCGGTGGGGTAGCGGCGGGCGGTGCCGGCAACAGTTATCACACCTGCCCGGCGGTGAAGAAGGTGGTGGTGTTCGAGCCGGGCAAGAGCTACGAGGCCTATGTCGGCCTGAACTACATCCCGGTGGCGGGCGGCGAAACCCAGGCCCTGTGCGCCTTCGCCGTGTATCAGCTGCTGCCCCTGAGCAAACCCGGGTCGGCCATGCCGCTGGCGCTTGAGTCCAGGCCTGCAGCCGAGCGGCATTGCGCCGCTCAGTAAGAGTTCGCAAGCAGTGCCCGGCCTGATTCCTCAGGCCGGGCAAGCGTTCCTCAGGCCTCCCAGCCCGCTTCGCCCACCGCCTTCTGCACCAGCGGATGCAGCTCGGCCCCTTGCTCGTCGCGGTGCCAGGCCAGCAGCTCCTGGCGCATGGCCGGGGTCCAGAACATCTGCATATGGTTGCGCACGCTGAGCACCGCCTGCTCCTGGTCCGGCTCGTTGGCGAAGTAGGCGGCGATCTGGTTGGCCATCTTGATCAGGTTGGCGCTGCTCATCGGCGTGCCTCCGCCTTGCTGCTCCGCGAGCGGCGGCGCTCATCCAGCAGGCGATGCTGTTCGTCGCTGAACTCCTGGTAGCGTTTCTGCCATTCGGAAGGGTGGTAGACGCGGCTGACCTCCACCGCCGTGACCTTGTATTCCGGGCAGTTGGTGGCCCAGTCGGAGTTGTCGGTGGTGATCACGTTGGCCCCCGACTCGGGGAAGTGGAAGGTGGTGTAGACCACCCCCGGCGCCACCCGCTCGGTCACCCGAGCACGCAGCACGGTCTGCCCGGCGCGGCTGCCGATGCCCACCCAGTCGCCTTCGTTGATGCCCCGGCTCTCGGCGTCGGTGGGGTGGATTTCCAGGCGGTCCTCGGCGTGCCAGGCGACGTTGTCGGTGCGCCGGGTCTGGGCACCGACGTTGTACTGGCTGAGGATGCGGCCGGTGGTCAGCAGCAGCGGGTAGCGGCCATTGACCTTCTCGTCGGTGGGCACGTAGCCGGTGAGCATGAAGCGCCCCTTGCCGCGCACGAATTCGTCGATATGCATGGTCGGGGTGCCATCCGGCGCGGCCTCGTTGCACGGCCATTGCAGGCTGCCGTGGCGGTCCAGGCTGGCGTAGCTGACGCCGGTGAAGGTCGGGGTCAGGCGGGCGATCTCATCCATGATTTCCCCGGGGTGGCTGTAGTTCATCGGGTAGCCCAGGGCCGCCGCCAGGGCCAGGGTGCCTTCCCAGTCGGCCTTGCCGCCCAGGGGTTCCATGACCTTGCGCACCCGGGAGATGCGCCGCTCGGCGTTGGTGAAGGTGCCGTCCTTTTCCAGGAACGAACTGCCCGGCAGGAACACGTGGGCGAACTTGGCGGTTTCGTTGAGGAAGATGTCCTGCACCACCACGCATTCCATGGCCGACAGCGCCGCGGTTACGTGCTGGGTGTTGGGGTCGCTCTGGGCGATGTCCTCGCCCTGGCAGTACAGGCCCTTGAAGCTGCCGCCCAGGGCTGCTTCGAACATGTTGGGAATGCGCAGCCCGGGGTCGGCCTGCAGGCTGACGTTCCAGGCCTGCTCGAACTGCTGGCGCACCGCCTGGTTGGAGATATGCCGGTAGCCTGGCAGCTCGTGGGGGAAGGAGCCCATGTCGCAGGAACCCTGGACGTTGTTCTGCCCCCGCAGCGGGTTCACCCCAACCCCTTCACGACCGATATTGCCGGTGACCATGGCCAGGTTGGCGATGCCCATCACCGAGGTGCTGCCCTGGCTGTGTTCGGTAACCCCCAGGCCGTAGTAGATGGCCGCGTTGCCGCCGGTGGCATACAGGCGCGCGGCGGCGCGAATGTCTGCTGCCGGCACGCCACAGATGGCGCCGAGCACTTCCGGCGAGTTGTCGGCGCGGCTGACGAAATCCCGCCACAGGGCGAAGGCCTCCGGCTCGCAGCGGGCGTCGACGAATTCCTGATTGACCAATCCTTCGGTGACTATCACATGGGCCAGGGCATTGAGCATGGCCACGTTGGTGCCCGGGCGCAGGGCCAGGTGCAGCTCGGCGCGGGCGTGCACCGAGTCCACCAGGTCGATGCGCCGTGGGTCGATGACGATCAGCTTGGCCCCTTCACGCAGGCGCCGTTTGAGCTGGGAGCCGAACACCGGGTGGGCGTCGCTGGGGTTGGCGCCCATTACCAGTATCACGTCGGCCTGCATCACCGAGTCGAAGCTCTGGGTGCCGGCGGATTCCCCCAATGTCTGCTTGAGGCCGTAGCCGGTGGGCGAATGGCAGACCCGGGCGCAGGTGTCGACGTTGTTGTTGCCGAACGCCGCGCGCACCAGCTTCTGCACCAGGTAGGTCTCTTCGTTGGTGCAGCGGCTGGAGGTGATGCCGCCAATGGAGTCGCGGCCGTATTTGAACTGGATGCGTCGCAGCTCGCTGGCGGCGTAGGTCACCGCTTCATCCCAGCTGACTTCCTGCCAGGGGTCGCTGATGTGCTTGCGGATCATCGGCTTGGTGATGCGATCCGGGTGGGTGGCATAGCCCCAGGCGAAGCGGCCCTTGACGCAGGAGTGGCCGTGGTTGGCCTGGCCGTTCTTGTCCGGGACCATGCGCACCAGTTGGTCGCCCTTCATCTCGGCGCGGAATGAACAGCCCACCCCGCAGTAGGCGCAGGTGGTGATCACCGCCCGTTCCGGCTGGCCCAGTTCCACCACGCTTTTTTCCATCAGGGTGGCGGTGGGGCAGGCCTGCACACAGGCGCCGCAGGACACGCATTCGGAATCGAGGAAATTGTCGCCGCCGGCGGCCGCGACCCGGGAGTCGAAGCCGCGACCGTCGATGGTCAGGGCGAAGGTGCCCTGGACTTCCTCGCAGGCGCGCACGCAGCGGTTGCAGACGATGCACTTGCTCGGGTCGTAGTCGAAGTAGGGGTTGGAGGTGTCTTTCTGCTCCTGCAGGTGGTTGGCGCCGTCATAGCCGTAGCGCACTTCCCGCAGGCCCACCTGGCCGGCCACGGTCTGCAGTTCGCAGTTGCCGTTGGCCGAGCAGGTCAGGCAGTCCAGCGGATGGTCGGAGATGTACAGCTCCATCACATTGCGGCGCAGGGTCGCCAGTTTCGGCGTCTGGGTGTGCACCACCATGCCTTCGCTGACCGGCGTGGTGCAGGAGGCCGGGTAGCCGCGCATGCCGTCGATCTCCACCAGGCACATGCGGCACGAGCCGAAGGCTTCCAGGTTGTCGGTGGCGCAGAGCTTGGGAATGGTAGTGCCCAGCAGGGCTGCGGCGCGCATCACCGAAGTGCCCTGGGGCACGCTGATGCTGCGCCCGTCGATGTTCAGGCTGACCTGCACCTGGCTGTCGCGGGCCGGGGTGCCGAAGTCCACGGCATTCAAGTCGATGTCTTTGGCTGGGTCGAAAATACTGATCATTGGTCGGCCTCCGAGGGCTGCAGACCGAAGTCGGCGGGAAAGTGCTTCAGGGCGCTGGCCACCGGGTAGGAGGTCATCCCGCCCAGGGCGCACAGCGAGCCGTATTGCAGGGTGTCGCACAGGTCCTTGAGGATGATTGCCTGCTGCTGGCGCTCCTCGGCGTGCGGGGCGGCCAGTAGGCGGTCGATGACCTCCACGCCGCGGGTCGAACCGATGCGGCACGGGGTGCATTTGCCACAGGATTCCTCGGCGCAGAACTGCAGGGCGAAGCGCGCCATATGGGCCAGGTCGAGGCTGTCATCGGCCACCACCACGCCACCGTGGCCGAGCATCGCGCCCATGGCCGCGAAGGCTTCGTAATCCAGTGGGGTATCGAACTGCGCCGGCGGCACCCAGGCCCCCAGGGGGCCGCCCACTTGCGCGGCCTTCAACGGACGGCCGCTGGCGGTGCCGCCGCCGTAGTCTTCCAGCAGTTCGCGCAAGGTCAGGCCAAAGGCCCGTTCCACCAGGCCGCCGTGGCGCACATTGCCGGCCAGTTGGAACGGCATGGTGCCCAGGGAACGGCCCATGCCGTAGTCGCGATAGAAGGCCGCGCCCTTTTCCAGAATCAGCGGCACCGAGGCCAGGGTCAGCACGTTGTGCACCAGCGTCGGCTGGCCGAACAGGCCTTGCAGGGCGGGGATCGGCGGCTTGGCGCGAACGATGCCGCGCTTGCCCTCCAGGGAGTCCAGCAGGGCGGTTTCCTCGCCGCAGATATAGGCCCCGGCACCCACCCGCACCTCCATGTCGAAGGCCAGGCCGCTACCGCCGACATTGGCTCCGAGGTAACCGGCATCCCGAGCGATATCCAGGGCCTGGCGCAGGGTCGCCACTGCCTGTGGATATTCCGAGCGCACGTAGATATAGCCATGGCTGGCGCCCACGGTGATGCCGGCGATGGCCATGCCTTCGATCAGCAGGAAGGGGTCGCCCTCCATCAGCATGCGGTCGGCGAAAGTGCCGGAGTCGCCCTCGTCGGCATTGCACACCACATATTTCTGTTGCGGTGGCGTGTCGCGCACGGTGCGCCATTTGATCCCGGCGGGAAAGGCCGCGCCGCCCCGGCCACGCAGGCCGGAATCCAGCACCGCGGTCACCGTTTGTTCGCCACCCAGGGCGATGGCCCGGGCCAGGCCCTGGAAGCCGCCATGGGCGCGATAGTCGTCCAGGGACAGGGGCCGGGTGATGCCGGCACGGGCGAACAGCAGGCGCTGCTGATTCTTCAGGTAGGGCAGGTCCTCGACCCGGCCCAGGGCCAGGGGATGGCTGGCGGGGTCGCCCTGTAGGGCATCCAGCAGGCCGGGTACGTCGGTGGCGCTCAGCGGGCCGAAGCCCAGGCGGCCATCCGCGGTGTCGACTTCCAGCAGCGGCTCCAGCCAGTACAGGCCGCGGGAGCTGGTGCGTTGCAATTGCAGCGGCAGTTGGCGCTGCTCGGCCTGGGCGGCGATTTCACGGGCCACCTGATCGGCGCCCACGGCGCGGGCCAGGGAATCACAAGACAGATAGAGGCTGGGCATCAAGCGTCCTCCCGGCAACTGGCGAGCAAGGCGTCCAGGCGTTCGGCGCTGACCCGCGCATGCAACTGGCCATCCAGTTCCAGGGCCGGCGAGCAGGCGCAGGCGCCCAGGCAATACACCGGCCGCAGGCTGATGGCGCCATCGGCGCTGCTGCCGTGGTCATCCAGTTGCAGGCGTTCGCGCAGTTGCGCCGCCAGCTGTTCGGCGCCGCGGCTCTGGCAGGACTCGGCGCGGCACAGGCGCAGGATATGGCGTGCCGGCGGGGCGCTGCGAAAGTCATGGTAGAAGCTGATCACTCCGCGGACTTCGGCCTGGCTCTGGTTCAGCGCATGGGCGATTTCGGGGATGGCCAGGTCGGGGATATAGCCGAGCTCTTCCTGGATCTGGTGGAGAATCGGCAACAGCGCGCCCGGGGCGTCCTTGTGGCGCTCCAGCAGGCGGTGGATCACAGGCAGTTGCAGCGTTTCATCAGGCATACAGCATTCCTCACGGTCACGGACACACCTGCTGGTTGTCGGCTGTCCGAAAGTCTCGGCTGCGGCTCTGTTTGCCACGTCACGGTAGCGCGGCGTTTCAGGCCGTTGGCCATGCACCCTGAATGGGTATCTTGTTGTACCCGGTGCGGTCATTGCCGCACCTGTTCAGGGCATAAAGGGCAGCTTGACACGCTGCCTCTGATTCATCGGCACGAAAGCGACTTGTTCAGTTCCGAATACGACCACCTTTTCAGTCTAGAAGAGCCTGGACGAAGGGATGGAAAGGGCTGTGCACTATCGGCCAGAAACCGGGGACAGGAGGATGATTTCGATCAGCTTGGAGGCGAATAGCCGGCACGCAGTGGAAGGCTCTGGAGGGGGTTGTGTGGCGAGGGTGCTTGCTCCCGCTGGCGAGCGAAGCCCGCCCATTGCCTGAGATCCCTGATCTTGCAGGTCTATTGCGGGTTCAGGTTTTGCGGCCGCTGCGCGCCCGAGCGGGAGCAAGCTCCCTCGCCTCGGGGGGCTGTCATGAACGGGCTCGGCGCTGGGCGGCGTATTGCAGTACCAGGCGACCGATCAGCACCAGCAGGGTCAGGCCGATCAGCAACACGGAAATCGCTGCCACGCTGGGGTCGACGTTGTCCCGCAAGCCGCCCCAGATTCGCCGCGGCAGGGTGTTCACATCGACGCTGGTGATGAACAGGGTCACCGCCACCTCTTCCCAGGACAGGGCAAAGCTCAGCAAGGCGGTGGAGAAAATCCCCAGCTTGAGGTTCGGCAGCATCACCAGGAAGGTGGTCTGCATCAGGCTGGCGCCGAGGTTGCGCGAGGCCAGTTCGATGCGCCGGTCCACCTGGCTCAGGGCTACCAGCATGGTCACCACGCCATAGGGCACCACCATCACCACATGGGCGATCACCACCCCGGGCAGGGTGTCGTAGCCCCAGCCGGGCGCCAGCTGGCCAAGCCGGGTTTCCATGAAATACAGCACCAGCGCCGAGATCACCGGCGGGATCGCCATGGGCAGCAGCACCAGGCCGATCAGCAGGGTCGCCAGGCGCGAGCGCAGGTACCAGATGCCCAGGCTGAAACTCACCGCCAGCAGGGTGGCGATCAGGCTCGTGGCGCTGGCGATGGCCAGGCTCTGGCCAGCGCTCGACAGCCAGTCGGGGTTGCTCAGCAGTGCCTCGTAGTGCCGCAGCGACCAGTTGCCCTCGGGCATCGATAGGTAGCGCTTGGCGGTGAAGGACACTGGGATCACCGTCAGCAACGGGAACAGCATGAAGGCCATGGCGACCACGGCGATCAATCGGGTGGTCAGGGCAGTGCGATGTGTATTCATAGTGATCTCAACCCACCAGTCGATTGACACGGGTGATGCGCATCAGCAGCCAGATCAGCGCGCTGACCAGGCCCAGCAGCACCAGGCTCAGGGCCGCGCCCAGGCCCCAGTTGCTGGTCTGGAACATCTGCAGGAACACGTATTCGGCGATCATCACCGTCTGCCCGCCACCCAGCAGCACCGGGGTGATGAAGAAGCCCAGGCAGAACACGAAGACCATGATGAAAGCCCCCAGCAGCCCCGGCAGGGTCTGCGGCAGCAGCACCTGCCAGAAGGTCCGCAGCGCGCCGGCGCCCAGGCCGCGCGAGGCCAGCAGCACGCGCTGGTCGAGCTGGCGCATGCTCGACAGCAGCGGGAACAGTGCATAGGGAATCATGAAGTGCAGCATGCCGATCACCACCCCCAACTCGTTGCGGGTCAATTGCAGGGGGTGATCGATCCAGCCCAGGGACAGCAGGCTGTCGTTGACCACGCCGTTGCTGCGCAGGGCGATCAGCCAGCCGAAGGCCCGCACCAGCACCGAGATCCAGAACGGGATGAACACGCAGATCTCCACCATGCGCTGCCAGAACGGCGGGCTGAACACCCAGCAGTAGGCCAGCAGGTAACCGATCAGCAGGGCCAGCAGGCTCACGGTCAGGCACAGGCGCAGGGTGCGCAGGAGCATGTCGTGGATCGCCGGGTCGCTGGCGATGCGCTGGTACTGTTCGATGCCGGGTTCCGGCAGGGTGAAGCTCCAGCCCACCACGCCGCAGAACGGCAGCAGGTAGAACACCACCAGCAGCAGCGGCAGGGGCAACAGCAGCAGGCTGCGTTCCAGGCGTGCGGTACGGGTTGCACTCATGCTCGGCGGCTCACTTGGACAGGTGGGTCAGGTACTGCTCCAGGGTGCTGGAGTAGTGGTCGGCGTACCACTGGGTATCCAGCAGGATCTGCTTCTTCATGTTGGCCGCCGAAGCGCAGTTGATCTCCAGCTGTTCGGCGCTCATCAGTTGCTGGGTGGCGGGGTTGGAAGGGCCGTTGCCCAGGAGTTCGAACAGCTTCAACTGGCCGGCCGGTTGCAAGGCGTGCTGGATGAACTGCATGGCCGGGCCGGGCCCTGCCGGGTTCTGGCTGAGCACGCCCCAACTGCTGTTGGTGAGGAAGGCGTTGTCGTAGCCCCACTGGATGCGGCCGCCGCTGTCTTCGTGCAGCAGTTTGGCGCGGGTGTGCCAGAGGGCGCCCATGGAGGCTTCGCCTTCGATCATCAGTTGCTGGCTTTCCGCGCCAGAACCCCAGAACGACAGCACATGGGGCTTGAGCTCGTCGATCTTGCGCAGGGCCCGGGGCACGTCCAGCGGGTACAGCTGCTCGGCGCTCACGCCGTCGGCCAGCAGCGCGGCTTCGAGCATGCCGTTCATCCATTTGTAGAGGGTGCGCTTGCCGGGGAATTTCTCCACGTTCCAGAAATCCGCCCAGTCCTTGGGACCGTTGTCGCCGAATTTCTGGCTGTCCCAGACCAGCACGTAGCTGAGCAGGTAGCCGGCGATGCCGTAGTTGTGAGACAGCTCCGGGGCCACCTGGTCGCGCTGGATCACGCTGTAGTCCAGGGGCTGGAGGATCTTTTCGCGGCCCAGGTTCAGGGCGCTGTAGCCTTCCATGTCGACCACGTCCCAGCTCGGCCGGCCGCTGGCCAGCTGTGAGCGGATCGCCCCCTCGGTGGGGCCGGCGCCGTCGATGCGCACCGGGATGCCGGTGCTCTTGGTGAAGCTGTCGGTCCAGGCGCTGCGGAAGGCATTCAGCGCGTCGCCTCCCCAGTTGACCAGCACCAGGGGCTTGTCCGCCGACCAGCTGATACCGCTGCGCAGGGCCAGGGGCACGGCCGCCAGCAGGCCCATGGCCTGGATGAAGGTGCGGCGGTCGATCTGCCCGCCACGGGCTTTTTCAATCAGGATTTCGATGCAGTCGCGTTGGTGATGCTGGCTCATGGGGCAAGTCCTCGCGAGGCCGATGCGCCAGGCGCCGGCCGTTTGTCATGGGTCTTTTTACGAAAACCGCAAAGCGCCACCGGCGGTGGCAGCAGGCTCGCTTCAGGCTTCCAGGAGGAAGCTGTGGCGCACCGGCCAACTGAGCCACACCGGGGTGCCGCTGGGCAGGCGTGCGCCAGGGTGGTCACCGGGCACCGAGAGGTTCACCGGCGCCAGTTCCGGGCTGATGTTCAGCGCCAGGTGAGTGCTGGAACCCTGGTACACCCGGTCACCGAGGCAGGCCGGCAGCACATTGTGTTCGCCCAGTTGCGGGGGCTCGGTGTGCAGCGTCATGTGTTCCGGGCGCACCGCCAGCAACTGTGGCTGATTGCTGATTTCCCCGGTGGTCGCGGCATGCAGCGGGTTGTCGCCGCAGCGGCCGCTGGCCTGGCTGCCATGGCGGGAAATGCCTTGCAGGGGAAACAGGTTCATCTTGCCGAGAAACTCGGCGACGAAGCGATTCCGTGGCCGGTCGTAGATGCTTTCCGGGGTATCGACCTGCGCCAGGTGCCCCTGGTTGAAGATGGCGATGCGGGTCGACAGGGCCAGGGCCTCGCCCTGGTCGTGGGTGACAAAGACGAAGCTGGTGCCCACCTGGCGATGGATGCGTTGCAGCTCGCCCTGCAGTTGCTCGCGCAGGTTCTTGTCCAGGGCCGACAGGGGTTCGTCGAGCAACAGCATGTCCGGTTCGAACACCAGGGCCCGGGCAATGGCCACCCGTTGCTGCTGGCCGCCGGACAGCTCGGCGGGCTTCTTGTGCTGATGGGCACCCAGGCCCACCACGTCGAGGATGTGCCTGACCCGGCGCTGGCGTTCGTCGGCTTTCACCCCACGGATGCGCAGCGGGTAGGCAACGTTGTCGGCCACGCTCATGTGCGGGAACAGTGCGTAGCCCTGGAACACCATGCCGTAGTTGCGCTTTTCCGCCGGCCGCCGGCTGATGTCCACGCCACGTTCCAGCAGCTTGCCGGCGCTGGGGCTGAGAAAGCCCGCGAGGATCATCAGGAGGGTGGTCTTGCCTGAGCCGGAAGGGCCCAGCAGGGTGAGGAATTCGCCTTGGCGAACGTCCAGGTCGATGCCATCCAGGGCGGTGAAGTTGCCGTAGAACTGGCTGATTCCTTGGGCGCTGAGTTGAGTCGAAGAGCTGCTGGACACTACAGAGTTCTCCCGCAAAGCCGGCCTGCGCTATGGAATTTTTATTGTCGGAACAGCAGGCGGTGAATTCATTATTGTGAAAAGCAACGCCACATCAATGGAATAATTTTTGCCTCATTGGTGAGTGAAATTTCCCAATTGCAAGGCTTCAAGGCTCGCCAGCGGGGCGGTCGATCAGGCCCTCGGCGCTGACCTGCAACTGGTTCTTCAACCAGGCGCCGAAGGCCTGCACCACCGGACGCTCGGCCTTGGCCGGGTCGATCACCAGGAAGTAGCCGCGCAAGGCGCTGATGGCGATATCGAAGGGCCGCACCAACAGGCCGCGAGCCAGGGCATCGCCGCTGAGCAGGTTGTCGCCGATGGCCACGCCCTGGGCGGCGATGCAGGCCGACTGCGCGCAATGGGCATCGGAGAAGGTGATGCCGCGGTCCGGATCGACCTGGCTGGCCCCGGCGGCGGCCAGCCAGACTCGCCAGTCGCTGCTGTCGCTCATGTGGATCAGCGGGAAGCCCTTGAGCTCCTGCGGGCTCTTCAGGCCGCCAATGGCGTTGATCAGGCGCGGGCTGCACACCGGTGAGAAACTCAGGCTGACGATCTGCTCCACCAGCAGCCCCGGCCAGTCGCCGATGCCGTAGGCAATGAACAGGTCGGCCTCGGCGTCGCTGGTGTCGTCCTGGGTGCGCGGGCTGACCACTTGCAACTGCACTTGGGGGTACTGGCGCAAGAAGCCGTTGAGGTGATTGCACAGCCAGAAACTGGCGAAGCCCGGGTTGCAACTGATGCGCAATTTTCCGCAGACCGCCAGGCCGTCCAGGCGCCGTCCGGCGTCCTGGATATCGGCGAGGATGCGCCGCACTTCCCGGGCATAGCACTGGCCCTGGTAGGTCAGGCCGATACCCCGGCCGACCCGCTCGGTCAGGGCCAGGCCCAGGCTCTGTTCCAGGCTGATGATCTGGTGGCTGATGGCGCTGCGAGTCAGGCTCAGGTGGCGGGCGGCAGCGGTCACGCTGCCCAGCCGGGCCACGGCATCGAGGGCGCGCAGGGCGGTGATCGAGGGATAGCGCATACCACCTCCGGGTCGAGGGAACCTGCAGTCGGCGGCGGATGGCAAGCTGCGGGCCGCGCCGCAGTATGGGCCGCGCCGACGGCAAATTGGTTAATTTTCTTGGACATTGGCGGCGAAAAAAATCGATTGATGTGGTCGTGGCTTCACCAATACTGAGCCTCGATCCGGCCGCAACCGACCGGACCACCTCCCCTAACAACAAGAGATCCAGCCGGCTGCGGCGCCCTGGCGCCGGTCGCTCGGAACCTGGATCAGCAGGAGTGCCGTGGATGTCGCGCTACAAGGAATTCGCCATCGATTGGGTTGCACGTCACCGCCAGCAGCTGTCGGACTGGCATCAGATCATCTGGCATTACGCCGAGCCGGCGTTCCGTGAGTACAAGTCCAGTGCCTGGTATGTCGAACGGCTCGAGGCCGAGGGTTTTACCGTCGAGCGTGGCAGCGGCGGCATGCCCACGGCCTTCTGCGCCACCTTCACCCAGGGCCAGGGGCCGCTGCTGGCGACCTACGGTGAGTACGACGCGGTACCTGGCAACTGCCAGGCGGCCACGACCCGCAAACAGCCGCGCGATGGCCTGTCGCGCTTCGCTCCGGGGCACACCGACCCGCACTCGGCCCTGGGCATCAGCGCCCTGGGCGGGGCGCTGGCGGCCAAGGCGACCATGCAGGAGTTCGGCCTGCAGGGCAGCATCCGCTTCTTCGGCGAGCCGGCGGAAAAGCTTCGCGCCTCCAAGCCGGTGCATGCCGCCAAGGGGTACTACGACGATCTGGACGCGGCCATCAGCTTCCATCCCACCTATATGCTGCCGCTGAACAACACCACCACCTGGGACACCCACTGCGGCATCGCCTACGCCTATATCTACAGCTTCACTTGCGAGGAGCCGGAGCAGTGGATCGCCGCCGATCGCTACAGCCCGATTCCGCAGAACCACCTGGCGGCGCGGGCACCGGGGGCCAACGATGCCCTGGTGCACTTCTATACCTTGAACGAAAGCCTGCGCCGTTCGACCCTGCCGTTCACCGGCCTGTGGAGCTACAACGAGGCGATCCTCACCGCCGGCCAGGCCACCGCGGACAACCTGCCGCCGCACCTGTCGCAGATCCAGTACCTGCTGCGCTGCGACTCCATCGAGCAGGCCGAGACCATTTCCCAGGTGATGGACAACAATGCCGCGGCGGCGGCCATGGCCACCGGTTGTCGCTGGAAAAAGACCTGGGTGTGCAAGTCCCGGGGCGGTTTGCCGAACCATGTGCTGGCCCAGGCTACCTACGACAACCTGGCGGCGGTGGGTGCCCCGCAGTGGGATGAAGAGGCGCGGGAGATCGCCCGCGAGATCCAGCGCAACCTCGGTCTTGAGGCCATGCAGCGGCCCTTCCTGGCGGCCACCGAAACGCTGATCGAGCCCCAGGAGTGCGAACGCCAGATGCGTCTGCAAATGCCTGCCTGGCAGAACTACCTGACCTCCGACGACTACCCGGAATACACCTGGCATTGCCCCACCGTGCGCCTGTTGGTGGCCCGGCCGATGCTCAGTGCGCCGCCGGGGGTGGTGTACCCGGATTGGGTGTCCAACGCCCTGGGCGGCATGCGCCAGACCATCGACCCGATGATCGACGTGGCGGCCAAGACCATCGCTGCCACCCTGGTGGACTTGCTCACCGAACCCCAGTTGCTGGCGGCCGCCAGGGCCGAGTTCGTCGAGCGCACCGGCGGCGGCATCGGTGGCAGTCGCTGGCAAGGGCCCCTGCTGCCCAGGGACTTCCAGGTGCCCCACGATTTCCGCTGGCCGGAGTACATCAGCACGGCACGTGGCGAGGAGTGGTGGATCCCGGCGCGGGCGGATGAATAGGGCGGCCTTATGCCGCAGGCTTGCGGTGTTTATGCACAATGCGTTGGTGCCAGGAACGCTGGCCGGCGAGTTTTGTGCGTCAGTTCTCAATCCTGCGTAACTGGCTGTTTTTTCGGTATTTTATTTTATGAGTGAAAAATGATCAGCTGCTGAATGGTGCTCAAGACTGCGGATTCACAGATCTGTCATGGATTCCATCAACAGACTTATCCACAGGTCGCGACCTTTTGTAGCAGTGCGCGGGAAGGCGTTTGCAGGTCGCGGCTGATCACCGGTAATGGGCAGCCTGAAGCAACGGAGCGCCCATCGAATCGGTCCGAGCCCGGCAGTGCACCGGGCTCGGACCTTAGCAGCCAGCGGATGCCGGTAGGTCGTCAATCAGGGGTACTTGACGCTCGGCTTGGTGAGGGGAATGGACAGCTCGTGACGGAACAGGTTGTTGCTATCTACCGCTTCCTTCAGGCCAATCAGTGTGTCGATCAGTGCTGTATCCGCGCCGTAGTAGAGGTTCAGCCAATCAGGGTCTACCGCGCCGCTGCTGGTGTACTTCATGTCCACATCGGGATAGTTGATGTAGCAGCCATCGTATTGCGGCCGTTTTGGCTTGCCACCGTGCACCGCGGTGTAGATATCGCGGATCCACTTCAGTTGCTCCCCATCGTCGGCGGCGTTGGTCCAGTAAGTCTGGTATTGAGCCTTGAGCAAGGAACTTCGTTGTGGAACGGCAGTGGTGCCTTTGCCTCGGCTGTTGATGGCTCCGCCATAGGAGTCGATTTGCACCAGCGACTGGTTGAAGCGCTTGTTGGGGGTTGCCGTGGTCAGGTGGGTCAGCAAGGCATTGCAGGCCGTGTCGGAAAACTGCTCGACCTGATAGTCGGACTTGTACTTTCCTCTCTGGTTATTACCCGAACCGTTAATCATCTGGGTCACGTAGAGCCAGTCCATGGCGTGATGTTCGGCGGCGCAAGTCACTGCCCGGCCGGCATGGGAATGTTTGTGCGGCAGGATGTTGGGTGCAATGAAACCGTCATGCAGAGTGGGAATTGCGCCCGCTGCGGCATTCATCTTGCTGATGAAATCATTCAGCGGAATATCATTGTCGCCACCCACCAGGCCATTGGGGCCAGTGTATTGAATGGCCAGTACCACACTGTCCGAGGCATCAATATGATTCAACTTCAACAGGGTGAACAAGCCGCCATTACCCACGCCTTCTTCAAGGCTGGTGGCGTTGGCGTCGTTGTCGGAGAACCATTGCCAATAGGCTTTAAGGAAGGCCGTGAAGTTGGGCTTCAGGTCTTTCCATGGATAGGACAGGGGAATCCAGTAGGCTTTTTGCGGTGCTTCTGGAAGTTCGTCGAAGTAATAGGCGGTGATGATTCCGAAGTTGCCGCCACCGGCGCCGCAGCAGGCGGTAAACAGATCCCGATCCACGGCGCTGGCGCTGTCGGCACGTACATGGCGGAACTCCAGCTGCCGCGCGCCGCTGACCGGCGTCAGGATATCCACGCCGGTCACCCAGTCCACGGTCAGGCCATGCATGCGCGACAGCAGACCATAGCCACCGCCACTGATATGACCGCCCAGGCCCACGGAATAACAGGAGCCACCGGGGATGGTGCGGCCCGCTTGCCGATACAGCGACAGGTAACCGTCCCAGTTCTGATTGCCGGTGAATGATCTGAAACGGTAGGTGTGGTTCTGGCTGTCCCAGGCTGAAGTGATGGTTTTCTCTTCGCTGTAATCCAGGCCTTTCATCTCGCCGACATCGATGATGGCGAGTTTTTCCGATTCATTGGGCAACTTGTTGGAGACAAAACCTTCGTAGCAGTGGCCACCACTGCGCACGGTAATTCGGTTGTTGTTGCTCAGTGCAGTGTTGGCTGCGGCCAGTACTTCATCGGGGGTAGTGCACACATAAATGGTGTTGGCACCTTGCTCGATACTGGGCGGCCAGCGCAAGTTGAAACCTTTTTGCAGGGTTTCGTAAGTCTTTCCCTCTTTGTCGACAATTTTCATCATTAACTCCTGTAAGTAGTGGCGGCTGTGGCCGCTTCCATTTTTTGTCCGACGCCCATGCTGCTGGCGCTTGCTGGAGAGTAGTAAAGGAAATGACCTTCGCGGAGATTCTGCATGTTCATGCTTCCTCAAGCCTGTTCTGGCGATAGTTGATTCAAGTTGACGGCCGTCTTGCTGAAATTGCTTTCAACGTGTTGTAGCCGGAACCAGTATTTGCAAAGGCCATTGGCGGTTCTGCCAGGCGCTTCCAGATTCATCGAGGAAAGTTCGAGGATGCACTTGCAGCGGCCACTCACTGCGCTTCGGGCGTGGTACGAGGTCGTTTGCCGCCTGCGCCAGCGGCTACAGCAAAGGGCGTGAATGGGCTTGTTGCGGGGTGTCAGGCGCGTTCGGCGAGCAGCAGCAGATTGCGTGGCGTCAATGGCGCGGGGCAGAAGGTGCCCAGGCGCACCTGGTAGCCCTGTTCTTCCAGGAACAGCGCTCGGTCCAGCACCAGCCACAACTCCAGTGGCCGGCGGAACAGGCCGCGCAGCAGCTCCAGGTTGCGCACCTGGGCCAGGCGTTGCCAGCCGGCGGCTTCCAGGGCGGGCCAGTCCTGCTGGCCCACTGTGGATAACTCCTTGAGCGCCGCCAAGTCGCGACAGTAGTCGGCGAAGGGCTTGTCCAGCCAGTGGCTGGGCAGGGAGGGGGTGGGCAGGTATGCATCGACCCCGCGCAGTTGCCGTTGCAGCAGGTCGAACCCCAGGCGGCGAGCCATGGAGCTGTCGCGCTGGCGCCGCACCCGGGCGCCAGCGGTGACGGTTTCGCTGATGGGCAGGGCCAGGTCGTCCAGGGACAGGTGCAGGCCTGATGCCCGGGCCGCTATGGATAACCCCTGGTAGTGGCTGGCGCTGGTGCGGTTGTAGCAGCAGGGGGCAATGGCCAGCTGTGGACAACCCTGCTGGCTGGCCAGTTGCAGCAGTCGCACATGCAGGTCGCCGCAGGCGTGCAGGGCCACGGGGCAGTACCCTGCATGCAATTGGGTGGCGGCGTCGGCCCCCAGCACATCCTGTTGTACATGGCGCGCGGGCAGGCCGTGGTGCTGGCTCAGTTGCTCGCCGCTGGCCACCAGTGCCGGGTCGTATTCCAGGCAGGTCAGCTGTTGCCCAGGCTGCAGCAGGCGCCGGCCGAGATGGCCCTTGCCGGAGCACCAGTCGAGCCAGTGGCCGGGTACGCGGTCGAACTGCAGGCAGGCGGCGAAGGCTTCGATCTGCTGCCATTTGCGCCCGGGTACATCGACCGACAGGCGCTGGCGGATGGGCGCAAGAGTGCTGGCGGGCAGTTCGCCGACAGCGCCAAGGGCCAGGGACTGTTCCGCCAATTGGCCAAAGGGCGCAGGTGCCGCGAGCTGTTGCGGCTGATGGTGCGCGGCCTCGGCATCTTCCAGGGAACGTTGGCGCAGCCACTGGGCCAGTTGCGGATGCGCGGTTTCCCAGGGCAGTTGCAGGTGCTGGAACGGGCGTGGCCGCCAGAGTGCCTGGTGCTCAAGCAGGAAGCCGTCCAGGGCCAGGAAGCGATCGAGCAGCGCGGGGCCTTGGAGGATCGAGGGCATGCTGTTGAGTCCGGGGCAGGCCCGCTCCCTGGCGGGAGCGGAGGAAGGTCAGCGTCCCTGGCAGGCGTCGACCCGCAGCCAGCGTTCCAACTGGCGGAAGGCCTGGACCAGGATGAACGACATCAACAGGTAGAACACCCCGGCGGTGAAGAACATGTCCACCGTCAGGTAGTTGCGGGCAATGATGGTGCGCGCCATGCCGGTCAGTTCCAGCAGGGTCACGGTGCTGGCCAGGGAGCTGGCCTTGAGCATCAGGATCACTTCATTGCTGTAGGCCGGCAGGCCGATGCGCGCCGCACGCGGCAGGATGATATAGAACAGCGCCTTGGGCTTGGACATGCCCAGGGCCCGCGCGGCTTCGATCTCGCCCGGCGGAATGGCCTGGATCGCACCCCGCAGGATTTCGGCGATATAGGCGGCGGTGTGCAGGGTCATGGTGGCGGTGGCGCACCAGAACGGATCGCGCAGGTAGGGCCACATGAAGCTCTCGCGCACCGTATCGAACTGCGCCAGGCCGTAGTACACCAGGAACAGCTGCACCAGCAGTGGGGTGCCGCGAAAGAAGAAGATGTAGGCGTAGGGCAGGGCGCGCACGTACCAGAGCTTGGACGAACGGGCGATGCCCAGCGGGATGGCCAGCAACAGGCCGAGAATCACCGCGATGCCCACCAGTTCCAGGGTCAGCGTCGCGCCCTGGATGAACTTCGGCAGCCATTTGTAGATGACTTCCCATTCCATTACGTCGTCCTCACAAAGCCGCGGGCGGCGCGTTTTTCCAGGAAGTGCATGCCGGTCATGGCGATCACGGTCAGGCCCAGGTACATGAAGGCCGCAACCATAAAGAAGGTGAACGGATGCTTGGCGAAGGTCACGGCGTTCTGCGCGTGGCGCATGATTTCTTCAAGGCCGATCACCGACACCAGGGCGGTGTCCTTCATCAGGATCATGAACAGGTTGCCCAGGCCCGGCAGGGCGATGCGCCACATCTGCGGCAGGATCAGGCGGCTGAAAATCCGCAACTTGGAAAGGCCCAGCGCGGTGCCGGCCTCGCGATGGCCCTTGGGGATGGCCAGGATCGCGCCGCGGAACACTTCCGTGGCATAGGCGCCGAAGCACAGGCCAAGGGCGATCACCCCGGCGAGGAACGGGCTGAGGGCCAGGTCGGGGTTGCCGAAATGCTCCCCCAGGGCGCTCATCATGTTCACCGTGCCGTAGTAGATCAGCAACACCCAGAGCAGCTCCGGGACGCCGCGCACGATGGTCGAATAGGTTTCGCCAAGCCAGCGCAGCGGCTTGTACGGGGAAGTCTTGGCCAAGGCGCCGAGCAGACCGAGTACCAGCCCCAGGCACAACGCCGAGAGGGCCAGCTTGACGGTCATCAGCGCGCCGGCGGCGAGCGCCGGGCCGAATCCGTAGAGATCGATATTCATGGGGTCTGGATGGCTTTGCTAAGGACCGGCGCCCAGGAGTGAGCGCCGGTCAGGCAAGTCAGTATCAATAGATGCTGAACGGGAAGTACTTGTCGTTGATCTTCTTGTAAGTGCCGTCGGCCACGATTTCTTTCAGGGCGGCGTTGAGCTTCTCGCGCAGTGGATCTTTCTTGCGTACGGCAATGCCGATCTTGTCGCTTTCTTCAACGGGCTCGCCCTTGAACTCGTAAGGCTTGCCGGCTTCGCTCTTGAGCCACTCGTAGTTGACGTACTTGTCGGCCAGGATCGCGTCCAGGCGGCCGGACGTCAGGTCCAGGTAGGCGTTTTCCTGGGTGTCGTAGAGCTTGATGGTGATGTCGTCGCCCAGGTTGTCTTCCAGCCAGGTGCCGGCCAGGGTCGCCCGTTGCGCGCCGATGATCTTGCCCTTGAGCGAGGCCTTGTCGGTCTTGAACTCGGTTTTGTCCTTGGGCGCGATGAACTGCAGCTTGTTGGAGTAGTAGGGGTCGGTGAAGTCCACCGCCTGCTTGCGCTCGTCGGTGATCGACAGCGAGGAGATCAGGAAGTCGAACTTCTTCGCGTTCAGGGCCGGGATGATGCCGTCCCAGTCGGAAGTGACCACGCTGCACTCGACTTTCATCTTGGCGCACAGGGCGTCGCCGATGTCCTTGTCGAAGCCGACCACTTGGCCGCTGGCATCCTTGTTGTTGAAGGGTGGGTAGGCTGCTTCGATGCCCATCTTCAGGGTCTCGGCGGCAGCGCTGGCGCTGAACGCCAGGGTGACGGCAGCGGCCAGGAGGATTTTCTTATAGCTCTGCATGCGTGTAGCTCCGTTAGCGGTTGCTGGACATGAATTGTTTGCAGCGTGCCGAAAGCGGGTTCTCGAAGACCTGCTGTGGCGTTCCCTGCTCTTCTACCAGGCCCTGGTGCAGGAATACCACTTCACTGGAGACCTGACGGGCAAAGCTCATTTCGTGGGTGACCAGCAGCATGGTGCGGCCTTCTTCGGCCAGGTTGCGGATCACGCTGAGCACTTCCTGGACCATTTCCGGGTCCAGGGCCGAGGTGGGCTCGTCGAACAGGATGACCTTGGGTTGCATCGCCAGGGTGCGGGCGATGGCGGCGCGTTGCTGCTGGCCGCCGGACAGTTGGGCCGGGTAGGCATGGCGCTTGTCGGCGATGCCGACCTTGGCCAGTAGCGCCTCGGCCACTTCGATGGCCTCGGCCTTGCTCTGGCCCAGCACTCGGCGTGGCGCCTCGATGATGTTGTCGAGCACGCTCATGTGCGGCCAGAGATTGAAATTCTGGAAGACGAAACCGATTTCGCTGCGCAGGCGGTTGATCTGCTTGCCGTCGGCGGCCACCAGCTCGCCGTTTTTCGCGGCCTTGAGCTTGAGCTCTTCGCCGGCCACCAGGATCTGCCCCTGGTGCGGGTTTTCCAGCAGGTTGATGCAGCGCAGGAAAGTGGATTTGCCGGAGCCGGAGGAACCCAGGATCGATATCACGTCACCGTCGCGTGCGGTCAGCGAAATACCTTTGAGTACTTCCTGGGAACCGTAGCGTTTGTGCAAGTTGCGGATTTCAAGCGCGGGCGTGGCCTCAGCCATGTGCGGTCCTCATTGAGTTCATGGTGCTCCTGCTGCAGGCGGCTTTCCTGGCGAGGCGCCAAGCTAGCATAGGGTTCGAATCGCAGCCAACAGCGCTACCGGAGGTAAACGGAGGGTGTGTGGCAGGTTGTCGCATCAGCACAGCAGACTGTCGCCCCATCAACAACCGAACGCCCGTTTGAACCCTGAATCCGGCGCTGGTCGCGTAAAAAAAGGCGCGATGGTGCCAGCTTTGGCCGGGTGTTGGAAGGGTTAACGGGCCAAAGGTCATGCTTGTGCTGCCTATTTGTGCATCGAGCCGTTTTCGGGTGTGTTTCTGGTGCGCCATTTCGTCCTACAAAATGAGTCGTCCGGTAACGGGCTGGCGAAAAGCCATGTTTCTCAAGGACTTGGGAATTCCATCGGTCGGCTCGCCAACCCCTGTAACTCGGGACCCTGTAACATTTTGGCGCAATTATTGCGTGCGAAATAAAGAACGCCCCGTTGGATTCTTTTTACGAGAACGAATGCAGGCCGGGTGGAGTTACTCTTTTTTTCGTTGCAAAGGTGCTTTTCATGAGCGGTACGCAACTCTCCAATGACCTCGAACAGGGGCTCAAACCACGGCATGTGACCATGCTGTCGATCGCTGGCGTGATCGGCGCGGGTCTCTTCGTCGGCTCCGGCCATGCCATCGCCGAAGCCGGTCCGGCTGTACTCCTGGCTTACGCCGCCGCAGGCACCCTGGTGGTGCTGGTGATGCGCATGCTGGCGGAAATGGCCGTGGCCTCGCCGGACACCGGTTCCTTTTCGACTTACGCGGATCGCGCCATCGGCCACTGGGCCGGTTTCACCATCGGCTGGCTGTACTGGTGGTTCTGGGTGCTGGTGATCCCGCTGGAGGCCAACGCCGCGGCGACCATCCTGCATGCCTGGTTCCCCAATGTGGCGATCTGGGCCTTCACCCTGGTGATCACCCTGCTGCTCACTGCCACCAACCTGTTCAGCGTGAAGAACTACGGCGAGTTCGAGTTCTGGTTTGCCCTGATCAAGGTGGTGGCCATTATCGGCTTCGTGATCCTCGGCCTGGCGGCCATCTGCGGCTTGTTGCCCAACAGCCAGGTCAGCGGTGTCTCGCACCTGGTGGATACCCAGGGCTTCATGCCCAACGGCATGGGCGCGGTGCTGGCTGCCATGCTGACCACCATGTTCTCCTTTATGGGCACCGAGATCGTCACCATTGCCGCGGCGGAATCCCACAACCCGGGCAAGCAGATCTCCAAGGCCACCAACTCGGTGATCTGGCGGATCGGCCTGTTCTACCTGGTGTCGATCTTTATCGTCGTGGCCCTGGTGCCGTGGAACGATCCAAGCCTGGCCCAGGTTGGCTCCTACCAGACCGTGCTGGATCGCATGGGCATCCCCAATGCCAAGCTGATCGTCGACCTGGTGGTGCTGGTGGCCGTGACCAGTTGCCTGAACTCGGCGCTCTACACCGCCTCGCGCATGCTCTTCTCCCTGGGTAAGCGCGGCGATGCCCCGGCTGCCGCCAAGCGCACCAATGCCAGCGGCACGCCTTACTGGGCGGTGATCCTGTCCACTGCCGCGGCCTTCCTCGCGGTGTTCGCCAACTATGTCGCCCCGGCGGCGGTGTTCGAGTTCCTGCTGGCCAGTTCCGGCGCCATTGCCCTGCTGGTGTACCTGGTGATTGCCGTGTCGCAACTGCGCATGCGCCAGAAGCGCATGGCCGCCGGCGAGAAGATCGCCTTCCGCATGTGGCTGTTCCCGGGCCTGACCTATGCGGTGATCGTGTTTATCGTCGCGATCCTCGGCATCATGCTGTTCCAGGAAGAGCACCGGGTGGAGATTCTCGCCACTGGCTTGCTCAGCATCCTGGTGATCGCGGCCGGCCTGCTGGTGGCGCGGCGTCGGCGGATCGAGCGTAATGCAGCGCTGGTAGTGAACTGACGGTTTGACCGTTTGCCGTACAAAAAAGGCCGCTGTCAGCATTGACCGCGGCCTTTTTTATTGGATTTGTGACTTGTTACATGGCGTTTCATGGACACTGCGCTGGCGAAATAGTAGCCTGCGCGCTCTTCGATAAGAGCTCTTGCGTGCCAGCGTGAGAGGAGCTAGGGAATAGCGCTGTCATACAAGGGATTGGATGCTTGTCGGGACTTCGAGTCCGTCTTCTGCTTCTTCTCTCCCCTGAATCACTCGCCCGTGCCCTGGCTCCTGATTGTTCGCGCCGCCTTTGGTGTGGCCGGCAGTCCCGGCTCGAAGAACGAGCATTCAGGGTTCAATGGTGATCGCCCGACCATTGGCTCCTCAAAATGGGGCGGCAAGGAGACGCGCATGGCGTTCACTAAAATCATCTTCAAAAACCCGAACACCGGAGCCATCAAGGAAGCGCCAGTTGGTTTCTCCTGGACCGTGTTCTTCTTCGGCTTCATTCCGGCGCTGTTCCGCGCCGACTGGAAATGGGCGGCGATCATGTTCCTGCTGGCCATGTTCACCTTCGGTTTCAGCAACCTGGTGTTCATGTTCATCTACAACAAGCTGTACGTACGTGACCTGATCGGCTCAGGCTTCAAGGCCCAGTCCATCGCCAGCGGCGACTTGAGCTTTGCCAGCGCCCGTATCGGCATGGAAATCCCTCGGCTGGAAGCGGTCTGAAGATCAGGCCGGCTCCCGTAGCTGAAATGAAAAAGGGCGCATTCATTGCTGAATGCGCCCTTTTTTCATGCCTACCGGAACTCAGCCTTCGCTGCTGAACAGCGCCTGGGAGGCGGCCATGTAGTCGGCCTGGAAGGCGGCGGATTCGATCCAGGCCAAAGCCGTGGCCTCATCGGCTTCGGTGGACCAGTTACGGTATTCGATCAGGGCGGCGAGGATGAAGTCGGTGGCGCCCTGTTCGCCTTCCTGCTCATACACCAGCTCCAGCAGCGGGTCGGCGAGGAAGGCTTCGCACAGGGCCTGCTGGCTGGTTTTCTCGGCGTCGCGCATTTTCACGAACAGCTCGGTGAGGTCCACCGATTCGAAATCGATGCGGCTGTCGTTGGGGTCCAGGTCCAGCTCCGAGGTAGGCGCGGTGCGCTTGGCGCGGTTTTGCTTGGCCTTGGTCTTCGCCCGCTGGGCTCTCTTGTGTTGCTTGTTCGCAGATGCCATGAGCGTCTTACCTTGATGCTTGGAGGTGTATCCCGGGGGTCGCTGGCCAGCGGCGACCTTTTCAGGCGGCCAAGGATGCCAGTAAATCGCCTCTGGAGCATCTGCCATCGGCCGGGAGGGGCGGCTTCAGGGGAGGGGAATGATCCGCCCCGGGCTGCGGCTGTCGAGCTCACCGTGCTGCAGCCAGCCGAGGATGATGGGCCAGAGCCGGCTCTGGAAGCGGCTGTGGAAGAAGGCGAAATGCCCGACTTCGGTTTCGCCGATGTCCTGGGGGCTGATACGCAGATGGGTAGGGGTGCTGTGGCTGAAGTAACCCAGCAGGCGCTCGATGGCGGGGACGGTGCCAAAGGGATCGTCGCTGAGGCTGATGGCGAGGATTTGCGCCGAAACCCTGGCGAAGGGCTGGCCCTGACGGTTCGCGGCGAGCCTGCGGCCGCTGGGGCGGCCCTCAAAGCGAGGGTGGGGCAAGCTCCAGTCGTTCACCACACCGGCGGGGGTGTCTTCCATCCAGCCCAGGCGCTTGCCGGGGAAGTAGCCATACAGGCGCGTCAGCAGCGGCATCGCCAGGTGCCACTTGCCCAGCATGCGCCAGCGCTGTTCGCGGGAGTAGTCGCGCCAGTAGGCGAACTGCGCGCCCATGGTCGCCGCGCGGCGGATCACCCCGGCTGAAGCGCCCAGGCCCAGGGCGCAACCGCCAAAGCTGTGGCCTACCACGTCGACCGGCTGGCCGGGGAATTCGCGCTGGGCGCGTTGCAGCATGGCTTCGAAATCCAGCGCACCCCAGTCCGACCAGGAGGCCTTGAAGCCTTTCAGGGATGCCGGTCGCGATTCGCCGATACCGCGATAGTCGTAGGTCATCACGTCGAAGCCGTTGGCGAACAGGTACTCGGCAAAGCGTGCGTAATAGCGGCAGCGCACCGAAGTAGCGGCATTGATGATCACCACTGCTCGCGTCGGGTCGGGGCGCGCATGACTCCAGCTGAAACCGCCGAGCGTGAAGCCGTCTGCTGCCGGTTCGCTGAAGGCTTCGCCGGGGGCGGCAGCGGTGAGGTGGGCGGTGGGTTGGTCGGGGCAGGACAGCAGGGACATGGGCGATTGTTCCTGGGTGGCTGTCGCGGGGTGGGCCAGCGACCTCCCTCGGCGACGATTTTTTTGTGCGTTCATTAATACCCGGCCCCTCCAGGTCGCGGCAACTTTACTGCCGCATCGGTCAATGGGAATAATCCGAACCCCGGCTATGGTCGGGTCCCTGATCCCGATGGAGTGTTGAGCATGGAAGTGAAGAATCAGATGAGCCCGGAGCAATGCCAGGGCATGGAAGACATCCGCCGAGAGATCGACACCCTGGATCGGGCGGTTATCGCCCTGCTGGGCACACGCTTCAAGTACGTGCTGGCCGCGTCGCAGTTCAAGACCTCGGCGGCCACGGTGCGCGCCGAGGAGCGCTTCAAGGCGATGCTCGCCACCCGCCGCGAATGGGCCGAGGCCGAAGGCCTGAGCGCGGATGCCATCGAGCAGTTGTACAGCGATCTGGTGCAGCATTTTATCGCTGAGGAGATGAAGCATTGGCAGGCAGCACAGGCGCCGGCTTGAGAGTGATCGGCCGCCGTCGGTGCAGGTATGCTGGCGGCCCTTTTTGATTGATCAGGAACGACATGAACAAGCTGTGCTCATGGACCGGGCTGGCGCTGGTGGCGCTACTTGGAGCAACCACACAGGCTCAGGCAAACGAGCCATCCTCGGTGTACCTGCGCTGCAGCATGACGCCCGAGCAATACGCCCAAGCCATGGCCGCGCCGCCACGCCCGGCGATTTCCTACAACGATTGGCAGAAGTGGTTCGACAGCAAGGACATGTACGGCTCGGCGCGGGTCGATGCCGAGTGGCTGCAGGATTCCGGTGCGCGCAGCCTGCAGGAAGTGGTGCAGATGTGGACAGGCACAGGCGGTTCTACCCATTACGATCCGCAGACCGGTCGCTGGCAGTTCGCTTTGCTGGAGTTCACCGACAACTACGGCGAGATGATCCAGCTGCTGGCGCCCCTGCGCAGCGTCGCCTCCTACTGCCAGCCTGGTTCCGACAGTTTCCTGTTGATCTATTCCTATATCTGGGGCGATGGCGACAACGCCTACCTGACCCTGGACAAGCAGCGCAGCCGCTTTGCCGCCAAACCTTCAAAGGCCCAGCGTGCCGAGGCCGATGCGGCGCTCAAGGTGTTGATGGAGGCAAGTTCTGGTTGAGGCCGCTGATATAAGGATTGCCATCAGGCTGGCCCGTGAGCTCTAGGAGAATGAGATGGCCAAGATAAAGCTGAGCAAGTGGGATGTTGTCGATCACGTGAAGACTGATCAGGACATGGCTCTCTACTTTGAAGCCTGTCTGGAGGAGAACGATCCCGTGCTGCTGGCTGCTGCCTTGGGCGATATCGCGCGAGCGCGTGGGATGTCGCAGCTAGCCCGAGATGCTGGCCTGACTCGCGAAGGGCTTTACAAGGCGCTGTCGGCTGATGGCAATCCCAGTTTGGCGACCATCATGAAGGTGATGGGGGCTCTGGGTATAAAGCTGCATGCTGAGGTCGGTACGGTGCAGCAAGGGGTTTGAAACTGCAGGGCCATGCTCGGTGAAAGCGCGCTCTGGACGGTCATGCCATTGAGCTGAGGACAAGCACTGTAGCGGTGGCGAGGGAGCTTGCTCCCGCTGGGGCGCGCAGCGTCCCCTGGAAGCTGAGGCTTGCCGCTCGGTTGCAGGTTGATTCACGGCATTTCTACACCGTCAGGGTCATTCTGTTCAGCATCTTGCAATGAACCTGAAGGGTGATCCGAGCATGAACTTGAGCGTTCTTTATGCGCTGGTTGCTGCCGCCTTGTTCGGCGCCAGTACGCCGCTGGCCAAACTGTTGGGGGTGGATATTGCGCCGATGCTCCTGGCTGGGTTGCTGTATCTGGGCAGTGGTGTCGGTCTGGCCATTGTCCGTTGTGTTCGCGATCGGGGCTGGCAGTCGGCGGGCCTGGCGGCGCGAGAGTGGCCTTGGTTGCTGGGGGCTATCTTGTTTGGCGGTGTGCTGGCGCCGGTCGCGCTGATGTTCGGCCTGACGCGGATGGCGGGCGCCAGCGCTTCGTTGCTGCTCAATCTGGAGTCGGTGCTCACCGCGGTGCTGGCTTGGCTGGTGTTCAAGGAGAATGCCGATCGCCGGATCGTCATCGGCATGCTCGCCATCGTGTTGGGCGGGGCCGTCCTGTCATGGCCGCAGCAGCATGCCGCTACTGATGGCTGGCTGGGGCCGCTGGCCGTGGCCTTCGCCTGCCTGTGCTGGGCCATCGATAACAACCTGACCCGCAAGGTCTCGGCGTCCGATGCGCTGTTCATCGCCGGCAGCAAGGGGTTGGTGGCGGGAGGGGTCAATACCGGCCTGGCGTTGCTGATCGGTGCGCAACTGCCCGCCGTCGCCACGTGGGGGCCGATACTCCTGGTGGGGTTCCTGGGTTACGGCGTGAGCCTGGTGTTGTTCGTCCTGGCCCTGCGTGGGCTGGGCAGTGCGCGCACTGGGGCCTATTTTTCCACGGCGCCCTTTCTTGGCGCGGCGCTCTCGATCCTGATTCTCGGCGAGTCGGTTTCCCTGTGGTTCCTGGTGGCGGCGGCACTGATGGCCATCGGCGTCTGGATTCACCTGCTGGAGAATCATGCCCATGAGCATCAGCATGAGCCCCTGACGCACAGCCATCGCCACCGGCACGACGAGCACCACCAGCATGAACATGACTTTGAGTGGGGCGGTACGGAGCCCCACAGCCACCCTCATGAGCACGCGCCGATCCGGCATAGCCATGCGCACTTTCCCGATGTTCATCATCGGCACCGGCATTGAGTCGGCTGGTTACTTTCAGTCACCAGGTGAGGGCTTGCGCTGACCTGACCTGCTCTTTACTCTGCGCCGGTCGCTGCCAAATCAGCGGCCGGGTGTAGGAGCCCGAGAGTCGCACCGTGCACAGGCGCCCAGTTTTTTTTGGGCGCTTCTTGCTGCCCTGTGTTTTATGGCGGCTGTGCGCGGGCACGCTTCGGCGTGGCCGGGTTGTGCGACCGGTCTCCTACCCCGCGTACAGCTGCCACCCAGCTTGTAGGAGAGTTTGGGGGGAGCTTCCCTAACGCACGGAGCTACACCAATGAACGGATATATCCCTCTTCACCACACGCCAGCGGACAACCCTGTCCTGCTGATCAATCCCCATGCGCCCTTGGTCGATCTTCTGGCCTGCGCCGATCAGCGCATACGCGCCCTGCACAAACTGATGAACAGCCTGTCCTGCATGACCGCGCAAACGGCTGACGCCAGCGACCTGTTCCAGATTGCCGACCTCGCCTCGCTGTTGCTCGGTGATGGCGTGGCCCTGCTCGATGTGGCTCAGGGGCAGGCGTTGGGGCGAGCGGATCAGGCCAACTGATCGGCGGATGCAGGTAGTGCGTAAATGCGGCCAGGATCGATCTGATTCTGGCCGCCCTCAAACTGGCCTGGCGCAGCCCTGTGTCGCGGCTTCATGCATATGCCGCAAGTCGGTAGCGTCGAAGCCTTTGCCAAACTCTGCATCCAGTACCTTTGCGTAATTGCCTGACGTCGATAAACCTTCGCAGGAGGACGCGCCGATGGGGGCTGGCCTAGGTTCCGGCTTTCGAGCCTAGCTACCTTTGGTTCATGGCTTCACGCCGAATCGATCTAGGGCCGGTTGCCTCAGGGCATAAACTTAAATTCAGGAGTTGTCGACGGGCCCGTTTGGTCGGGCGCGTGGGGCTTTGCCGTTCGGGCGTTGATTGCCCGGGGCGTGGCCATTCAAGGTGAAACAGGGGAGGCCCGGGCGCTGCCTTGCTGGGGTCAAAGGCTTGTGGGTGACGCCCCTTTACAGTGGTTCGAGACGAACCCGGGAGTGGTCATCGTGAAGACCTTATCCATCTGTGTCGTATCTGGCGTTATCGCGACGCTGCTGTCCGTCGCGCCCATCAGGGTGGAGTCCGCCACCCTCAGCAACGAGCCTATCGATCCGGCAGGCGTGCAACTGCAGCCGCAGCAGCAGAATGGCATCTCCTATCTGAACGGCGGCATCGGCCTCGATGAGTCGCGGGCCATTCAGCTGGTCAGGGGCTACAACCTGCACATGACTTTTTCCGTCGGCGCACAAAACCTGTACACCGCGGATGTCGATGTGGCGATCCAGAATGCCCAGGGCCATCAACTGCTGAGCCTGAGCCAGATGGGGCCGATTCTCTATGTGCAGCTACCGGCGGGTCGCTATCAGCTTATCGTGACCCGTCAGGGGCATGAGCAGCGCAGCATGCTGGATCTGCAGGGCGCGCCCCGGCACGATCTGAATCTGCACTGGGCGGGCAGTTGAGCAGGAGAAGGGGCGATTCGCGTCGCATTCTTGAGCTTTGTGCAGGTCGTCCGATTGGTTTTGCTGAATATTGTGCTCCGACCTCAGGCCAGTAATATGGCTGTTCGACGACCCCCGCCAATGTCTATCAAGGATCGATACATGAGACTGTCACGGCTGCGTTTCGCCCTGCCCTCTGCGTTGCTTCTTTCTCTTTCCCTCTCTGGCTGCGTGTCCGATCTCGATTCGGGCGCCTACGGCAGCATGGACGACCCGCGTTACGCGCAGTTGCTGGATCAGGTGGACGCAGCGCTCAGGGCGAACATGACGGTGGTGCTGGTGGCCGACGTGATGCCGCACAAGTCGCTGAGCGATGCGCTGACCATGACCCAATGGACGCCGACGGCAATCTGGGAATACGAGAAGGATCCGAAGGTGACCTTCGGCCGCAAGTTCCAGACCAATGCGCTGCAGAGAAAGCCTGGCGAAACCTATCTGTTCAAGGCCTTCGAGGTGCATATCCTGCCGCCCGGCAAATACCTGCTGACCGGCGGCGATGACTACCAGATCCGCGGCTTGCTCGACCAGGTTGGCGCCCGCAGCGGCCCACCCGGTTCGGGCCGTGGCGCCAACGGCACCGCGTACCTGTCCCCCGAGCTGTATCGCGAGTACTACAGGGAAGAGGTCTGGAAGGACGCCACCTATGGCAGCGAGACCAAGACCGAAAAGGTTTGTACCTCCGTGCTCAGGGCTTCGGGTGCCTGCGTGAGCTGGGGCGAGCAGCAATATACCCAGACCACGGCGGGCTCCCCGGCCGGCTATTACCAGCAGACCGATTCGCGTGATGTTCCTTCGATCAAGGTCCAGTCGCGCCTGCCGGCGGACAAGGCGCTGGCCAGCTTCACCGTCCAGGGCGGGCAATTGCTGCTGGCCCCGCGCATGCACCTGAAGACTCCTGGCTACAAGTACCAGCAGGCGAAGTGCCGGGCGATCGACCCGCAGAAAATCGAGTGTCCGCTCGATAACCTGACCGTCTACACCTGGCCGGCGCCGATGAGCTTTGCGCAGAATCTGATTGAGCAACGCAGCCTGAGCGAGAAGCACCGGCAATTGCTGTCCAGGCTCCAGCCCATGCAGATCACGCCGCTGGGCAAGCAAGGCATGGAGGACCCGATCTGGGGCGTGCCGTTGTCGCTGCCCAAGTAGGGCAGGTTCCCAGCGCAAGATGGGCCTTGAGGCGGGTGCCGGTCCGCAGAAATGAAAAAACCCCTGAGACCTTGCGGAATCAGGGGTTTTCGGTATTTGGTGCCCAGAGACGGAATCGAACCGCCGACACTGAGCTGGAAACCGTAAACCCTTGTTTTACGGGGCTTATAGGCCATCCGTAGGCGCGAAGTGTACCTGCTCCGTGTACCAGCGCCAAGAGGCCCTCAAGGGACTAGCGACTTCGCGGCGGTTTCCAATTTGTCCAAGGCAGTCAGCAGGACAATCTGTCCGTCCCACTGCTTAGTCACCATGAAACGACCTGGCGTGATGCCTTTCCGCTGGGATGACGTCAAGCTGAAGGGGGACTCTTTAATCATCTTCATGAAAGTCTCCCATGCCTTGTCACTTTTGTGGGCTACAGCGTTGCGTAGGCGCTTGAACTTAATCAAATCCTCCAGTAAGGCGGCAGGCAGACACGTTTTTTGACTTGTAGGGGCCCCCGCCGGAGGTGCGAATCGATGTCCTTTCGGAAAAAGCTTGTTTGCCCTGGTGTGCAGCTTGTTGAAGTCAGACCAGTCGTAGAACGAGTGAGGATGGTCTAGATGCGACACGAGTAGTTCGGCTAGGTGGTGGGAGCCATTCTTAGTCCTGAAGCCCTTGACATGCTTGAACAGCAGGCTGTCGTTGTCGGTCGCTAAGTCGACAAGTAATAGCCCTTGGCACAACTCCTCCCAATGCGTAGCGGCGCTCAAGAAAAGTCCTTCTGCGATCTTGTGTGAGTCCGGGGCACGTAGGATATTTTTTGGACCGGAGTTGGCGACCACCTTCTGGACAACGGTCCTGATGTGCTTGATGGTCTTGATAAATGCGTCCCTTTGCTGCACTGCTGATTGCATCAGATTCCTTTCCCAGTAGGGGCGAGCGGCCATAGCGGCCACACTATGCGGTAGCGAAGTCGAAGTCTACGTGCTGCCCCCCGGTAGTGCGGCTTTTTACGGCTGAAAAATTTGCGACGTCTTTGAGTAGTAAAGAAGTGTTCCGATTCCCCCCCTCCGGGCGGGGGTGACCGCCATGCGGTAGGCGAATTCAGCTTCAGCACTGAACGACGACAGGTGCTATGCCATCTGTTTAAGCGACGACCCCGGACCGGGCGGCAAGCTTTCCAACGTTGAGCATAAGACGAGGCGATCAATTGATATGCCTTGGCGGGCGGGGTTTGCCCAGCGTGCTTGGGTATGGTCGTAAGGGTATACCTGGCCAACCACGGCGGGAGGCATGGCCAATTGTGTTCGTTTAGACCCTGTTGACCACTATTGAGACCACACCTATAGTGACCACACTTCTACGACCACAGGGGCTTTACTCCATGTTCATCCGTGCCTATCTTCGCGCCTCTACCGCTGAACAGGACGCCACTAGGGCCAAGCAGTCGTTGGTGGACTTTGCCAAGCAGTACGGGCACACCATCGCCACGACCTATATCGAGAACGTAAGCGGAGCGTCCCTACAGCGGCCTGAGCTTTTCCGTCTCCTTGAAGACGCCCACCCCGGGGACGTTCTCCTGGTCGAACAGGTAGACCGGCTATCACGCCTGACCGAGGCTGACTGGCAGAAGCTCCTGGCGGTAATCAAGGATAAGGGCGTGAAGGTCGTGTCACTGGACTTGCCGACGTCACACATGGCGATGGCTCCGACAAATACAAACAGCGCCGCTGACGCCTTCACAGGGCGTGTCATAGAAGCCGTCAACGCCATGTTGTTGGACATGCTCGCCGCTGTAGCAAGGAAGGACTACGAAGACCGTCTACGGCGTCAGCGGCAGGGCATTGAGAAGGCCAAGAACGAAAAGCGCTACGTGGGTAAGTCCATCGACCAAGACAAGCACAAGCGCATTCTGGTGTGCCTGGCTAAGGGTATGGGCATCCGGGAAACGGCCAAGGCCACCGGCACCAGTACGGCGACAGTGCAACGCGCCAAGAAGCTCCAGGTAGCCGCCGCTCAGTGACAGACTACGAGCTATGAGTTCATGGGATATAGCCATATACGGGTCCGGAACCGGACCTGTCGAATCGCAGCTGAGGCCCGCAGCTACGGGGCTACAGGCCATAGAATCAACGTTATCACACTTCCTAACCAGACTGTTTCGAACCCGTCAGCGCTGCTAAAAAGTGGGCTCCAATTACCTGGAGTCCCCCTCGAAATGACGAAGAAAAAGAAGTCGAGAAGCAAGCGCACAATCAAGGCTCAGGCCAGGTTCAGGCCCGAGAAGGCGTTGGTAAAAAGCGGGATCTACGCCGTCGAGGAGCCCAAGTCGCAGAAGAAAGTAGCCCAAGAGGCGGAGCGGCTAAACGCCATTGAAACGAAGGCGGCAAGGATTGCCATCGAGAAAGGGAAGAAAATGGCCAAGATCGAGGCATACGCCAAGGAACACGGCATCACTATCACCCAGGCCATGATCCACTTCATGTAGGAAAATGAACACCGAGGAGGACGTCCCGGCGAATTATGGCCCTTCCTTGCACGAAGAGAAGGCGTCCTTACCCTCTAGCTACGACAGTCCGTTTTGAGCAACCAGGCAGGCACCAAACTCCAGGTGCCACATTCAGTCTGCACCGTCGATCCCGTCCGAGTTTGCGCTAAACCCCCATTTCATCCATCACGCCCTGAGCGTGTCCGCAACCCTTGGCCCTGTGGGGTTTGAGGGTTGAGAACGGCAATTAGTGCCAGTCAAGGAGAAAGGCACCCGGCGTCCCACTCAAGCGATGCCACGGGTATTAACGCCAATCCTTGTATAACCAGACCAGGAGCTGTGCCTGGCGGCAGCTCAATCACATTTCCTGCAAACCCTCCCCCTGCCTGGGCAACCACGGCGGGGCATTTGCGTTTGCTATCACCGGACTTCAATCCCATGAAACAGCCCATGCGCCTTGTGCGCCTCAATCTACACTTACGTGCGGACCACCTTGACCGCCTGACCCAGCTTGCCAACGCCATCAGTCGGCGCAAAGGACGTGATACACGGCTTGCTGAAGCGCTGGAGCTGGCCCTGGTCAGCGGCCTTACGTGGGCTGACGTCGATATGCTGGACCTCCTCAAGTCTGACCTGGAGGCGCCTTGTTGGCGTGCCCTAGGTCCAGTCGTGCGGACCCGATAAGAATGCAGGGACGACTTCAATCCATCCCGCTGGACAAGGTAATCACCAGTCCGCGACTTCAGAATCGTAATGCTGCCTCACCATGTATACAGGACAGGCTCCCGTTGACGCCGGCCACCATTGAGCATTTGGACGGCCTCAAGATGGTTCTCAAGCGTGGGGAGCGCCTACCCCCTGTTCTGGTAGTCCCAGCCGAAGACGACAATCCTAGGCGGTTCTACTTGGTTGACGGCTACCACCGCTTCTGGGCGCACCAGGAGCTCAATGTGGAAGTCATCCCAGCGCTTGTGCTGGACGGCAAAGGTTTTGCTGACGCACTGGTTGCCGCTGGTACGGCCAACAATGACCACGGCCTACGGCTCACCAAAGACCAGAAGGTTGAGAACGCTTGGCGCTGCTTGAACTATCCCGAAACCGACTTCTACCGGCGTCTAAACAAAACCCAGGCGGAGGCTACGTTGGGTGTCGACCGGGAAACCATCAAGAAAATGCGCCAGAAGGTACGTCAAAACGGAGTCGCGTCGGGAGTTATCGACGCCAGTCTCAAAGGCAAGGCGGCAGAGGAAGCGTTGCTGGCCTACTGGAACGACAGCCCCGCCCCTTATACCTGGCGACTGGCTAGGAGGGACGGCAGCAGCGAACGGAAGAATCCACATTGGCAGGAGAAAAAGGCTGCGCGAGCCCTCGCCCAAGTTTTAGCGGACTTCGAGGCAGCCTATGGGGCTGACGTCGCCAAGAAGGCCATTAATGCGGTGGGCTTTCATTTGCACAACGTTAAGCCGGTAGAGGGCATGGACAAGGTGCGCCGCGCTTTCGCTGTATGCGCCCAGCCGATACCCGAAGACGATGAAGTAACCCTCTCCGTAGAGGACATGGACGCGTTCCTGGACTGGCAGCGCGAACAGGGCTTTGACGTCCAGCCACAACCACACTTCAACGACACAGAACACCACCTCCCTTCGGATTACTGAAGGGCATCACGTGGGTATCGTCAGGGAGGTCTCATACCTACTTGCGCCCACGCCGAACTCGAAACATCAAAGGACATCTATCCATGGTCACGTACATTGCCTACGTCGACGGCGCCTGCCCGAACAACGGAAAACCCAACGCCAAAGCCGGCTGGGGCGCCTACATCACCAACCCCGAGGGCAAGACACTGAAGCTTGCCGCTCCGGTCCCCCGTAACCAACCCCAGACCAACAACAGAGCCGAGCTGCTGGCAGCCCTGGAGGCGCTGAAGCGGTGCAACAAACCAATGCCTATCACGCTCTACAGCGACTCCGAGTTCGTGGTCAAAGGGGCAAACGAATGGCTCTCCAACTGGAAGGCCAAGGGCTGGAAGAACAGCAAGAAGAAGCCGGTTGAGCACCGCGACCTATGGGAGCAAATCGACCAGCTCATACAAACGCGCAAGGTGGCTTTTGTGTGGGTCGAGGCCCACGCTGGCAATCCAGGTAACGAGGAGGCCGACTCCCTAGCCTGCCGTGGAGCTACTGGCGAGCGTGTTTCCGAACTGACCGAAGCAGCCACAGCACCGTAACCACAGGCGGGATGGATGGGCCTTGCATGTCCATCCCCCTGGCGTTTTACCTCGGTTAACGCCGTCCAGAGCCGCCTGTACGAAATGCAATACCTCCACAAGAAACCAGGCCACTGGTCTGTCTACGCCAAGTTCAAGGGCGTCCTGTTCGACGAAGCCTACGACCACCTGGGCTATTCCAAAGTGGTGGTCCTGGAGGCAACAACAAGAGCAGGCAGCAGGCCGGCATCGCGTGCAATGCTCGGCAGCATCTTCAGTTGCTCCAGAAGCTGAGGTAGTAGCGCCCGCTCCCCATACTTGCGGCTGACGGCGCCGTTGTCGTGGCCTGTTAGAGCGTCACGGAGTTCCTCGGGCACGCCGACTTCCCGGCATAGCGTAATGAACGAGTGGCGGAACCCGTGCGACGGTCGGACTTTGCTTTCCAGCTGGGCTACCGTCTTCAGGTATGCCGACCACCGCTTGCCGAAGTTGTGGCCGAAGTAACCGGCATGATTCGCTTCAAGCTGCGGGAATAGGGCTCCCGCCTTTGGAAGGCTGTCTATGTACTCCAGGAAGCCAAGCTCGATGAGGTCGGGGTGTAGCGGAACCTTGCGGTGGCTGCCCGCCGTCTTAAGCGTGCGAAGGTCGATGTCTCCGTCCTCGTCGGGCGTTGAAAGCAAATCCAGGAACCAGACGCCATCCTCGTTGCGCTGCACTTCGCCCGCTTTAAGTTGCGCGATCTCCTCCCGGCGGGCGCCTGTGTAGCACAGTAGTAGCGGAATCCAGTACCACGCTTCGCCGAACGACGCCCTTGGCGGTCTCCAGGAGTCGTGGAAGATTGGGCTGCTGAATATCTGTTTCAGCTCCTGTCGGGTGTAGTGCTTGCGGGTAGCGGTTCTACCAGCTTTATGTGCGGCCTTGGACAGTTCGCCTGTAACCCCGGATGCCGTGACGGCATTCTCCGCCAAAATACCCAAGCGGACGGCATGGGAGAGCACTGCCGAAAGAGCCATAAGGCGGTTCTTGACGGTTAGGCGCCCGAGCGTGGGGAGACCTTCGGTTTCCGCCCTTGCGATTAGCTGACGAGCTGTCATAGCGCGTCGTCCTGTCCCGCCGGTAGGCATTTTGAGGAGGTCGGTGGCAAATGTACTGGCGGTCGTTCGGGTGATGGCATCGATTGGCAGATCGCCATTCAGCTCAATGAACACTTTGACGGTGCCGCCATATTCCGCAACTCGTTTGGTTACGTCCCTGCCACCATTCCCAATCTTCAAAACATATGCCTTCCAGTCCTCAAAGAAGTGTGACAGCAGTGGGGCCTTATTGTGCGGGGCTTCAAAGCTGAGAGGGGCCGGAGGCGGCGCCTGGAGAGGGGTGACGTGGTCGTGGTGTGACCTATCAAGGGCTGCCTCCGACAGCCGCAGCAACTGAGCAGCGAAGGCTTCTAGCAGATGGCGGTAAGCGACCGAGTCGATGGGCACGAGAGGGCGGTTGTAGCGCGCTAGTTCCTGCTCAATGTCGGAAAGCAGTCGCGACTGTATGCCGGACGCGGCGAGGAAGGTAGGGACGCTGTGGCCGGAGCCATAGAACTCTCCTAGAGTCTCAAAGGCTCCGCCGCTGTGGGTGACAAGCCAGGACGAATACACGCCAGACTGTTCCATTTCATGGAGTTCTCGATGCGCCCACCGTGCTGCCAGTTGGACAGCATCCTTTGCTGTGAGCTGTACCCCTATGCGGAGCTGTAGACGTGCCGTGTCAAAAAGTTGGTCGGCTTTACGCCACTCGGCTGCGAACCTGGTCTTGGCTTCGGCGGGGACGCGGGTCTGAAGGCTGACCTTGTAAAAGTCACCTCTGCCTAGGATGGACTTGATGTCGTCGGGGATGCGGCGGCGGATGTAGTAGATGCCGCTAGTGTGCTTCCAGGGTTGTGCCATGAATGTCATGTGTGTACCCGCAATGTGTACCAGTCAAGGTGCGGGTTACAGCTCTCCACAAATGAAAAACCCCTGAGACCTTGCGGAATCAGGGGTTTTCGGTATTTGGTGCCCAGAGACGGAATCGAACCGCCGACACGGGGATTTTCAATCCCCTGCTCTACCGACTGAGCTATCTGGGCAACGGGGCGCATTAAACGGGTTTTTCAGGGGGGCGTCAAGCAAGTTTTGAAAAAAAGTTTAATTATTACCGCCGCTTACGATCCGCCCCCGATTTTGCGCGGGTTTACTCGGCTGGCGGCACGTAGCCTTCGGCCTTGGCGTAATCCTCGCCAGAGAAAAATTTATCCATCTCGCCCTGCAGATATTTGCGGTCTTCGGCATTCATCATGTTCAGGCGCTTTTCGTTGATCAGCAGGGTCTGGTGTTTCTGCCAGTCGGCCCAGGCCTTGGCCGAGACGTGGTCGAAGATGTCCTGGCCCTTGGCGCCCGGGTAGGGTGGGCGTTCCAGGCCTGGCAATTGTTCGTGGTATTTGCGGCACATTACGCTGCGGGTCATGACGACTCTCCTGCATTCAAGACTTCGGCCGCGCGTTTCAGCAGTTTCTTCACCGGGGCGGCAAGGCCCAGGCGCGGCGGGGTGGCGAGGTTATACCAGAGCCAGTCGGCCTCGGCGACGTGCAGGGCCGACTCTTCGACCCGGATCAGCCAGGGCTCGATGGCCAGCTGGAAGTGACTGAAGGTGTGCACCAGGCCGGGCATCTCCTGCTGGTGCCCTACCTCCAGGGCGTGCTGCAGGGCCAGGTGCTGGATATCGTCCAGGTGATCCAGCTCCGGCAGGCTCCAGAGTCCGCCCCAGAGCCCGCTGGAGGGGCGACGGTAGAGCAGGATGGCGCCTTCGCGGTTGGCCAGCAGCGGCATCAGGGTGCGCTTCTGCGGCACCTCCTTGCGCGGCTTGGGGATCGGGTAGCGAGTCTCCAGGCCAAGCATGTGCGCCTCACAGCCACGCTCCAGGGGGCAGAGCAGGCAACTGGGCTTGCTGCGGGTGCAGAGGGTGGCCCCCAGGTCCATCATCGCCTGGGTGTAGTGGTTGACCCTGGCGTGGGGCGTGAAGCGCTCTGCGGCGGCCCACAGCTGCTTGGCCACCTTGGGTTCCCCCGGGTAGCCCTCTTGCGCGGTGAAGCGCGCCAGCACCCGCTTGACGTTGCCGTCGAGGATCGGCGCCCGCAGGCCCATGCTGATGCTGGCGATGGCGCCCGCGGTGGACAGGCCGATACCCGGCAGTTCAGTGAGTTGCTCCACGTCGCGGGGAAACTCGCCGCCATGCTCGCGCATGACAATTTGCGCAGTTTTTTGCAGGTTGCGCGCCCGGGTGTAGTAGCCCAGGCCGGTCCACAGGTGCAGCACTTCGTCTTCCGGGGCCTCGGCCAGGGCCTGCACCGTAGGCAGCGAGGCCATGAAGCGGTCGAAATAGTTGAGCACGGTGCTGACCTGGGTCTGCTGCAGCATGATCTCCGAGACCCATACCCGATACGGGTTGATGTCCTGTTGCCAGGGCAGGTCGTGGCGGCCGTGACGGTCGTACCAGTCCAGCACCGCCGGTGCAAAAGCCTCGGCTCTCATCGTTTGAACAGCCCCTTGAGTGCGTTTTTCAGTTCCGGGCTGACCTTGTCGCCGAGCTTCTCGTCGATCTTCTGTTGCAGGCGGTCGCCGGCCAGCTTGGCCGCTACCTGGCCCAGGCCGTCCTTGTCCAGGCGGCAGGCCTTGGCCCCCAGCTCCAGCGGGCCACGGCAGCGCAGCGGCAGTTCGACGCCGGTAAAGCGTTCGCCCACCTGGCAGGCCGGGTCCGGGTTATCGCTGAGGTCGCCCTCGACGATGATGCCGACCCGGTAGTCCATGCCCAGCACCCGCAGGTCGATATCGCCATTGCCGTTGACGCTCAGGCCGGGGATGCGCACTTTCAGGTCCGGGTTGCTGGCCACGCCGTTACGGAACGTCAGGTTGCCCTTGAGCTCCTGGAACGGGGTGTCCTTGCCCCGTGGCGTGCTGCCGAGGTTCTTGCGGTTGAGCACGGCGATGCCCTGGCACAGCTGCTGTTCGATATTGGCGTTGAGCAGCACGCCGTTGTTGATGACGAAACTGGCTGTGCCGTTGAGGCTGTCGATCAGCGCCTTCTGGCTGTTGCCGTTGCCGGTAAGGTTGCTGTTGAGGGTCACCAGGCCCTTGAGCGGCGGGTTCTGGCCCTGGCTTTCGAGGATGCGCTCCACCGGCACCCGGTTGATCTTGCTCTGCAGGCTCAACTGCGGGGTGTTCTGGCGCACATCGAGATTGCCACTGGCCTCGAAGCTGCCGTTGTACAGCTCGCCGCGCAGGTTGGCGAGTTGCAACAGGCCGCCCTGGCCGCTGGCCTTCAGGACGGCGCTCTGTATCGGCAGCTTGTCCAGGGTCAGTTGGCCGAAGCTCAGGTCGGCATCGATATCCAGCTTGCGCAGGCGCTCCAGCGGCAGCAGCTTGTCGGTGCTCCAGGCGCCCTTGGTCGGTGCGTTGGGCAGTGGCGTGGAGCCGGCGCCGGCCATGGCATCGGCCTCGCTGCCTTGCACTTCGGCCTTGCGCGCCGCGGCGGCGCTGTTGGCCGCGGCGGACTTGGGCGGCAGGTAGCGATCGACATCGAAGGTGTCGGCCTTGAGCTGGGCGCGCAGGGCTTGCTTGTCGAAGTCGTCGATGGCGAGGCGGCCGCTGAAGGTGCTGTCGTCGAGCTTCAGGTTCAGGTCTTCCAGGGCCAGGCTGCTGGGCGTGCCTTGCAGGCGGCTGACCAGCTCGACCTTGCTCAGGCTGCCTTCGGCCATGGCCGGCAGGGTCTGGCCGATGCCGTCGACGAACTTCGCCAGGTCGAACTGGGCGATGGACAGGCCGCCGCTGATTTGCGGGGTCTTGTCCAGGTCATTGACCTTGAGTTCGCCCAGGGCCCGCAACTGGTTGAGGGACACCTTGAGCCCGGTCCACTGGCCGACATTGGCCGCCTTGTCCAGCAGCAACTGGCCCTGGGCAGCGAAAGTGACGGTCTTGCCTTGCAGCGGGTCGCCGGCCACTTCGCCGGACAGGCGCATGTCTTCGAACTGGTAGCGCTGCAGGGCGCGATCGAAGCGCAGCTCGCCATTGAGTTCGGTGCGCACCCGCACGGCCGGCTGGTTGCTGGCCAGGAAGGCGGTGAGCTTGACCGGGGTGTTGGTGGCTTCGTGGATCGGCCCGGTGCTCAACTGGATGCTTTCGGCGGTGAACTGCTTGCCGCTCTGTTCATCGTTGTACTCAACCCGGGCGTTGTTCACGGTCAGGCTGTCGATATCCAGGCGGATCGGTTGCGCAGGCTTTTCCCCGTCGGCGGTGGGCTGGCTCGCTTCACCGGTGCTGGTGGCAGGCGTCTCGGCCTGCTTGTCGGTAGGGGCGGCCTTGCCGATATCCTGCCAGTTGCCGTGGCCGTCCTTGTTGCGGTTCAGGCGCAGGTTCAGGCCTTCGACCCGCACATCGCTCATCTGCACTTCACGGCGCAGCAGCGGCAGCACGCGCACCGACAGGCCGAGCATCTGCAGGTCGGCGAAAGGCTGGGTCGGGTTGGCCAGGGTGGCCACGCCGGCATCGTGCAGTTCCAGGCCAAGCCAGGGGAACAGGCTCCAGCCGATGTCGCCATTGAGCGTCAGCTCGATGTGGGCCTTGTCGCGGGCAATCTGGCGAATCTCGTTCTTGTAGTCGTTGGGATCAAACAGGTGGGTCAGGGCGAACCCCAGAGCCACGATGATCAGCAACAGCCCGAGAAGTATCAGACCCAGGATTTTGCCGAACGCTTTCATGGGCGAGTCCTTGTATGTCGAATGCAAAATTTAGCCACGGAGTATAACGCTCTGAACCTGACGACTGGTCACCCATTGCATGTGCGGCTTTTTCGCTGTCTGCAGGGCAGTTTTGGCTTGCGGCCCGGGCGTTGGGCCTAGGGCTTGGCTGTCTGTCGGCGGGCCGGGGCCGGCAAGGGGGCTGGCGCTTTGCGGCAAGGCGCCGGTTTGGCGGTCGAGGGCGGGGCGGAGCAGTCGTGGTAAAAAAGCTGATATCAGTTTGGCTTTTTCGGCGGTGGCAAATGGTAATCTCTCGCGGTTCGTCCGCCCTTCTGCGGCTTAATGTCGCGCCTGCCCAAATGGAGCTTTACTCATCAGAACGACCGCGCCTGCGTGCCAAGGTCGTCGCAGGGGAGTGGCCGATGAACAATTCTAATAATTGGGGGAAACATCCATGAGCACTCGCACCGCGGCCGCAAGTCCGGCCGCTCAGCCAGCGTTCTTGTCCAAAGAACGCATCATCGCCAAGCCCGGTTTCAACCGTTGGCTGGTTCCGCCGGCCGCCCTGGCCATCCACCTGTGCATCGGCATGGCCTATGGCTTCTCGGTGTTCTGGCTGCCATTGTCCAAGGCCCTGGGCATCAGCGCCCCGGTGGCTTGCGAGCCCGGCATGGGCTTTATCGCCCAGGTTTTTTCGTCCCAGTGTGACTGGCCGATCTCCATGCTCGGCTGGATCTACACCCTGTTCTTCATCTTCCTCGGCTGCTCGGCAGCGGTCTGGGGTGGCTGGCTGGAACATGCCGGCCCGCGCAAGGCCGGTGTGGTATCGGCGCTGTGCTGGTGCGGCGGCCTGCTGATCTCGGCGCTGGGGGTCTATACCCACCAGATCTGGCTGATGTGGATCGGCTCCGGGGTGATCGGCGGTATCGGCCTGGGCCTGGGCTACATCTCCCCGGTGTCGACCCTGATCAAGTGGTTCCCGGACAAGCGCGGCATGGCCACCGGCATGGCGATCATGGGCTTTGGCGGCGGTGCCATGGTCGGTGCGCCCCTGGCGGCGGCACTGATGAGCCACTTCGCCACCCCCACCAGCGTTGGCGTATGGCAGAGCTTCCTGGTGATGGCCGCGATCTACTTCGTGTTCATGATTGGTGGTGCGCTGGCCTACCGGGTTCCGCCTACCGGCTGGAAGCCTGAAGGCTGGAGCGCGCCGGTGAAGAAAGCCGCCAATGCGATGATCACCCACCGTCACGTGCATGTGAACGTGGCCTGGAAGACCCCGCAGTTCCGCCTGGTATGGCTGGTGCTGTGCCTCAACGTGTCGGCCGGTATCGGCATTCTCGGCATGGCTTCGCCGCTGCTGCAGGAAGTGTTCGCCGGCAAGCTGCTGGGTAACGGCCTGACCTTCAGCCAGCTGGATGCCGGGCAGCTGGCACAGATCGCCGCCATTGCCGCGGGTTTCACCGGCCTGTTGAGCCTGTTCAATATCGGCGGGCGCTTCTTCTGGGCGTCGTTCTCCGACTACCTGGGCCGCAAGAACACCTACTTCGTGTTCTTCGCCCTGGGCTTTGCCTTGTACGCGCTGATTCCGAACCTCGGCCACCTGGGCAACATCGCCCTGTTCGTGGCGGCGTTCTGCATCATCCTGTCGATGTACGGCGGCGGTTTCGCAACGGTGCCGGCCTACCTGGCGGACCTGTTCGGTACCCAGATGGTGGGCGCGATCCACGGTCGCCTGCTGACCGCCTGGGCCGCAGCCGGGGTACTGGGGCCGGTGCTGGTGAACTACCTGCGCGAGTACCAGTTGAGCATTGGCGTCGAGCGCGCCGCCGCCTACGACATCACCCTGTACATCCTCGCCGGCCTGCTGGTGCTGGGGTTCCTGTGCAACCTGCTGGTGCGCCCGGTGGCCGACAAGTACTTCATGACCGACGAGCAACTGGCGGCCGAGCAGGCCCTGGGCCACGACAAGGGCGCTGACAGCAGCGTCGAGCTGGAGTGGAAGGCGTCGTCCGCCAGCCTGCCGCTGGTGATCGCGGCCTGGCTGGTGGTGGGCATTCCGCTGGCGTGGGGTGTGTGGGTGACCCTGCAGAAAACCGCCGTGCTGTTCCATTGATGGCCTCGCCGGCCAACGTGCTTCGAGGGTTGTCATGACAGGTACAGCCCCGTAGCCATTGGTTGGCGCCCGTCAGGATGTTGTCCGTTATCTTTCGGTTTGGCCGCCGCCGGGCCTATACTGTTCGCCTTTTTCGCCCAATGATTTTGCGGAGCTGGTGATGGCCGAACGTAAGGCATCTGTCGAGCGCGACACTCTGGAAACCCAGATCAAAGCCTCGATCAACCTGGATGGCACCGGAAAGGCCCGATTCGATATCGGCGTGCCCTTCCTTGAGCACATGCTGGACCAGATCGCCCGGCACGGGCTGATCGACCTGGACATCGAAAGCAAGGGCGACCTGCATATCGACGACCACCACACCGTGGAAGACGTCGGCATCACCCTCGGCCAGGCCTTTGCCAAGGCCATCGGCGACAAGAAGGGCATCCGTCGCTACGGCCATGCCTATGTGCCGCTGGATGAAGCCCTGTCCCGCGTGGTGATCGATTTCTCCGGCCGTCCCGGCCTGCAGATGCACGTACCCTTCACCCGCGCCACCGTCGGCGGTTTCGACGTCGACCTGTTCCAGGAATTCTTCCAGGGCTTCGTCAACCACGCGCTGGTCAGCCTGCATATCGACACCCTGCGCGGCACCAACACCCACCACCAGATCGAGACCGTGTTCAAGGCCTTCGGCCGTGCACTGCGCATGGCGGTGGAGCTGGACGAGCGCATGGCCGGGCAGATGCCTTCGACCAAGGGCGTGTTGTAATGCAGACCGTCGCCGTCATCGACTACGGCATGGGCAACCTGCATTCGGTGGCCAAGGCCCTGGAGCACGTGGGCGCCGGCAAGGTACTGATCACCAGCGATGCCAATGTGATTCGTGAAGCCGACCGCGTGGTGTTCCCCGGCGTGGGCGCGATCCGCGACTGCATGGCCGAGATCCGCCGCCTGGGCTTCGATGCCCTGGTGCGCGAGGTCAGCCAGGACCGTCCTTTCCTCGGCATTTGCGTGGGCATGCAGGCCCTGCTGGACCACAGCGAAGAGAACGACGGGGTCGACTGCATCGGCCTGTTCCCCGGCCAGGTGAAGTTCTTCGGCAAGGGCCTGATCGAGGATGGCGAGCACCTGAAGGTGCCGCACATGGGCTGGAACGAAGTGCGCCAGGCAGTGGATCACCCGCTGTGGCACAACATTGCCGATCGGGCGCGCTTCTACTTTGTGCACAGCTACTACATCAATGCCGGCAATGCCCGGCAGGTGGTGGGCAGCGGGCACTACGGCGTCGATTTCGCCGCGGCGCTGGCCGAAGGCTCGCGTTTCGCCGTGCAGTTCCACCCGGAGAAGAGCCATACCCACGGCCTGCAGTTGCTGCAGAACTTCGCCGCCTGGGATGGGCGCTGGTAAATGGCTATCAAGAAATCCAAACCGCCGATCCTGACCCTCACTCCCGAGCAGGAGAATGAGGCGACACACAAGATCAAGCGCTTCATGGAGGATCGCTTCGAACTCGAGCTGGGCTCGTTCGAGGTGGCGGAGATTCTTGAGCTGTTTACCCGCGAAGTGGCTCCGCACTATTACAATCGGGCGATTTTCGATGTGCAGACCCATCTCAAGGAGCGGTTTGAAAGCATCGAAAGCGACCTGTGGTCACTCGAGAAGAATTAGGGCAGCGGCAAGCTTCTAGCTGCAAGCTGCAACAAGTATCCACGCGTGCGCGCTTGCAGCTTATGGCTTGCAGCTTGCAGCTCTTTTGACGAAGGAAAAAGCATGCTGATTATTCCCGCTATCGATCTCAAGGACGGCGCCTGTGTGCGTCTGCGCCAAGGCCGCATGGAAGATTCCACGGTGTTCTCCGATGACCCGGTGAGCATGGCCGCGAAATGGGTTGAAGGGGGTTGCCGGCGCCTGCATCTGGTGGATCTGAACGGCGCCTTCGAAGGCCAGCCGGTGAACGGCGAGGTGGTCACCGCGATCGCCAAGCGTTATCCGAACCTGCCGATCCAGATTGGCGGCGGTATTCGCTCCCTGGAAACCATCGAGCACTATGTGAAGGCCGGGGTGAGCTACGTGATCATCGGCACCAAGGCGGTCAAGGAGCCAGAGTTTGTCGCCGAGGCCTGCCGCGCCTTCCCGGGCAAGGTGATCGTCGGCCTGGATGCCAAGGACGGTTTCGTCGCCACCGACGGCTGGGCCGAAGTCAGCAGCGTGCAGGTGATCGACCTGGCCAAGCGCTTCGAAGCCGACGGCGTGTCCGCCATCGTTTATACCGATATCGCCAAAGACGGCATGATGCAGGGCTGCAACGTGCCCTTCACCGCAGCCCTGGCGGCCGCCACGCGGATTCCGGTGATCGCCTCCGGCGGTATCCACAACCTGGGCGATATCCAGGCCCTGCTGGATGCCAAGGCGCCGGGAATCATCGGCGCCATCACCGGCCGGGCGATTTATGAGGGCACGCTGGATGTGGCCGAGGCCCAGGCGTTCTGTGACGGCTACGCGGCCAGCTCCAAGTCGTAAGCGGCAAGCGGCAAGTGGGCAGCGTGACCGTGTCCGCTCCTGCTTGCCGCTTGAAGCTTGTAGCTTGCAACTCTTAATCGGAGATTAAGCCCATGGCGTTAGCCAAGCGCATCATCCCTTGCCTGGACGTGGACAACGGCCGGGTGGTCAAGGGCGTCAAGTTCGAGAACATCCGTGACGCCGGCGACCCGGTGGAGATCGCCCGTCGCTACGACGAGCAGGGTGCCGACGAAATCACCTTCCTCGATATCACCGCCAGCGTCGACGGCCGTGATACCACCCTGCACACCGTCGAGCGCATGGCCAGCCAGGTCTTCATCCCGCTGACCGTGGGCGGCGGCGTGCGCACCGTGCAAGACATCCGCAACCTGCTCAATGCCGGTGCCGACAAGGTCTCGATCAACACTGCCGCGGTGTTCAACCCGGAGTTCGTCGGCGAGGCTGCGCAGCACTTCGGTTCCCAGTGCATCGTGGTGGCCATTGACGCGAAGAAGGTCTCGGGCCCGGGCGAAGCGCCGCGCTGGGAAATTTTCACCCATGGCGGACGCAAGCCCACCGGGCTGGACGCGGTGCAGTGGGCGAAGAAGATGGAAGGCCTGGGCGCCGGTGAGATCCTGCTCACCAGCATGGACCAGGACGGCATGAAGAATGGTTTCGACCTGGGCGTGACCCGGGCCATCAGCGATGCCCTGGGGATTCCGGTGATTGCTTCCGGCGGCGTCGGCAACTTGCAGCACCTGGCCGACGGCATCATCGAAGGCCACGCCAGCGCGGTGCTGGCGGCGAGTATCTTCCACTTCGGCGAATACACGGTTCCCGAGGCCAAGGCCTATATGGCCCAGCGCGGGATTGTTGTGCGATAGCCACTGGACAGCATGGCGTGCTCGCGGCACTCTTGAGCACGCCATGGATTCCGGTAACCCGTCATGTTCAAACGTCTGCTTGTGGTTGTCGCCAGCGCCTCGCTGCTTGTTTGCGGCCTTGCCCGCGCCGCTGAAACCGCCGACACCTCCCTGGTGTTGCTGACGGAAAACTTCCCCCCCTACAACATGGCCAAGAACGGCAAGAACTTCGCCCAGGGCGAGAATATCGACGGCATTGCCGTGGATATCGTCCGTGAGATGTGCAAGCGCGCCGGCATCAGCTACAGCCTGACCCTGCGTTTCCCCTGGGAGCGCATCTACAAGATGGCCCTGGAACAACCGGGTTACGGCGTGTTCGTCATGGCCCGCCTGCCGGAGCGCGAGCAACTGTTCAAGTGGGTTGGCCCGATTGGCCCGGACGACTGGGTCATGCTGGCCAAGGCCGGTAGCAAGATCAGCCTGGAAACCCTGGAGCAGGCGCGCAAGTACAAGATCGGCGCCTACAAGGGCGATGCCATAGCCGAGACCCTGACCAAGCAGGGGCTGGCGCCCCAGGTGGTGCTGCGTGACCAGGACAACGCGAAAAAGCTGGTGGCAGGGCAGATCGATCTCTGGGCCACCGGCGACCCGGCCGGACGCTACCTGGCCAAGCAGGAAGGCATCACCGACCTCAAGACAGTGCTGCGCTTCAACAGCGCCGAGCTCTTCCTGGCCCTGAACAAGGACGTCCCCGACGACACAGTGGCCAAGCTCCAGGCCGCCCTGGACCAGATGCGCGAAGAAGGGCTGGTGGAAGAAATCATGGGAAGGTATCTCTAAGCTGCAAGCTGCAAGCTGCAAGCTGCAAGCTGCAAGCGGCAAGTGAGCTACAAGAGCTTTTCTCTTGCCGCTAGAAACTTGCAGCTTACCGCTGCTTGTATGTCCCGTTCTTGCCGTGTGCAGCCATGGCCTGGTTACTGCGCAGGCTGATCATCGACTTGATGTCTATCCATTCGACGCCCTGGGCCTTGAGCTTGGGTAGCTCGCGTTCCAGCACCGCCAGGGTCTGTGGATAAGGGTGGCCGATCATCACCGCCGAACCCTGTTTGTGCGCCAGTTTGATGGCTGTCTGCAGTTGCTGGGCGATCGCCGCTTCGGTGCGTTCGTCATCGAGAAACACATCCCGGGAAACGCTCGCCAGGCCAATCTTCTGCGCTTCGGCGGCGGCCACCGTCTGCGCGCTGGTGCGGCTGTCGACGAAGAACTTGTGCTGGCGTTGCAGCTCGGCCATCAGCCAGGCCATGGCCTGGGGTTGGGCGGTCATGCGGCTGCCCATGTGGTTGTTCAGGCCGCTGGTGTAGGGCACTGCCTGGAACGCTGCTTCCAGGCGTTTCTGCAGTTCTTCGACGGGCAGGTCGGGGCGCCAGGCGAAAGGGCCGGTGGCTGGGTCCATGGGCATGTGCAGGATCACGATCTTGCCGGCGCGATGGGCCTCGCGGGCAAATTCGGCAGCGTGGGGCGTGTCGGGCATGATCGCCGTGGTGACCGGGCCCGGCAGGGCCAATACGCGACGATCGCGGGGCAGGTTCTGCCCGAGGTCATCGATGATCAGGCTCAGGTAGGCCTTGGGGGCGGCAGGTGCCGGTTCGGCGGCTTGGGTCGGGGCAAGGGCGCCAAGGCACAGCAGGGTGAGCAAAGAGGCCCTGAGTGGGCGGGACCAGAAGCGGCGGAGCGGGGGTAAAGGCAGCATGGGGTATGAATCGGACCTTCTTGGGGCGGGTTGTTCGCTGGCAAGCCAGCTCCTACACCAGCCAGCACCTACGCAAGCCGGCTCCTGTAGGAGCCGGCTTGCCGGCGAAGGGTTCAATCATTTGCCGCGGGTGATGCTCAACCCCTTGAGCAGGCTCAGGGCCTGGGCCAACTGGTAGTCGTCATCCTGCGGCATTGGCTTGGCCTTGCTCGACGAAGCGCTCGGCTTGTCGGCGCCGCCATTGCCGTTGCCCAGGTGGCCCTGCAGGTCGGCTTCCTTGAAGTACTCGCCGTCCTGGGACTCGCTGGTGATCTTGGCGCGGCGCACTTCGATGTCCGGAACAATGCCCTGGGCCTGGATCGAGCGCCCGTTGGGGGTGAAGTACAGGGCAGTGGTGAGCTTCAGCGCGCGCTCGTTGTTCAGCGGCAGCACGGTCTGCACCGAGCCCTTGCCGAAGCTGGTGGTGCCCATCAGCACGGCGCGCTTCTGGTCTTGCAGGGCGCCGGCGACGATTTCCGATGCCGAGGCGCTGCCGCCGTTGATCAGTACCACCATCGGCACGGCTTCGCTTTCGTCCTTGCCGGTGGCGGAGAAGCGCAGCTCGGAGTTGGCGATACGGCCCTTGGTGTAGACGATCAGGCCCTTGGTGATGAAGTGGTCGACCACTTCCACCGCAGCTTGCAACACACCGCCCGGATTGTTGCGCAGGTCGAGGACGATGCCGTTGAGCTTCTTGCCGTTGTCCTTGCGCAGCTTGGCCAGGGCCTTGGAGACTTCCTCGCCGGTCTTGACCTGGAATTGGGTGATGCGGATGTAGCCGTAGCCCGATTCCAGCAGCTGGCTCTTCACGCTTTTCACCTGGATGGTGGCGCGGGCCAGGGTCACGTCGAACGGCGTGCCGCCGTCGCGTACCAGGGTCAGGGTAATCTTCTGGCCGATCTTGCCGCGCATCTTGTCCACGGCTTCGGTCATGGTCTGGCCGCGGGTCGGCTGGCCGTTGATCTTGACGATCAGGTCGCCGGCCTGGATGCCGGCCTTGGACGCCGGGGTGTCGTCGATCGGCGACACCACCTTGATAAAGCCATCTTCGGCGCCGACCTCGATGCCCAGGCCGCCGAACTCGCCGCTGGTGCTTTCCTGCAGTTCGGCGAAGTCTTCGGGGCCCAGGTAGGCCGAGTGCGGGTCGAGGTTGCTGAGCATGCCCTTGATGGCATTTTCCAGCAGGGTCTTGTCATCCACCGGCTCGACATAGGCTGCCTTGATGCGGTCCATGACCTCGGCAAAGGTGCGCAGCTCCTCCAGCGGCAACGGCGCCTTGGTGGTCGCGGCACTGGCCGATTGAGCGGTTTCGGCGGCAAACGCCAGAGGCGCGCCGATCACCAGGGCGATCGTCAGGGCCAGCGAGGTAAGGCGGGACAAATGCAGCATGTCGAACGAACTCCTAATTTAGATGCCGCGCTTATCCTTGCGCGTGGCACCACTGTGCCGGGTCGCTGGGGCGGCCCTGCTGACGAATTGCAAAGTACAGCGCAGGAGTGTCCTGTCCGCCACTATTGCCCACTGTGGAGATGGATTCCCCGGCCTTGACCACGTCGCCGGCTTCCTTGAGCAGTGTCTGGTTGTGCCCGTAGAGGCTCAGGTAGCCGTTGCCGTGATCGAGGATCACCAGCAGCCCGGCGCCGCGCAGCCAGTCGGCGAACACCACCCGGCCGCCGTGCACCGCGTGCACCTGGCTGCCGGCGGAGGCGCTGATCATCACCCCGTCCCACTTGGAACGGGAGTCGTCGCCGCGGGTTTCACCAAAGCGTGCCAGCAATCGACCATCGACGGGCCATGGAAGTTTTCCCCGGGCGGCAGCAAAAGCGCCACCAAAGGAAGGGCCGCTGCTGGAAACCAGGGCGCCTGGGGTCGATCTGGCCGGCTTGCGCGGCTCATCGCTGGCGTCGGCCTGGGCCTCACGTAAACGCTTTTTTTCGGCTTCCTGCTGGGCGATCAGCGCTTTCTGCCGCGCTTCTTCTGCCTCGCGAGCCTGGCGGGCCAGGGTTTCCTCGATGGTTTTGAGTACCTTGGCCAGGTCGGCCTGGTCCTGTTCGCGGGCCTTGAGCTTGTCGTCCCGGGCCTTCACGTCGTCATTGAGCTTGGCCAGGGCCAACTGGCGTTCCTTGCGCACCTTGTCGAGTTCTTCGCGCTGGGTGTCGAGGCTGCTTTTCTGCACCAGCAACTGGGCCTGCTGCAGGGAAATGTCCTTTTCCACATTGGCCAGCTGGCGCAGGGTCTCGTTGAAATTCTTCAGCTGCTCCAGGCGGGCCTGGCTCAGGTAGTCGTAATAGGTGAGGGTACGGGCGAATTTTTCCGGATTCTGCTGGTTGAGCAGCAGCTTGAGGTATTCCTGGCGCCCGTTCTGGTAGGCCGCGCGGGCCTGGATGGCGATCAGTCGTTGCTGTTCAGTGCGCGCGCTCTGGAGTTTTTTTTTCTCCTCATCGAGTCGCTGCAGCTCGGATTCGCTTTTCTTCAGCTCTTTCTGCAGGGCCTCGACCTGCTTTTCCAGCTTGCCCATCTCGGTCTCGGTGCCGCGCAGCTCTTTCTGCACCCCGGACTTCTCTTCCTGCAGCTTGCCCAGCAGCTTCTTCAGCTCGGTGATGTCCTGACGCGTGGCGTCCAACTGTTGTTGGGTTTGCGTGCGCTCGTCGGCAAAAGCCGGTTGCAGCAGGCAGATCAGGGCGGTAGCTATCAGGGCGCGAAGCATAGAGGCGGGCGACACCAGGGAAAGGGACGGCCTAGTATGCCCGCCCATCGCTGCAAAAAAAACGCCTCAAAGCCAACTGCTTTGAGGCGTTCGTCATAAAAAGCCGTTTCGGGCCCATTATTGGGCCATTTGCTATCAGACCAGGATCGATTTGCCGGTCATTTCCGCGGGCTGGGGCAGGTCCAGCAGCTTGAGCATGGTGGGCGCCACATCCGCCAGCACCCCGCCTTCACGGACCTTCAGCGTGCGCTTGCCGTAGTAGATGAACGGCACCGGCTCGGTGGTGTGGGCGGTGTGGGCCTGGCCGGTGGATTCGTCGGACATCTGCTCGACGTTGCCATGGTCGGCGGTGATCAGGGCTTCGCCGCCGACTTTCTCCAGGGCATCGACAATACGGCCGACGCACAGGTCCAGGCATTCCACGGCTTTCACCGCGGCATCGAAGACGCCGCTGTGGCCGACCATGTCGCCGTTGGCGTAGTTGACGATGATCACGTCGTAACGCAGGTTTTCGATGGCGTCGACAATCTTGTCGGTGACTTCCGGGGCGCTCATTTCCGGCTGCAGGTCGTAGGTAGCGACTTTCGGCGACGGAATCAGGATGCGTTCTTCCCCCGGGAACGGTTCTTCACGGCCGCCGGAGAAGAAGAAGGTGACGTGGGCGTACTTCTCGGTTTCGGCGATGCGCAGCTGGGTCTTGCCGTTTTTCGCCAGGTAGTCGCCCAGCACGTTTTCCAGGCTGCCCGGGGCAAAGGCCGACGGCGCGGGAATGCTGGCGGCGTACTGGGTGAGCATGACGAAGCCGGCCAGTTGCGGCTGGCGCGTGCGTTCGAAGTCCTTGAAGTCGTTTTCGACAAACACCCGGGTCAGCTCGCGGGCGCGGTCGGCGCGGAAGTTCATGAACACCACGGCGTCGCCGTCTTCGACCTTGACCGGCTCGCCAATGGTGGTGGCCTTGACGAATTCGTCGCTCTCTTCGCGCTCGTAGGCCGCTTGCAGGCCTTGCTGGGCGGTGGCGGCGTTGAACTGGCCCTGGCCGTCGACGATCAGGTTGTAGGCCTGGGCCACACGGTCCCAGCGATTGTCGCGGTCCATGGCGTAGTAGCGCCCGATCAGGCTGGCGATGCGGCCCTTGCCCAGGGTCTTGAAGGTTTCATCCAGCAGCTCGATGGACGACTGGGCGCTTTTCGGCGGGGTGTCGCGACCGTCGAGGAAGGCGTGCAGGTAGATCTTCTCGGCACCACGCTTGAAGGCCAGCTCGGCCATGGCGATCAGGTGGTCCTGGTGGCTGTGCACGCCGCCATCGGACAGCAGGCCGAGGATATGCACCGCCTTGCCGGCGGCCACGGCCTTGTCCACTGCGTTGCAGATAGTCGGGTTTTCAAAGAACTCGCCATCGCGGATGGCCTTGGTCACCCGGGTGAAGTCCTGGTACACCACGCGGCCGGCGCCCAGGTTCATGTGGCCAACCTCGGAGTTGCCCATCTGCCCGTCCGGCAGGCCGACATCCATGCCCGAGCCCGAGATCAGGCCGTTGGGCATGCTGGCGCACAAGCGGTCCAGGACCGGCTTCTTGGCCGCGTACACGGCGTTGGATTCGTGGCTCTCGCTGTGACCGAAGCCATCCAGAATCATCAGGACCAAAGGTTTAGGCGTGGTAGTCATGGGGTCCACTCGTGGCTGGATTGGAGGTGTTGAAAAACGGAGTGGCAGTTTAAAGCCAAGTTCCATCGGCGTCACCGCCGGGCGGGGTTTGGCCGACCCGGAGGCCTGTGTATACTGGCCGACATTTTTAACGCCCTGGAACCTCCTCACGATGGTTGCTCACCTGATTCAATTCGCTACTGAACACTACTTGCTCGTCGGCGCCTTCGTCATTCTGCTGGCCCTGTTGATCGCTCACGAATTGAGCCGCGGCGGCCGCAGCCTCAGCACCGGCGAGCTCACTGCGCTGGTCAACAGCGAGCAGGGCGTGGTGATCGACATTCGTCCATCCAAGGAATACGCCGCCGGGCATATCGTCGGCGCGCTGAACATTCCCCAAGACAAGCTGGCCGCCCGCGTCGGCGAGCTGGAGAAGCACAAGGCCAAGACCATCATCCTGGTGGACGCCCAGGGCCAGCACGCCGGCAGCCACGCCCGCGAGCTGATGAAATCCGGTTTCACCGCGGCCAAGCTGTCCGGTGGTGTTTCCAGCTGGAAAGCCGACAACCTGCCATTGGTGAAGTAATGCCCCAGGTCATCGTCTACTCCAGTGATTACTGCCCTTACTGCTCGCGAGCCAAGCATCTGCTGGCGAACAAAGGCGTAGCCTTCGAAGAGATCAAGGTCGATGGCAAGCCGCAAGTGCGCGCCGATATGGCCCAGAAGGCCGGACGCACGTCCGTGCCACAGATCTGGATCGGCGCCACCCATGTAGGTGGTTGTGATGATTTGTTCGCCCTGGAACGCGCCGGCAAGCTCGACGCGCTGCTAGCGGCCTGAAATTCCTAACCTTATAGACCTAGATCAAGAAGGATCTGAGATGACTGACCAACAGAACACTGCTGCTGCCGAAGACGAAAGCGCACCGCAATTCTCCCTGCAGCGCATCTACGTGCGTGACCTGTCCTTCGAAGCGCCGAAAAGCCCGGCGATCTTCCGCCAGCAGTGGGAGCCAAGCGTCGGCCTGGACCTCAACACTCGCCAGAAAGCCCTGGAAGCTGACTTCCACGAAGTGGTGCTGACCCTGTCCGTCACCGTGAAAAACGGCGACGAAGTGGCCTTTATCGCTGAAGTGCAACAGGCTGGCATCTTCCTGATCAAGAACCTGGACGAGGCTTCCATGAGCCACACCCTGGGTGCCTTCTGCCCGAACATCCTGTTCCCTTACGCTCGCGAAGCGCTGGACAGCCTGGTGACCCGTGGTTCGTTCCCGGCACTGATGCTGGCTCCGGTGAACTTCGACGCGCTGTACGCCCAAGAGCTGCAACGCCTGCAGTCGGCTGGCGAGAACACCGTTCAATAAGAGCGTTGTCCATGCATGAAAAAAGCGCCGTTACAGGCGCTTTTTTCATGCACGGGCGAAACCCGTAGGAGCGGGCTTGCCCGCGAACCCATGGGGCTACTTGAACCCCAACTGGCGCCAACCCTCATACACCGCCACAGCCACGGTATTGGACAGGTTCAGGCTGCGGCAGCCTTCGCGCATGGGCAGGCGCAGGCGTTGCTCGCTGGGCAGTGCGTCCAGCACCTCTGCCGGCAGGCCACGGCTTTCCGGGCCGAACAGGAAGGCGTCGCCTTCCTTGAAGCTGGCGTCGTGGAAGGGCCGCGAACCCTTGGTGGTGAAGGCGAACAGGCGCGGCTGGCCGAGGCTTGCAAGGCAGCTGGCGAGGTCGGCGTGGCGTTGCAGGGTGGCGTATTCGTGATAGTCGAGGCCGGCGCGGCGCAGGCGCTTGTCGTCCATGTCGAAACCCAGTGGCTCGATCAAGTGCAGGTGGCAGCCGCTGTTGGCGCAGAGCCTGATAACGTTGCCGGTATTCGGCGGAATTTCTGGTTGAAAGAGGATGACGTGAAACATGCACGGCTCCGAAGACAAAGACAGGCTGCATTCTACGCCTGAAGCCTACACACGACCGCAGCTAATGCTGCGGGTATTCGGTTCCCTGGCGATTGTCGGTGTGATGCTGGGCCTGATGCTCGGCCGCCTGACCCAGCCCGACCCGGTGGAGTTGCAGCAGGTGGAGGTCGCGCCTGATGGCCTGCTGCTCTGGTTCAACCATGAGCCCAAGCTGCACGGTGAACATATAGAAGGGGCCGTGGCGCTGCTGTTCGATGCCCAGGGCCATGCCCAGAGCGGCCAGTTGCAGGTCAACCAGAGGAATGTGAACTGGCGCTTGCGCCTGGCGGACCAGGGCCTGCTGCTGAACCTGGTGGCGGCTCGACCGCTGCGGGGTGAATGGGGCGGTAGCAAGGTGGATGGACGCTGGCGCCTGGAGATCCACCTGCGGGAGGAATAAAAGAGGGAAACCCCGGCCTGCCTGTACCAAGGCCCCCAAAAGCGGCGGGGCTGATCGCTGTGTCAGCGATGAGTCCCGGTGTAAAGAGGGGATTCCCGGCCTGCCTGTACCAGGGTCCCCGAAACTGGGTAGTGATGGGGTTATTGCAGGGCGCGTGCCAATTTTGCGAATGCCGGGCGGATTGCCTGGATAAAAAACTGAAAGCCCCGGATTCCGGGGCTTTTGCGTTTTCGAAGGCGATATTTTCGGATCTGAAATCCGGGCTGTGGCTGATGAAGTCCTGCCCGATAGCGCTGCATTGCGCCTTCGGGCAGTGCACGCGGCCCATTTTGGTGCGCGCAGGGGTTCAGCTTTCTTCGTTTTCGTCCTCGTCGCCGCCGTCGACCTTCATCCCCAGTTCCTTGATCTTGCGGGTCAGGGTGTTGCGCCCCCAGCCCAGCAGCACCGCGGCGTCGCGACGCCGGCCGGCGGTGTGCTTGAGGGCGGTCTCGATCATGATCCGCTCGAAACTCGGCACCGCGCTGTCCAGCAGGCTCGACTGGCCACGGGCCAGGGCCTGGTCGGCCCACTGGCGCAGCGCCTGTTCCCAGTTGGTTACCGGCGCCGAGTCCTGAGGCAGGCTCAGCAGCTCCGGCGGCAGGTCGCTGATATGCACTTCGCGCCCCGAGGCCATCACCGTGATCCAGCGGCAGGTGTTCTCCAGCTGGCGCACGTTGCCGGGCCAAGGCAGGTTCTTCAGGTATTCCTCGGTCTCGTTCTTCAGCAGCTTGGGTTCCACCGCCAGTTCCTGGGCGGCGCGGCTGAGGAAATGCCTGGCCAGGGTCGGGATATCTTCGCGACGGTCCGCCAGGCGCGGGATATGGATGCGGATCACGTTGAGGCGGTGGAACAGGTCCTCACGGAACTTGCCGGCGTGCACCAGGGTTTCCAGGTTCTGGTGGGTGGCGGCGATGATCCGCACATCGACCTTGACCGGGGTATGCCCGCCAACCCGGTAGAACTCGCCATCGGCCAGCACCCGCAGCAGGCGAGTCTGGGTATCGGCGGGCATATCGCCGATCTCGTCGAGGAACAGGGTGCCGCCATCGGCTTGCTCGAAGCGTCCGCGGCGCAGGTTGGCGGCGCCGGTGAAGGCGCCTTTCTCATGGCCGAACAGTTCGGATTCCATCAGGTCCTTGGGGATCGCCGCCATGTTCAGGGCGATGAACGGCGAGGCCGCCCGTGGGCTGTGGCGATGCAGGGCATGGGCCACCAGCTCCTTGCCGGTGCCGGACTCACCGTTGATCAGCACCGTGATATTGGAATGGCTGAGGCGGCCAATGGCGCGGAACACCTCCTGCATCGCCGGTGCCTCACCGATGATTTCCGGGGTGCGGGCCAGGGTCGCCGGCACTTCCAGGCCCTGCTGCTCCTGGGCGTGCTGGTTGGCGCGCTTGACCAGGGACACCGCCTCATCCACATCGAAGGGCTTGGGCAGGTACTCGAAGGCCCCGCCCTGGTAGGAGGCCACGGCGCTGTCCAGGTCGGAATGGGCGGTCATGATGATCACCGGCAGGCGCGGGTGCTGCTCGCGAATCCGCGCCAGCAGGTCCAGGCCGCTGGCGCCGGGCATGCGGATATCGGAAATGATCACGTCCGGGGCCTGGCGGGCCAGGCGGCTCATCACCCCGTCGGCGCTGTCGAAGCTCTGGGTGGTCATGCCCTCCTGTTGCAGGGCTTTTTCCAGGACCCAGCGGATAGAACGGTCGTCATCGACGATCCACACGGTTTCACTTCGGCTCATGTCGATGGGGCTCCTTGTTCCAGAGGCAGAAAGATCGAGAAGGTGGTGTGGCCGGGATGGCTGTCACACTCGATCAGGCCCTGGTGCTGGCTGATGATGTTCTGGGTAATGGCCAGGCCCAGCCCGGTACCGTCCGGGCGGCCGCTGACCATGGGGAAGAAGAGGGTGTCCTGCAGCTCGGCGGGAATGCCCGGGCCGTTGTCGATGATCTCGATCTTGGTCACCAGGCGATGGCGTACATGGCCGATGGTGAACTGGCGCATGGTGCGGCTGCGCAGGGTGATGCGGCCCAGGCGCAGCTCGTTCTGGGTGCTGATGGCCTGCATGGCGTTGCGCACGATGTTGAGCACCGCCTGGATCATCTGCTCGCGGTCGATCAGCACGTCGGGAATGCTCGGGTCGTAGTCGCGTACCAGGGTGATGCAGCCCTGGCTTTCGGCTTCCACCAGGCTGCTGACCCGCTCCAGCACTTCATGGATGTTGGTCATGGCCAGGGACGGCAGCTTGTTCGAACCGAGCATGCGGTCCACCAGGTTACGCAGGCGGTCGGCCTCTTCGATGATGACGTTGGTGTAGTCCTTGAGGCTTTCCTCGGGCAGTTCCCGGGCCAGCAGTTGCGCCGCGCCGCGAATCCCGCCCAGGGGGTTCTTGATTTCATGGGCCAGGCCGCGCACCAGCATCTTGCTGGTTTCCTGCTTGGACAGCTGGGCCTCTTCCTTGGTGATGCGCAGCAGTCGGTCGCGGGGGTGGACCTCCAGCAACAGCAGGGTGTCGCCATTGCTGAGGATCGGCGTCACCGCGTAGTCGACGGTCAGGGTCTGGCCGGTCAGCGCGGTGAGCATGGCCTCGCGCTTGGTGAAGGGGTGCGCTTGCTCCACCGCCTGGCGCAGGGAACTCAGGGCCTCGGCGGACTCGGTGAACAGCTCGCTGATGAACTGCCCATGGCTGCGCTGGCCGCTGATGGCCAGGAGCATTTCCGCCGCCGGGTTCATGTACTCAAGGCGCAGTTCGGCGTTGAGCAGAATGGTGGCGGTGGTCAGGTTGTCCAGGAGCAGACGATGCAGTGGGTCGCTGATGGTCATTCGGACCTCTTTTGGAGCAGGGCGAGCCGGAGTCGGTCCGGGGTCGCGCGCAGGGTTAAAGCGCTGATGCCGGGAAAATGCAAAAACCAAACCAAGGCTCCGAAAAGAAGCGTCCAGGCCCTGAAACAGGCGTTTGAAGCCCAATTACGTGGCGCTTGGCCAGCTTTGCTGGGTGTTTTCGAACCAAAATGGGTTGGTATGGGCGCTTGGGTGCAGGTTGTTGCACCAATATAGTGCATGGTTCGGCCCGGCGCTCGGCGTGCGCATTCTGCTGAGGCGGTGATGACTCAGCGGCGATGGGCCCGCAGCAAGGTGAAGCTGACGCTCGGGCTCTGTTGCACCACTCGCTGGCCATCGAGCACCTGCGCCGCCAGGCGATGCTGGCCACGGTCGATATTCACCAGGGGCAGGTCGGGCCCGCGGCTGGGGGTTCCGTAAGGCTGGTCGTCCAGCAGCAGGCGCAGGCGGTGGCCCGCTTGCAGGTTGGGCTGCAGCGCCACCTGCACCTTGAAGCTGCCATTGTTGGCCCGCAGCGCGCCATGCTCCGGCACGCCCAGCAACCGCAGTTGTGCGTAGGGCGGCGGCGGGACGCTATCCGCAGCGGTGGGCAGGGCAGTTATCCACAGCAGGCAAGTGGCAATGACGCGTGTCATGGTGATCCGGGCCGGCAAGGCTCTGGGTTGAAAGGCTCAAGCTTAAGCGGGCAGGGGGCCTGCTGCCGGGACGCTTAACCTTTGAACACACATAACTCGGCGGTGGCGCGAATCATCGCCAGTTGCCGTAGCGGGTCGTGGCTCTCGGCCTGATGGGCCCGGGCCAGCCACTGCGGGCACTGGGGGTCGCTGCGGTAGGGGCTGAAGGCCGCCAGTTGCTGCAGCAGGTTCTTTTGTAACCGGTCGAGTTGCGGGCGGATCTGGGTGGCCAGATCCTGGCGCGGGGTGTCCGCTGCCCGGCCCTCTAGGTTCCAGCTGGAAAGCCTGGCGTACTGCACCAGCTTGTTGGCTTCGATCTGTGCGGCGAAAAATTGCCCGACCGTCTCCTCGCTCAGGTGATGGCTGACGGCCTGGGCCTTGGCGCCGGCAATCACCTGCTGTTCACGCGGGCGGTCTTCTACGGCTTTGTGGCTGTCCCATTTGCTCAAGGCCACCTGCTCGGCGAGCGTCAGGCGCTGGCCGATGCTCTCCAGCAGTGGGGCGAGGGCGGCGGGGGCGTCGCTGGCGCAGGCGTTGCCGGCCAGCAGGCTGCAGGTCAGGGCGAGGTACAGGGGGAGGCGCGATGTCATGGGTGGGCTGGGCTCGGTCAGGAATGGATGCCGGCCATGATGCCTGCAACCACGGTTGTGGGCATCCCTCGGGTTCTGCTCGCACCTGTCGGCGATCAAATCCCGGGCATAAAAAAGGCCTCCCGAAGGAGGCCTCTGGATCACGCGGCTGGCGCCAGCGCTACTGGATCAGCAGCTGTAGTACAGCTCGTATTCCAGTGGGTGCACGAAGGTGCGGACCTTGATTTCTTCTTCGCTCTTCAGGGCGATGTAGGCATCGATGAAGTCGTCGGAGAACACGCCGCCCTTGGTCAGGAACGCACGGCCCTTGTCCAGCTCTTCCAGGGCTTCTTTCAGGCTGCCGCAAACCTGTGGGATCTCTTTCGCCTCTTCAGGCGGCAGGTCGTAGAGGTTTTTGTCAGCTGCGTCGCCAGGGTGGATCTTGTTCTGGATACCGTCCAGGCCGGCCATCAGCAGGGCGGCGAAGGCCAGGTAAGGGTTGGCAGCCGGGTCCGGGAAGCGGGCTTCGATACGTCGGGCTTTCGGGCTCGACACGTAAGGAATACGGATCGAAGCGGAGCGGTTGCGTGCCGAGTAGGCCAGCATCACTGGCGCTTCGAAACCTGGCACCAGACGCTTGTAGGAGTTGGTGGCCGGGTTGGTGAAGCCGTTCAGGGCCTTACCGTGCTTGATGATGCCGCCGATGAAGTACAGGGCGGTATCGGACAGGCCGGCATAGCCTTCGCCTGCGAAGGTGTTCTTGCCGTCTTTCCAGATCGACATGTGCACGTGCATGCCCGAGCCGTTGTCGCCGTACAGAGGCTTGGGCATGAAGGTGGCGGTGCGGCCGTAGGCATCGGCAACGTTGTGCACGACGTATTTCAGGGTCTGGGTTTCGTCGGCCTTCTTCACCAGGGTGTTGAACTTGACGCCGATTTCGTTCTGGCCGGCAGTCGCCACTTCGTGGTGGTGAACTTCAACGGTCAGGCCCATTTCTTCCAGTGCGTTGCACATGGAGGTACGGATTTCGTGGTCGTGGTCGAACGGTGGAACCGGGAAGTAGCCGCCCTTGACGCCTGGACGGTGGCCCTTGTTACCGCCTTCGATGTCCTGGTCGGACATCCACGAGCCTTGCTCGGAGTAGATCTTGAACATCGAGCCGGAGATGTCGGACTTGAATTTCACCTGGTCGAAGATGAAGAACTCGGGCTCTGGGCCGGCGAATACGGTGTCGCCGATACCGGTGGCTTTCAGGTGCTCTTCGGCGCGCTTGGCGATGGCACGTGGGTCGCGGTCGTAACCCTGCATGCTCGAAGGTTCGATGATGTCGCACACCAGGATCAGGGTCGGCTCTTCGGTGAACGGATCGAGCACGGCGGTTTCGTCGTCCGGCATCAGGATCATGTCGGAGGCTTCGATGCCTTTCCAGCCAGCAATGGAGGAGCCGTCGAACATCTTGCCGACTTCGAAGAAGTCGTCATCCAGCGCATCACGAGCTGGCATGGTCACGTGATGTTGAGTGCCCTTGGTGTCTGTGAAGCGCAGATCAATCCACTTGACGTCATGATCTTTGATGAGTTGAACCGACTTCGACATAGTGTCCTCCGGGTGGCTTCGGGCTTGATGTTGGAGTGCCCTTAGAATGTGGGTGATGCCGGCGCGAATACTCTGCCATGGCAACCTGCCTCACAAGGGAGCAAATTGCATGCCAGTGCCCCGCGATGGGGTTTTTGCCCCAAAACCACGCTTTACGCGGGCTTTTCGGTCAAATACCGGCAAGAGTCGCACTGCAATGTAGCGTCTTTGGCGAAAAATGCTCTGTTTTGGTGCGTCGAAAACCTTCTGCACATTAACTGGTTAAACCTTGAGCAATTTCCGCTATAATCCGCGCCCCCCTTTTTCGGCTGGCCCAGCGCGCGCTGTTTTCATGAAACTAATCGTTAAAGTTTTCCCGGAAATCACCATCAAGAGCCGCCCGGTACGGACGCGTTTCATCCGTCAGTTGGCGAAAAACATCCGTGCCGTGCTCCGCGATCTGGACCCGGCCGTGGTGGTCAATGGTGTGTGGGACAACCTCGAGCTGGAAACCGCCGTCAGCGAGCCCAAGGCCCTGAAGGAGATGACCGAGCGCCTGAGCTGCATGCCCGGCATCGCGCATTTCCTGCAGGTCAACGAGTACCCTCTGGGCGACTTCGACGACATAGTCGCCAAGTGCAAGCAGCACTTCGGCGAGTCCTTGGCGGGGAAGGTATTCGCCGTGCGCTGCAAGCGTGCCGGCAAGCATGAATTCAGCTCCATGGACGTGGAAAAATACGTCGGCAGCCAACTGCGTCGGCAGTGCGGCGCCGCCGGAATTTCCCTCAAAGAGCCGGAAATCGAAGTGCGGATGGAAATTCGCGACCAACGGTTGTTCGTGATCCACAGCCAGCACAACAGCATCGGCGGCTATCCGCTGGGCGCCCTGGAACAGACCCTGGTACTGATGTCCGGCGGTTTCGATTCCACGGTGGCGGCCTACCAGGTCATGCGCCGCGGCCTGATGGGGCATTTCTGCTTCTTCAACCTGGGCGGCCGTGCCCACGAGCTGGGCGTGATGGAAGTCGCGCACTATATATGGAAGAAGTACGGCAGCTCGCAGCGCGTGCTGTTCGTCAGCGTGCCGTTCGAGGAAGTGCTCGGGGAAATCCTCGGCAAAGTCGACGACAGTCATATGGGCGTCATTTTGAAGCGTATGATGTTGCGTGCCGCGTCGAGCATCGCCGACCGCCTGCACATCGACGCGCTGGTCACCGGCGAGGCGATTTCCCAGGTTTCCAGCCAGACTCTGCCGAACCTCTCGGTGATCGACTGCGTGACCGACAAGCTGGTGCTGCGTCCGCTGATCGCCAGCCACAAGCAGGACATCATCGACCTGGCCACCGAAATCGGTACCGCCGACTTCGCCAAGCACATGCCGGAGTACTGCGGGGTCATCTCGGTGAACCCCAAGACCAATGCCAAGCGCTATCGCGTCGAGCATGAAGAGAAAGAATTCGATATGGCGGTGCTCGAGCGTGCGATCGAGCGGGCCAAGCTGGTGCCGATCGATCGAGTGATCGACGAGTTGGGCCAGGATGTACAGATTGAAGAAGTCAGCGAGGCGCTGGCCGGTCAGATTGTCATCGACATCCGTCACCCGGATGCAGAAGAGGACGACCCGCTGGAGCTGCCTGGCATCGAAGTAAAAGCGTTGCCGTTCTATGCCCTGAACGCCCGCTTCAAGGAACTGGACCCTACTCGCCAGTACCTGCTGTATTGCGACAAAGGCGTCATGAGTCGCCTGCATGCTCACCATCTGCTCAGTGAGGGACATGCCAATGTGCGCGTTTATAGACCGAGCTAAGTGCCCGGGGATGTTCGCCTGTGGCTTGCGTCACCGGCCCCCCGACGCCGCCGTCAAGCTGTAACGGCCAGGCCTGAATCTATTGTTAATCGCTGCCAGCTTTTGTCAGCACACCGAATCCTCTGATCGAGATACACAAGTGATCGAAAATCTACGCAACATCGCCATCATCGCCCACGTTGACCATGGTAAGACCACCCTGGTAGACAAACTCCTGCGTCAATCCGGCACCCTGGAGCGCAACGAGCTCAACGACGAGCGCGTGATGGACTCCAACGACCAGGAAAAAGAGCGCGGTATTACCATCCTGGCGAAAAACACCGCCATCAACTGGAACGGCTACCACATCAACATCGTGGACACCCCGGGCCACGCCGACTTCGGCGGCGAAGTTGAGCGCGTAATGTCCATGGTCGACTCCGTGCTGCTGCTGGTCGACGCCCAGGACGGCCCGATGCCACAAACCCGTTTCGTAACCAAGAAGGCTTTCGAAGCCGGCCTGCGTCCGATCGTGGTAATCAACAAGGTCGACCGTCCAGGCGCGCGTCCTGACTGGGTTCTGGACCAGATCTTCGACCTGTTCGACAACCTGGGTGCCACCGAAGAACAGCTGGACTTCAAAGTCGTCTACGCCTCGGCCCTGAACGGCATTGCCGGTCTGGACCACACCGAAATGGCCGAAGACATGACCCCGCTGTACCAGTCGATCGTCGACAACGTACCTGCGCCGGCCGTTGACCGTGACGGTTCGTTCCAGATGCAGATCTCCGCTCTGGACTACAACAGCTTCCTGGGTGTGATCGGCGTTGGCCGTATCGCTCGTGGTCGCGTCAAGCCAAACACCCCGGTTGTGGCCATCGACGTCGACGGCAAGCGCCGCAACGGTCGTATCCTCAAGCTGATGGGCCACCACGGTCTGCACCGTGTGGACGTTGAAGAAGCAGCTGCCGGCGACATCGTCTGCATCAGCGGTTTCGACGAGCTGTTCATCTCCGACACCCTGTGCGACCCGACCGCTGTTGAAGCGATGAAGCCGCTGACCGTCGACGAGCCAACCGTTTCCATGACCTTCCAGGTCAACGACTCGCCATTCTGCGGTAAAGAAGGCAAGTTCGTGACCAGCCGTAACATCAAGGAACGTCTGGACAAGGAACTGCTGTACAACGTTGCCCTGCGCGTTGAAGAAGGCGACTCGGCCGACAAGTTCAAGGTTTCCGGCCGTGGTGAGCTGCACCTGTCGGTACTGATCGAAACCATGCGTCGCGAAGGCTTCGAAATGGGCGTTGGCCGTCCTGAAGTGATCATCCGTGAAGTTGACGGCGTGAAGCAGGAACCTTTCGAAAACGTCACCATCGACATCCCTGAAGATTCCCAGGGCAAGGTCATGGAAGAAATGGGCCTGCGTAAGGGCGACCTGAGCAACATGGTTCCGGATGGCAAGGGCCGTGTACGCCTGGAATACAACATTCCAGCCCGTGGTCTGATCGGCTTCCGTAACCAGTTCCTGACCCTGACCAACGGTGCAGGCATCCTGACCTCGATCTTCGATCGCTACGCTCCGATGAAGTCCGGCCACATGTCCGGTCGTCAGAACGGCGTACTGGTATCGGTAGAAACCGGCAAGGCCCTGACCTACTCCCTGGAAACCCTGCAGGCGCGCGGCAAGCTGTTCGTCGAGCACGGCCAGGAAATCTACAACGGTCAGATCGTTGGTCTGAACAGCCGTGACAACGACCTGGGCGTGAACCCAACCAAAGGCAAGAAGCTCGACAACATGCGCGCTTCGGGCAAGGACGAAACCATCGCCCTGGTTCCACCTGTTCGCTTCACCCTGGAACAGGCTCTGGAATTCATCCAGGACGATGAGCTGTGCGAAGTGACTCCTAAGTCCATCCGTCTTCGCAAGAAGATCCTGGACGAAGGCGAGCGTACTCGCGCTGCCAAGAAAGCCAAGAACTGAGTCTCTAGTTCCGGCTGAATGAAAACGCCCCCGGCCTTGCGGCCGGGGGCGTTTTTTTTGGCCCGCGCAACAGGTGGCGGCAGGTCCGGCGTCATCGCGAGCTTGCTCGTGATCGGCCGCGTCAGCGGTCGGGGGTCAGAAGCGTTCCAGGGTCCGGCTGCTGGTATTGCTCGGGCGTTCCTGCGGCTTGGGCTTGTAGGCGCAATAGCCTGGGCGCGGGCCGATCTTCGGGTGGTTGCGGCAGGTGTCCGGGCGCTTGTCATAAATGGTGCACAGGCGGCTTTTACGATCCAGATACAGGCAGTCGTTGTTGCTCATGCGCTGCAGGGTGAAGATTTCCGACTTCTGGTTGTAGCGCTCGACTATGCCTTCCTTCTGCAGCCGCTTGGCGATGTTCTTCGCTGGCTCGCCGCGTTCGAATTCGTCGACGATGCCGATGCGGATCAGGTCCTTGATCTTCACTTCCACCGGCAGGGTGCAGCAGCTGGACATGCAGGAGCCGCACATGGGCGCGGTGTATTTGGCCCAGGTATCGAGACGATCGATTTCCGCGGCGGCGATCAGGTTGGACTTCATCAAGGTGGTTTACCGGCATGTTCCAGGGCGCGCGATCATACCGGGACGGGTGGATTTTTAAACAACTCCAGGTCGGATATTTCTTAAAAAGACAAAGAAAAATGCCTTGCGGCACGGCATCTGCATCTTTTTACCTCGCTGGCGCAGAAGGCTCCCCCCTTGAGTCGAGCCATTTGAAATAGCGCCGAACCAGAGCCTTTGCCTTCTGTCAGACCGTCTAGGCTCAGACAACTCCCTGCTCACCGTATATCTCGTCAGAGGTCGGATCTATGACTCAGGAACCCCTTGTTCGTGACGCTGAGGTGGCCGCTTTTCGCGAAGCCGTCTTGACCAAACTCACCTATGCGGTCGGCAAGGACCCGGACCATGCCTTCGACCATGACTGGTTCGAGGCCATTGCCCTGGCCGCGCGGGACCATATGGTCGATCACTGGATGGATCACACGCGGCAGATCTATCGCAAGGGCCAGAAGCGCGTGTACTACCTGTCCCTGGAGTTCCTGATCGGTCGCCTGCTGTTCGACAGCCTGAGCAACCTCGGCCTGCTGGAAGTGGCCCGCGAGGCCCTCACCGACCTGGGGGTGGACCTGGAACGGATTCGCCTGCTGGAGCCCGATGCGGCCCTGGGCAATGGCGGCCTGGGGCGCCTGGCGGCGTGTTTCATGGAGAGCATGTCGAGCCTGGGTATTGCCGGCCATGGCTACGGCATCCGTTACGAACATGGGCTGTTTCGCCAAGCCATAGTCGACGGCTGGCAGCAAGAGCAGACCGAACACTGGCTGGATTTCGGCAACCCCTGGGAGTTCGAGCGGCCCGAGGTGATCTACTCCATCGGCTTTGGCGGCAGCGTTGAAACCCTGACCGATGAAGTGGGCCATGCCCGGCAGGTCTGGTGGCCGGCGGAAACCGTGCGCGCGGTGGCCTACGACACCCCGGTGGTGGGCTGGCGCGGGGCCAGCGTCAACACCCTGCGCCTGTGGCGCGCGCGAGCCATGGAAGATTTGCACCTGGAACGCTTCAATGCCGGCGACCACCTGGGGGCAGTGGCCGAAGTGGCCCGGGCCGAGAGCATCTCCCGGGTGCTGTACCCGGCCGACAGCACCGAGGCCGGCCAGGAGCTGCGCCTGCGCCAGGAGTATTTCTTCGTTTCGGCCTCACTGCAGGACCTGCTGCGCCGCCACAAGAACATGCACGACTCGGTGCTCAGCCTGGGTGAGCACGCAGCCATCCAGCTCAATGACACTCACCCGTCGATCGCCGTGGCCGAGCTGATGCGCCAGCTGGTGGACCTGCACGGCATCGCCTGGGAGGCAGCGTGGCAGGTGACGGTGGAAACCCTGTCCTACACCAACCACACCCTGTTGCCCGAGGCCCTGGAGACCTGGCCGGTGGGCCTGATGGAGCGCATGCTGCCGCGGCACATGCAGATCATCTACCTGATCAATGCCCAGCACATCGATTCCCTGCGGGCCAAGGGCCTGCACGATTTCGATGTGCTGCGGGCGGTGTCGCTGATCGAAGAAGACAACGGCCGTCGGGTGCGCATGGGCAACCTGGCGTTCCTCGGTTCCCACAGCGTCAACGGCGTGTCCGGGCTGCATACCCAGTTGATGCGCAGCACGGTGTTCTCCGAGCTGCACAAGCTGTACCCCGAGCGGATCAATAACAAGACCAACGGCATTACCTTCCGCCGCTGGCTGTACCAGGCCAACCCGCAACTGACCGAGATGCTGGTGGAGGCCCTGGGCCCGGAGCTGCTGGACAACCCCGAACAGCGGCTGCTGGGGCTGGAGCCCTTCGCCGACAGCCCGGCGTTTCGCAAGCAGTTCGCCGAACAGCGCCTGCACAGCAAGCGGGTTTTAGCGGCGATCATCCATGAGCGCCTGGGAATCGCGGTGAATCCGTCGGCGCTGTTCGATGTGCAGGTCAAGCGCATCCATGAATACAAGCGCCAACTGCTCAACCTGCTGCACACCGTGGCGCTGTACCAGGCGATTCGCGCCGAGCCGGAGACCGACTGGGTGCCGCGGGTGAAAATCTTCGCCGGCAAGGCCGCCGCCAGCTATCACCAGGCCAAGCTGATCATCAAGCTGACCAACGATATCGCCCGCACGGTGAACAATGACCCCACGGTGCGCGGTCTGCTCAAGGTGGTGTTCCTGCCCAACTACAACGTCAGCCTGGCGGAAAGCATCATTCCCGCCGCCGACCTGTCGGAGCAGATCTCCACCGCCGGTTTCGAGGCTTCGGGCACCAGCAACATGAAGTTCGGCCTCAATGGCGCCCTGACCATCGGCACCCTGGATGGCGCCAATGTGGAAATGTGCGAGCGGGTCGGCGCCGAGCATATGTTCATCTTCGGCCTCAGTGCCGAGCAGGTGGAGGCGCGCAAGCACAATGGCGAGTTCAGCGCGGCGCCGGATATCGCCGCCTCTCACCGGCTCAACGATGTGCTGCAGGCGATTCGTGGCGGGGTGTTCTCGCCCGATGATCCGTCACGCTACACCGGGCTGGTGGACTCGCTGGTCGACTACGACCGCTTCTTGGTCTGTGCCGATTTCGATGCCTACTGGAGCGCCCAGGCACGGGTCGAGGAGCGCTGGCACGACACTCAGCAGTGGTGGCGTTCGGCAGTGCTCAATAGTGCGCGCATGGGCTGGTTCTCCTCGGACCGGACCATCCGCGAGTACGCCACGGAAATCTGGAAGGCCCTGGAGTAAGTCGGGGGTGAAAATGCTGGAAGTGTGCGCAAGGCCCAGCGCTGGTTGGGCCTGGTGGCTATAATTGCGCCGTTTTTTATCTCCTGGCCGGTGTCTTTTGCTCAGCGCTGGCCTTCCAATCGGAGAGAAGATCAACACTGCGTGACCCGTCCTGCAGAGGACCGCTTAGGGATATCGACACATGCAATGGATGTTCATGCTGTTGGGGTTGGTGCTGGGCTGGGTCGTCGACGAGTCCTTCAGCGACGCTCTGATCGGCGCCTTTGCCGGGCTGGCCATTGGCCTGGCGATACGTTTTGCCGGCTTGCACCGGCAGGTCGTGGATCAGCACCTTCAGCTGGTGCAGGCCAGGCAGGCCCTTGCCACCTTGAGCGAGCGCCTGGCCCTGCTGGAAAGTGGCGCCAGCGCACCGGCCGAGCCCGTGCCCCAGGCCACGGCCGCTAGCCCAGCTGTCACTGAGACGAGCAGCGGCTTCACGGCCGCACCGGAGCCGGAACAGCTGGCCGAATTCATTCTCGACCCGATCCCGCCCGTGGAGCCCGCACCGGCCGCTTCCGAGCTGGTGTGGGAATTGCCGGAGGCGCCAGCGGCGGCCGCCGTCGAGGCCAGCCAGCCACTGGCGGATTCGGTCTGGCAGCCCCAGGCGCAAGCCCAGCCGCAACCCGAGCCCGGCGAAGCCCATCGCTCTGCGCCGCCTGAGCCGCTGCAACCGAACCTGATCGAACGCGCCATTGCCGGTGCGCGCAACTGGCTGTTGGGCGGCAATACCGTGCTGCGGGTCGGCGTGGTGCTGCTGTTCCTCGGCCTGGCCTTCCTGCTGCGTTATGCCACTGAAGGCATGGTGGTGCCGATCGAGCTGCGCTATGCCGGGGTCGCGGCCAGTTCCCTGGGCCTGTTGGCGCTGGGCTGGTGGTTGCGCCGACGCAACAGCGGCTATGCCCTGATGCTGCAGGGCACCGGTATCGCGGTGCTGTACCTGACGGTGTTCGCGGCCATGCGCCTGCACCCCTTGCTCGATCCTTCCGCGGCCCTTGGCCTGTTGGTGGCGGTGACGCTGTTCTCGGCGATCCTGGCCATCACCCAGGACGCCCTGGGGCTGGCGGCTGCGGCAGCCTTGGGCGGCTTTGCCGCCCCCATCCTCACCTCCACCGGGGCCGGCAACCATGTGGCGCTGTTCAGCTACTTCGCCCTGCTCAACGCCGGCATCCTCGGCATTGCCTGGTTCAAGGCCTGGCGCCTGCTCAACCTGATCGGCTTCGTGGGCACCTTCGGCATAGGTTTCGCCTGGGGCCTGCGTTCCTATGCCCCGGAACTGTTGTGGAGCACTGAGCCGTTCCTGGTGCTGTTCTTCCTGATGTACCTGGCCATTGGCCTGCTGTTCACTCGGCGCAAGTTGCTGGAGATGCTCGATGCTCCGGCGGACGACAGCCGCCAGGCGCTGCTGCACTGGTCGGCGCGCAAGGGTGACTACGTCGATGGCAGCATGCTCTTCGGCCCGCCGCTGGTGGGCTTTGGCCTGCAGCTGGCGCTGGTCCAGCACCTGGAGTTCGCGGCGTCCTTCAGCGCCCTGGCCCTGGGCCTGATCTACATGGTTCTGGCGCGGCTGCTGATGGCTGGGCGGGCCCTGCTGCTGGGGGAAACTTGCCTGGCGCTGGGGGTGATCTTCGCCAGCCTGGCGATTCCCCTGGGCCTGGATGCGCGCTGGACCTCAGCCGCCTGGGCGGTGGAAGGCGCGGGTATCTTCTGGCTCGGCCTGCGCCAGCAACGGCCGCTGGCCCGGGCCTTCGCCCTGCTGCTGCAACTGGGTTCGGCCCTGGCCTTCCTCAGCGAGTTGCGTCCTGGCGACAGCAGCCTGCTGGCCGGCGCGCCATTGGGTGCGCTGTTGCTGGGCGGTGCGCTGCTGTTCAGCTTCGACCAGTTGCGCCGGGCCGAGAAAGGCCTGGCGTCGAATTGGGAGCAGGGCAGTGCACCTGTCCTCGCGGTGCTTGGGCTGGGTTTCCTGTACCTGCTGGCGCCACTGTTCTTCTTCACCCAGGGCACCGCCATCAGCTGGGCCCTGGCCGGGCTGGCGACCCTGTTCGCTGGCCTGCGCCTGCAATCGCGGGCTTTCCTGTTCACTGCGTTCGCCATCCAGTTGCTGGGTGGCGTGCTGTTCCTGATGCGCCTGCAAGGGGCGGATGGCGAAGCGGGCGCAGTCTTCAGCGCCGGCTGGGGCGGCTTGCTCAGTGCCTCGCTGATCGGCCTGGCCCTGGTGGGTGGCATGCTGCTGGCTGCTCGCGACGATATGGTGCGCAACGATCCGCGCCTGCTGCGCGGCTTGTCGGTGGTGCTGCTGGCGGGCCTGATGATGATCAACCTGGCGGTACTGTTCGTGCTGCCATGGCGTACCGCCAGCGGCGTCTGGGCGGCCAGCGGCCTGTTGATCATCTGGCTCAGCCTGTACTTGCAGCAGCGTGCGAGTTTCATCTTCGGCCTGCTGTTGCAGGTGATTGGCGGCAGCACCTTCCTGCTGGCCGGTTCGGACTGGTTCTATAGCGCTGGGGTGGAAGGCGTGCGCGCCCTGGCCAATGGCGACTTCTGGACACCGATGGTGCTGGCCCTGGCGGCATTGGTGGGCGCCTGGCGCTTGCAGCGGGGCAACCAGGGCTCGGCTTTCGATGCCCTGAGCCTGGGGCATTTGTCTGACCTGTTGCTGGCCTGGGGCGCTTGCTGGTGGGCCTTTACCTGGCTCAAGGAAGTGCTGCGTTTTGCCCCGGCCCATTGGCAGGCCAGCCTGCTGCTGGGCATCGCCGCGGCCAGCGTGCTGCTGTGGGCACTGTTGGCGCTGCGCTTGCGGTGGAAGTCCCTGGGCTTGCTGTGCGGCTTGCTGATGCCTGCCGGGGGCCTGGTGCTGCTGGCGTCCTGGGCGCCGCGCTATCACCCGGCGGCGGACCTGGGCTGGCTGGCTTGGGGCCTGCTATTCGCCGTGCATTTCTTCAGCCTGCGGCGCCTGGCGGCCCTGCTGCCGGCGCGGCTGCTGAGCCTCTGTCATGTGCTGGGCTGCTGGCTACTGCTGGGGGTACTGGCGCTGGAGCTGCGCTACGCCTTGCTGCTGCTTTCCGAGCAGTACAACGCCTGGCGCTGGCTGGGCTGGGCACTGCTGCCAAGCCTGTACCTGGTGCTGATGGCCGCGCCGCGCAACTGGCCGTGGCCGGTGGCTGCTTATGCTCGGGAGTACCGCCTGTATGCCGCGTTGCCCCTGGCATTGTTGATGCTGGGCTGGTTCTGGCTGGCCAACACCTTCAGCGACGGTCGCGCCGAGCCGCTGCCGTACCTGCCGCTGCTCAACCCCCTGGAACTGGGCCTGCTGTTTGCCCTGTTCGGGGTCTATGTGTGGGCGCGCAGTGCGCTGCAGGAGCTGGCGATTCGCGCCGATTACGCCGAGCGTGGCACGCAGTTGGTGGCGGGAGTTTCCCTGTTCGCCTTCTTCACCCTGGTGGTGATGCGTGCGGCCCATCACTGGAGTGGCGTGCCCTTCCACCCGGACGCACTGCTGGAATCGATGCTGGTGCAGGCCGGCCTGTCCATCGTCTGGACCCTGATTGCCCTGGGCCTGATGATCGGCGGGCACCTGCGACATCGGCGCGAGGTATGGCTGATCGGCGCGGCGTTGATCGCCGTGGTGGTGGCCAAGCTGTTCCTGGTGGAGTTGAGCAACCGTGGCGGCTTGGCGCGGATCGTCTCGTTTATCGGGGTGGGTGTGCTGTTGCTGGTGGTGGGCTATTTCGCCCCGCTGCCGCCTAAACGGGCCGAGGCCGTGCCTGAGGCCGGCAAACCCGAGAATGAAGGAGTGTCGTCTTGAGTCAGAAGTTGAACCTGGGCTGGCTGGGGGCCGTGGGCCTGTGTGTGGCGCTGTCGGCGGTGGCCCAGGAGCAGCCCGGGGATTTCAAGTCCCTGGCGCCCTTGAGCCTGAGTGGTGAAGGCCCCTGGTATCGCCTGGAGCTGCCGCTGGCGGTGCAACTCCAGGCCAGCCAGAGCGACCTGCGGGACATCCGTGTATTCAACGCCGCCGGTGAGCCCCAGGCCTACGCCCTGGCCCGCCAGCAGGCGCAGACCAGCGAGCAGCGCAGCCTGACCGCGGTGAAGTGGTTCCCGCTCTACGATTCGGCCCAGGCGGGCGACAGCAAGCCCAGCGTGCGGGTGCAGTCCGGGGCCAATGGCACCCTGGTGGAGGTACAGCCGGCCACTCAGTTGGAAGTGGGCGAGGAAGTGCTGCGCGGCTGGCTGCTGGATGCCAGCGCGATCAAGGCGCCGTTGCAGCAACTGGTGCTGGACTGGACCAGCGAGCGAGACGGTTTCCAGCGTTTCAGCATCGAGGCCAGTGACGACCTGCAGCACTGGCAGCCCTGGGGCGATGGCCAGGTGGCGCGCCTGGCCTTTGCCGACGAGCGGATCGAACAGCATGAAGTGGCCCTGCCTGGGCAGCAGGCGCGTTACCTGCGCTTGCTGTGGAGTGCGCCGCAAGTGGCGCCGGAACTGACCTCGGTGCAAGTGCAAAGCAGCGTCAGCAGCAGCCTGGCGTCGCCGCTGGTGTGGTCCCAGCCTTTGCCAGGCAATACCGTCAAGGCCGGTGAATACAGCTGGCAGTTGCCCATGGGGCTGAATATCGAGCGGGTGCGGATCGAAATCAGGCAGGCCAACAGCCTGGCGCCGGCGACCCTGTATGGTCGTCGGGAAACCAGCCTGCCCTGGCAGCCCCTGAGCAGCGGCCTGCTGTATCGCCTGACCCAGAATGGCCAGGATGTGCAGCAGAACGAGCTGCAAGTGCCCGGGCAGATCGTGCAGCAATTGAAGCTGAAGGTGGACGAGCGCGGTGGCGGCCTGGGCGCCGAGGCGCCAGCCCTGGAGTTCGCCGTGCGCGGCACCCAGCTGGTGTTTCTGGCCCGAGGCGCCGGGCCTTACACCCTGGCCCTGGGCAACCCGAGCGCGACCGCGGCCAACCTGCCGCTGGCCACCCTGATTCCCGACTACAGCCCGCAGCGCCTCAAAGGCCTGGGCCAGGCCCGGGTGGATGGCGCGGCGCAACCGAATACGGCTGCTACGGCCAACCCTGCGAGCGTGACGGCTGGCGGTCCGGACTGGAAGAAGATCGGCCTGTGGGCGGTACTGCTGCTGGGGGTACTGGCGCTGGGCGGCATGGCCTACAGCCTGTTGCGCAAGCCTGCGGCCTGAGGCCGGCACTTGTGGCGAGGGAGCTTGCTCCCGCTGGGTCGGCTGGCGCTCCGGGCGCAGCCGCCCCAATGGCATTTCCGCAGCCAAGCAACGGCGGCAGGTTTTACGACCGCTGCGCGGCCGAGCGGGAGCAAGCTCCCTCGCCACGGAGGTCCACCGTGCCTGGGTTTTTGACTACGCTGAAAGCGGCGCCTGAACTCTATCTGCGGCTTGCCTGTCTGAGAGGAGGAAATGCGCCCCGACTCGCGTTAAACTGCGCGGGTTTTTAGCCCCCATTCCTCCGGAGCCTTCCATGTCCCGCGTTACCCTGAGTCGCTATTTGATTGAGCAGACCCGCAGCAACAACACTCCTGCCGATCTGCGCTTCCTGATCGAAGTGGTGGCGCGTGCTTGCAAGGAAATCAGCCACGCCGTGTCCAAGGGCGCCCTGGGCGGCGTGCTGGGCAGCATGGGCACGGAAAACGTGCAAGGCGAAGTGCAGAAGAAGCTCGATGTGATCTCCAACGAGATCCTGCTGGAAGCCAACGAATGGGGCGGTCACCTGGCCGGCATGGCGTCCGAGGAAATGGACAATGCCTACCAGATCCCCGGCAAGTACCCCAAGGGTGCCTACCTGCTGGTATTCGACCCACTGGACGGTTCGTCGAACATCGATATCAACGCGCCGGTCGGCACCATCTTCTCGGTGCTGCGCTGCCCGAACGAGTACCTGAGCCAGAACGAAGCCCTGAATGAAAAGGCCTTCCTGCAGCCAGGCACCCAACAGGTTGCCGCCGGTTATGCCATCTACGGTCCGCAGACCATGCTGGTGCTGACCCTGGGCGATGGCGTCAAGGGCTTTACCCTGGACCGCGAGATGGGCAGCTTCGTGCTGACTCACGAAGACATCAAGATTCCGCAGTCGACCCAGGAATTTGCCATCAACATGTCCAACGAGCGTCACTGGGAAGCCCCGGTCAAGCGCTACGTGGGCGAGCTGCTGGCTGGTGACACCGGCCCGCTGAAGAAGAACTACAACATGCGCTGGGTCGCGGCGATGGTGGCCGACGTGCACCGCATCCTGACCCGTGGCGGCCTGTTCATGTACCCACGCGACAGCCGTGAGCCGGAGAAGCCGGGCAAACTGCGCCTGATGTACGAAGCCAACCCGATGTCGTTCCTGGTGGAGCAGGCGGGCGGCGCGTCCACCGATGGCCACCAGCGCATTCTCGATATCAAGCCTGAAGGCCTGCACCAGCGCGTAGCGGTGTTCCTGGGTTCGAAGGAAGAAGTGGCCCGGGTTACCGACTACCACCAGGAGTAAGCCATGACCACGCCCTGGCAGCCCCTGCTCGATTGGTGGTTCGGTAGCGCCGAAGCGCCGCAGGAGATAGTCGCTACCAAGGGCCAGCTGTGGTTCGGCAAGCGTGACAGCCAGGACCTCGAAGCGCGCCAGCGTTTCGGGGAGCTGGTGGAGCAGGCCCTGGCCGGCGGCTTGACCCAGTGGATGCAAAGTCCAGAGGGTTGGCTGGCCCTGGTGCTGTTGCTCGATCAACTGCCGCGGATGATCTTTCGCGATACCCCCAAGGCCTTTGCCGGCGACCTGCGTGCCCAGGCCCTGGTGGCCCAGGGCATTGCCGCGGATTTCGACCGAGGCCTGACGCCCATGCAACGCTGCTTCATCTACCTGGTGTTCGAGCATTGCGAGAACCTGGCGGTGCAGAACGAGGCCGTCTCGCGCCTTGCTGCATTGCACGATGAACAACCGGCGGAACATCGCCCGGTGTTCGCCGATCAGCTGGACTATGCCGAACGGCACCAGAAGATCATTGCCCGCTTCGGGCGCTTCCCCCACCGCAATGCCATCCTCGGTCGTGAGTCCACGGCTGAAGAGCTGGCGTTTCTGCGCGAGCCGGGTTCGCGTTTCTAGACTCGATTTCACCGGCAAGCCGGCTCCTACACCTATTGCAGGAGCCGGCTTGCCGGCGAAGTTGTTCCTTAGATACGGAAACTACCCACCAGATGCTGCAGGCGCTTGGCTTGCTGTTCCAGGTCGGCGCAGGCGCGCAGGGTGGCTTGCAGGTTTTCCACGCCTTCCTGGTTGAGGGTGTTGATTTCGGTGATGTCGACGTTGATCGACTCCACCACGGCGGTTTGTTCCTCGGTGGCGGTGGCCACCGACTGGTTCATGCCGTCGATCTCGCCGATACGCTGGGTCACGCTGCCCAGGCGTTCGCCGGCCTGATTGGCGATGCCCACGCTGCTTTCGCTCTCGCGCTGGCTTTCGGTCATGGTGCCCACTGCGGCGCGGGCACCCACTTGCAGTTCCTCGATCATCTTCTGCACTTGCTGCGCCGAATCCTGGGTGCGGTGGGCGAGGTTGCGCACTTCGTCCGCCACCACCGCGAAGCCGCGTCCGGCTTCCCCGGCCCGGGCCGCTTCGATGGCGGCGTTGAGCGCCAGCAGGTTGGTTTGCTGGGAAATGCTGGTGATCACTTCGAGGATCTGCCCGATATTCACCGTGTTGCTGTTGAGGGTCTCGATGTTGTCGCAGGAGCTGCTGATCTTGGTCGAAAGCTGATGCATGGCCGCGATGGTTTTATCCACCACCTGCTGGCCGTCCTGCGCCAGGCTGCGGGCTTCGCTGGAGTGTTGCGAAGCCAGGGCGGCATTCTGCGCGATCTCCTGGGCGGCAGCGCCCAGCTGGTTGATCGCCGCGGCCACACTGCTGGTGCGCGAGGCTTGCTGGTCGGAGTTGAACATCGACGAGTTGGAGGCCGCCACCACCCGCAGGGCCACTTCGTTGACCTGGCCGGTAGCCGAGGCCACTTCGCGGATGGAGCCGTGGATGCGCTCGACGAAACGGTTGAACGACACCCCCAGGGTGCCGAACTCGTCGTGGCCGTGGATCACCAGGCGCTTGGTCAGGTCGCCTTCGCCCTCGGCGATGTCATGCATGGCCCGGCCCATCAGGTGCAGGGGTTGCATCAGCATGCGGATCAGCATGCCCAGCAGGCTGATGATGATCACCACGGCGATCAGCATGGCGATGATCGCCGAGGTGCGGAACTCGCTGAGCATGCCGAAGGCGGTGTCCTTGTCCAGGACCAGGGCCACGTACCAGTCGGCCGAGGGCACGCCGTTGACGTGGGTGAAGGAAATGAACTGGGTCTTGCCGTTGAGTTGCACTTCCTTGAGGCCGGGGCTGATGCTCGGCGCACCATCGGGATAGGCCTCGGCCAGGCTCTTGAGCACCAGCTTGCTGTCGGGGTGGACCAGGATCTTGCCCTCGGCGCTGACGATGAAGGCCTGGCCGTGGCCGCCGAAATTCAGCGAGTTGATGATGGCGCTGATGCTCGACAGGTCGATGTCGGCGCCGGCGACGCCGATCATCTGGTTCTGGTGCTGCACCGGGGTGGCGACGGTTACCACCAGCTTGCCCGACGAAGCGGCGATATAGGGTTCGGTGACTATGGTGCGCTGGGCGCCATTGGCCGCCTTGTACCAGCCACGGGCGCGAGGGTCGTAGTCGGCGGCGCGATTGCCGGCCGGCACCGAGAACATCACCCCGTCCTGGCCACCGAAGTAGCTGAGCTGGAAGTTGCTGGTGTAGGCGGGCAGGCCGACGCTGCGTTTCAGGCTGTCGGCGCCGCTGCCGTCCACGGCGATCTGCTGGGCCAGGGATTGCAGAAGCTGGATGCGGCTTTCCAGCCAGGTCTGGATGTTGCTGGTGGTCAGGCTGCCCAGTTCCTGCATCGAGGACTCGGTGCTGCTGCGCAAGGCTTCACGCTGTCGATAGTCATTGAACAGAATGAAACAGGCGAACGCGACGGCCACCACAAGGGCGGCGGCAAGCAGGATCTTGTGGCTGAATTTCAGATTGCTGGTCATTAAGTGAACTACCGCGAGGGGCTGGTCAACGAGGGGCGTCAATTTGCCACAGTAAAGGGCTTTGCGCTGCAGTTATGTCGACTGGCCATCAGCGAAGATGAGCGCGCGTGGCACAAAACCGACGAACAGCAGGGCAGGGCGAAAAGGTGCTTGATTTGCCGGGAAAATGCCTCGCGCGCCCGGCAACAAATACCCGCTGCGGCGGGGAACCAGAAGGGGGTTTTCTCTTCTAAGCTTCTGGTTGGCCGGCAGGCCTTCCTCCCTTCGTCCAGGAGTTCACCATGTCCCTGCGTTCTCTCGCTCTGTTGTCGTTCTGCGTGCTGTTGGCTGCATGCAGCAAGGTCAATCAGGAAAACTATTCCAAGATTTCGACGGGCATGCCCAAGGCCGATGTCGAAAAACTCCTGGGCAAACCGACCGACTGTTCGGGCGCGCTGGGCATGTCCAGTTGCACCTGGGGCGACAAGAACAGCTTTATCAGCGTGCAGTATGCCGGTGACAAGGTGCTGATGTTTTCCGGGCAAGGCCTGAAGTAGAAACCGGGGCCTCGGGCCCGCGGGAGAAAAATAATGATGCGTTTTGTTTTCACTCTTCTGGTCGGCCTGCTCTTGGCCGGCTGCGCCACGTCCCGGGACGATTCGCTGGCGCCCAAGACGGCCAATCACGTCGACCTCAAACGCTACCAGGGGACCTGGTACGAGTTGGCGCGGTTGCCCATGTACTTCCAGCGCAATTGCGCACAATCCGAGGCGCGCTACACCCTGCTGCCGGATGCCAATGTGGCGGTGCTCAACCGCTGCCTGACCCCGGAGTGGACGTGGGAAGAAGCGCGGGGTACGGCAACGCCCCAGGTGCCGGGCAAGACCGACAAGCTCTGGGTGCAGTTCGACAACTGGTTCTCGCGGCTGCTGCCGGGGGCGGTCAAGGGCGACTACTGGGTGTTGTACGTCAGCGACGACTACAAGACGGCGATTGTCGGCAACCCGAACCGGCGTTACCTGTGGTTGCTGTCACGTACTCCGGAAGTCAACGAGACGGTACGTGAAGACCTGCTGAGCAAGGCTCGCCAGCAGGGTTATGACACCACGCGGCTGATCTGGCGGGTGTCGGACTCGGCCATGGCCAAGACTTCGAAATAGGCACACCCTCTTGCCGGCGAAGGCGCTGTTATAGGCGCATTCGCCGGCAAGCCGGCTCCTACAGTGGCTGGTGGGTCAGCCGAGCAGGTCGCGCAGCACCTGGGTGAAGGCCCGGCTGCTATCCTCTTCGGCGGCGTGACGTCCGTCGCGCACCTGCCATTGGCCACCCACCATCACATCCTGCACCTGGCGGTCGCCGCCGGCGAACAGCCAGCGGTTGAGAATGGCATCGCCATCGGCAGTGGCCAGGTAGGGATCGTTGCCATCCAGCACCAGCCAGTCCGCACGCTTGCCCACGGCCAGGGTGCCTATGGCTTGCCCCAGTGCCTGGGCGCCGCCTTCCAGAGCGGCGTCGTACAAGGTGCGGCCGACCATGGGCTGGTCGCTGCGGTACAGTCGGTTGCGGCGCTGATCCCGCAGGCGCTGGCCATACTCCAGCCAACGCAGCTCCTCCACCACGCTCAGTGACACGTGGCTGTCGGAGCCGATGCCGAGGCGTCCGCCCTGGGCGAGGAAATCCACTGCCGGGAAGATGCCGTCCCCCAGGTTGGCTTCAGTGGTCAGGCACAGCCCGGCAATGGCCCGGCTGTTGGCCATGAGGCTGACTTCTTCCGGGTTGGCGTGGGTGGCATGGACCAGGCACCAGCGCGAGTCCACCGCAACGTTCTCGTACAGCCATTGCAGCGGCCGGCGCCCACTCCAGGCCAGGCAGTCGTCGACTTCCTTCTGCTGTTCGGCAATGTGGATATGCACCGGGCACTGGCTATCGCTGGCGGCCAGCACCTGGCTTATCTGCTGCGGCGTGACCGCGCGCAAGGAGTGGAAGCACAGGCCCAGTTGCTGGTTGGCCTGTTGCGCCAGCAAGGGTTGCAGGCGTTGCTGCAGTTGCAGGTAGTTTTCCGTGCTGTTGATAAAGCGCCGCTGGCCGTCGTTGGGCGCTTGGCCACCGAAGCCTGAGTGGCTGTAGAGCACCGGTAGCAGGGTCAGGCCGATACCGCTGTCTGCCGCCGCCTGGCTGATGCGCCGGGACAGCTCGGCCGGGTCGGCGTAGGGTTGGCCGTCGCAATCGTGGTGCACGTAGTGGAACTCGGCTACCGAGGTGTAGCCGGCCTTGAGCATTTCGATGTACAGCTGGCGGGCGATGATCTGCAGCTGCTCGGGGCTGATCTTGCCCACCAGGCGGTACATCAGGTCGCGCCAGGTCCAGAAGCTGTCATTGGGGTTGCCGGCCACTTCCGCCAGCCCGGCCATGGCCCGCTGGAACGCATGGGAGTGCAGGTTGGGCATGCCCGGCAGCAGTGGGCCCTTGAGCCGCTGTGCACCTTCGGCACTGGCGTTGGCCTGGATGTGAGTCAGCAGGCCGTCGGCGCTGACTTCAAGACGTACATGGTTGGCCCATCCATTAGGCAGCAGCGCGCGCTCGGCGAAGAAGGCGGACATGATTCAGGCACCCTATCTTGTGTTATTTGTATATACATATACAGACGTTTGCCTGCCCGGTAAACTCCGGCAATCTAGTCACCTTTTTTGCTGAACAAGGATTTCCCGTGCCGACTCCGCCTGCCAAATCGCTGCTGGCCGCCCATCTGGGCGATAGTCCGGCGCCCCTGTATGCCCGCGTCAAGCAGATGATCACCCAGCAGATCGAGAGCGGGAACTGGCCGCCGCACTACCGCGTGCCTTCGGAAAGCGAGCTGGTCAACCAGCTGGGTTTCAGCCGCATGACCATCAACCGTGCGCTGCGGGAAATGACCGCCGAGGGCATGCTGGTGCGCATGCAGGGCGTGGGCACCTTCGTGGCCGAGCCCAAGAGCCAGTCGGCGTTGTTCGAGGTGCATAACATTGCCGACGAGATCGCTTCCCGCGGTCATCGCCACACCTGCCAGGTGATCACCCTGGGCGAGGAGGCCGCCGGTTCCGAGCGCGCCCTGGCCCTGGACATGCGCGAAGGGCAGCGGGTGTTCCACTCGCTGATCGTGCATTTCGAGAACGATATCCCGGTACAGATCGAGGATCGCTTCGTCAACGCCCTGGTGGCGCCGGAGTACCTCAAGCAGGACTTCACCCTGCAGACCCCTTACGCCTATCTGTCCCAGGTGGCGCCGCTGACCGAGGGCGAGCATGTGGTGGAGGCGATTCTCGCCGAGCCCGAAGAATGCCGGCTGCTGCAGATCGAACCCGGCGAGCCCTGCCTGCTGATTCGCCGCCGTACCTGGTCCGGGCGCCAGCCGGTGACTGCCGCGCGCTTGATCCACCCCGGTTCCCGTCATCGCCTGGAAGGACGCTTTCACAAATGACCCAGCTCAGCCTTCTGCGGGCCGCCGACTACCCGCGCATGCCATGGAAGAACGGTGGCGGCAGCACCGAAGAGATCACCCGGGATGCCGGCACTGGCCTTGAGGGTTTCGGCTGGCGTCTGTCGATCGCCGATATTGCCGAGTCCGGCGGCTTTTCCAGCTTTGCCGGCTATCAGCGGATCATCACCGTGCTGCAGGGCGCAGGCATGCAGTTGCAGGTCGACGGCCAGGATGTGCGGCCCCTGCTGCCTCTGGATCTGTTCGCCTTCAGTGGTGCCAGCCAGGTCAACTGCAACCTGCTGGACGGGCCGATCCGGGATTTCAACCTGATCTATTGCCCCGAGCGCTACATCGCGCGGCTGCAATGGTTCGAAGGCCAGCAGCGCTTCTTCAGCCAGGCCCACACGCTGCTGGTGTTCAGTGCCGCCGAGCAGGCCTGGGTCGACACCGCCGACAGCCCGGTGCAGGCACTGGGTCGCTATGACTGCCTGCGCCTGGATGAGAATGCCGGGCTCAGGGAAATTGCCCTCGACGGCTGCTGCTGCGTGATCGAACTCAGCGCCTGCTGATTCGCCTGCGCAGGCCCCGGGTCGGGATACGACTCTGGGGCCTGCGCCCATTTCCCCTCTCTTCCTTATCTGTATTGCAGACCCTCTCGAGGCCTGCGGTTCGCGCTGGGCAAAAAACGCCCATCCGGGTTGTGGTGGACTGTTTCTGCGCGCACCAACTTGTTACCTAACGCCCCAGCACGACGCACATTGCGCTGTTACCGGCGGCTGGAGGTGGCTGCAAAATATCTTTGTCGAAAATTCCTTATTGCTTGAAAGCCTTATTCCACAAGGCTTTCAGATTTCGCTTAGGGCTTTTCAGGTTCGCCTCAAGCGAGTTGGCCGCTTGATTGCATATGCTTGTATGTACAAGTAAATATGTGTGCGTAAGAGTCGATGGAATCCTCTTCGCACCTTGGACTCAACGCCGAGGAGTTTTTCCGTGACCGACAGCAAACCCACTCAATACCGTAACGTCGAAATCCGTGCCGCACGCGGCAACAAGCTGACCGCCAAGAGCTGGCTGACCGAAGCGCCGTTGCGCATGCTGATGAACAACCTCGACCCCGAAGTCGCCGAGAACCCCAAGGAGCTGGTGGTCTACGGTGGCATCGGCCGCGCTGCGCGCAACTGGGAGTGCTACGACAAGATCGTCGAGGCCCTGACCCAGCTGAATGACGACGAAACCCTGCTGGTGCAATCCGGCAAGCCGGTGGGCGTGTTCAAGACCCACAGCAACGCGCCACGGGTGCTGATCGCCAACTCCAACCTGGTACCGCACTGGGCCAGCTGGGAACACTTCAATGAGCTGGATGCCAAGGGCCTGGCCATGTACGGCCAGATGACCGCCGGCAGCTGGATCTACATCGGCAGCCAGGGCATCGTCCAGGGCACCTACGAAACCTTCGTCGAAGCCGGTCGCCAGCACTACGATTCCAACCTCAAGGGCCGCTGGGTGCTGACCGCCGGCCTGGGCGGCATGGGCGGCGCGCAACCGCTGGCCGCGACCCTGGCCGGGGCTTGCTCGCTGAACATCGAATGCCAGCAGACCAGCATCGACTTCCGCCTCAAGACCCGCTACGTCGACGAGCAAGCCACCGACCTGGACGACGCCCTGGCGCGGATCAAGAAATACACCGCCGAAGGCCGTGCGATCTCCATCGCTCTGTGCGGCAACGCCGCCGAGATCCTGCCGGAACTGGTGCGCCGCGGTGTGCGTCCGGACATGGTCACCGACCAGACCAGCGCCCACGACCCGCTCAACGGCTACCTGCCCAAGGGCTGGACCTGGGAGCAGTACCGCGACCGCGCCAAGACCGAGCCCGCCGCGGTGATCAAGGCCGCCAAGCAGTCCATGGCCGAACATGTGAAAGCCATGCTGGCCTTCCAGAAAATGGGCGTGCCGACCTTCGACTACGGCAACAACATCCGCCAGATGGCCCAGGAAGAGGGCGTGGAAAATGCCTTCGACTTCCCCGGCTTCGTACCGGCCTATATCCGTCCGCTGTTCTGCCGCGGCATCGGCCCGTTCCGCTGGGCGGCGCTGTCCGGTGACCCGCAAGACATCTACAAGACCGACGCCAAGGTCAAGGCGCTGATCCCCGACGACGCCCATCTGCACAACTGGCTGGACATGGCCCGCGAGCGCATCAGCTTCCAGGGCCTGCCGGCGCGGATCTGCTGGGTCGGCCTGGGCCTGCGCGCCAAGCTCGGCCTGGCATTCAACGAAATGGTCCGTCGCGGCGAGCTGTCGGCGCCAATCGTTATCGGTCGCGACCACCTGGACTCCGGTTCCGTGGCCAGCCCGAACCGGGAAACCGAATCCATGCAGGACGGTTCCGACGCCGTGTCCGACTGGCCGCTGCTCAACGCCCTGCTGAACACCGCCAGCGGCGCCACCTGGGTTTCCCTGCATCACGGCGGTGGCGTGGGCATGGGCTTCTCCCAGCATTCGGGGATGGTCATCGTCTGCGACGGTAGCGACGAGGCCGCCGAGCGTATCGCCCGGGTACTGCACAACGATCCGGCCACTGGGGTCATGCGTCACGCCGACGCCGGCTATCAGATCGCCATCGACTGCGCCAAGGAACAGGGGCTGAACCTGCCGATGATCACCGGCAAGTAACCGGAGCATTGGTTCAACCCAGCCTCCCTGTAGGAGCCAGCTTGCTGGCGAAGCAAGCACCGCGGTGCCTCAGCTACACCGCCTCGCGAGCCAGCTCGCTCCTACAGGGGACATCGTCTGCAGTGCCCATTAGAGGTTTGACGTCCATGGCTTCAGCGAATGATCGTGCGAACAATAAACCGTTGATCGAAAGGCGTTCGATCGACTACATCCCGGAAGTGGAAAGACACGGTCGTCTATTGAGCCAGTTCACCCTGTGGCTGGGTGCCAACCTGCAGATCACCGCGATCGTCACCGGCGCCCTGGCGGTGGTGTTGGGCGGTGATGTGTTCTGGTCGTTGATCGGCCTGCTGATCGGGCAATTGCTGGGCGGCGGGGTGATGGCCCTGCATGCCGCGCAAGGGCCACGGCTCGGCCTGCCGCAAATGATTTCCAGCCGGGTGCAGTTCGGGGTTTATGGCGCGGCCATCCCGATTGTCCTGGTGTGCCTGATGTACCTGGGCTTCACCGCCACCGGCACGGTGCTTTCCGGCCAGGCGCTGGGGCAGATGTTCGGTGTCAGCGACAGTGCCGGCATCCTGATGTTCGCCAGCGTCATCGTGCTGGTCACGGTGCTGGGCTACCGGGTGATCCACTACATCGGCCGGGTTGCCAGCGTGATCGGCGTGATCGCCTTCTTCTATCTGTTCAGCCGGCTGCTGAGCCAGACCGATGTCGGCGCCTTGCTGGACATCCGTCATTTCAGCTGGAGCAGCTTCCTCCTGGCGGTGTCGCTTGCGGCCTCCTGGCAAATTGCCTTTGGCCCTTATGTCGCCGACTACTCGCGCTACCTGCCGAGCAAGACCTCACCCATGAAAACCTTCCTCGCCGCTGGCGCAGGATCGGTGATCGGGGCGCAGGTGGCGATGGTGCTCGGGGTGTTCGCCGCGGCCATGGCCAACGGTCAGTTCGCCGGGCGTGAAGTGGCTTATATCGTCGGCCTGGGCGGTAGCGGTGCGATAGCGGCGCTGCTGTACTTCAGCATCGCCTTCGGCAAGGTGACCATTTCTACCCTGAACTCCTACGGCAGCTTCATGTGCATTGCCACCATCGTCAGCGGCTTTCGCGGCGAGCTGAAGGTGACGCGCCTGCAGCGGCTGGTGTTCGTGCTGGTGATTGTCGGCACCGCGACCCTGATCGCGCTGCTTGGCCAGCACTCGTTCCTCGGGGCATTCAAGTCCTTCATCCTGTTCCTGCTGGCGTTCTTCACGCCCTGGAGCGCGATCAACCTGGTGGACTTCTACTGCATCACCAAGGAGCGCTACGACATCCCGGCGCTGTCCGACCCGGACGGCCGTTACGGCCGCTGGAATGTGCTGGGCATTTCCATCTATGTATTCGGCGTGCTGGTACAGATGCCCTTCATTTCCACCCACTTCTACACCGGCCCCCTGGTCGCCAGCCTCGGCGGTACCGATATCTCCTGGATCATCGGCCTGGTGGTGCCCGCAGCGTTGTATTACCTCTGCGCGAAGAAGTGGCATGGCGCGGTGCCCGAGCACCTGATCCTGCCGGTAGAGCAGGCTGCGCCGATCGAACAAAAGCTCAACGGGACCGACCGCGCCGCTACGGTGTGAGTCGTCAACGGGACGTGGACAGGCCTGGATGCCTCTTAACTGCCGTAAGCCAACTTATGATTAGGAGCGTCACATAATGAAAATGCATAAGACCCTGCTGACCACGTTGCTGTCCCTGGGCCTTGCGGCCGCTACCGGAGCCCAGGCCGCCGGCTGGTGCGAGTCGGGCAAGCCGGTGAAGTTCGCCGGCCTGAACTGGGAAAGCGGCATGTTGCTCACCGATGTCCTGCAATTTGTCCTGGAGAAGGGCTACGACTGCAAGACCGACAGCCTGCCGGGCAACTCCATCACCATGGAAAACGCCCTGGGCAGCAATGACATCCAGGTCTTCGCCGAAGAGTGGGTAGGCCGCAGCGAGGTGTGGAACAAGGCCGAGAAGGCCGGCAAGGTGGTGGGTGTCGGCGCGCCGGTGGTGGGGGCCATCGAGGGCTGGTACGTGCCGCGCTACGTGATCGAGGGCGATGCCAAGCGCAAGCTCGAAGCCAAGGCCCCGGAGCTGAAGAACATCGCCGACCTGGGCAAGTACGCCGCCGTGTTCAAGGACCCGGAAGAGCCGAGCAAGGGGCGTTTCTACAACTGCCCGGCCGGTTGGACCTGTGAGCTGGACAACAGCGAGATGATCAAGAGCTACGGCCTGGAAAGCAGCTACACCAACTTCCGCCCCGGCACCGGCCCGGCCCTGGATGCGGCGGTGCTGTCGAGCTACAAGCGTGGCGAGCCGATCCTGTTCTACTACTGGTCGCCGACCCCGCTGATGGGCCAGGTGGACCTGGTCAAGCTCGACGAGAAACCCGGCGTGGACAAGAGCGTGAGCATCAAGGTCGGCCTGTCCAAGACCTTCCACGACGAAGCACCGGAGCTGGTGGCGGTGCTGGCCAAGGCCAACCTGCCGATCGACCTGCTGAACCAGAACCTGGGGCGCATGACCCGCGAACGCATCGAGTCGCCGAAACTGGCGAAGATCTTCCTCAAGGAACATCCTGAAGTCTGGCATGCCTGGGTCAGCGACGAGGCGGCCAAGAAAATCGACGCGGCCTTGTAGGTGGAGCCTTCCCGGAGATCCCACGGGGTCTTCGGGAGCTGCGCCAAACTCCACCTGATCGAGAGTTACCTATGTTTCCAGAAAATTTCACCTTCTCCATCGCCGACTGGGTCAACGGCTGGGTCGATGCCTTGGTGACCCACTACGGCGATGTGTTCCGGCACATTTCCGACACCCTGCTGTGGGCCATCGTCAATCTTGAAGGCCTGCTGCGCATGGCGCCCTGGTGGCTGATGCTGGCGATTGTCGGCGGCGTCGCCTGGCACGCCACGCGCAAGTTCCTGACCACGGCGGTGATAGTCGGCCTGCTGTTCCTGGTGGGTGCCGTGGGCCTGTGGGACAAGCTGATGCAGACCCTGGCGCTGATGCTGGTGGCCACCCTGATCTCGGTGCTGATCGGCATTCCCCTGGGCATTCTCTCGGCCCGCAGCAACCGTCTGCGCTCGGTGCTGATGCCGCTGCTGGACATCATGCAGACCATGCCCAGCTTCGTGTACCTGATCCCGGTGCTGATGCTGTTCGGCCTGGGCAAGGTGCCGGCGATCTTCGCCACGGTGATCTACGCCGCGCCGCCGCTGATCCGCCTCACCGACCTGGGGATCCGCCAGGTCGACGGCGAGGTGATGGAAGCCATCAACGCCTTCGGCGCCAACCGCTGGCAGCAGCTGTTCGGCGTGCAACTGCCCCTGGCCCTGCCGAGCATCATGGCCGGGATTAACCAGACCACCATGATGGCCCTGTCGATGGTGGTGATCGCCTCGATGATCGGTGCCCGTGGCCTGGGCGAGGACGTGCTGGTGGGCATCCAGACCCTCAACGTCGGGCGCGGCCTGGAAGCCGGGCTGGCGATCGTGATTCTGGCGGTGGTGATCGACCGCATTACCCAGGCCTATGGTCGTCCACGCCATGAGGTGAGCAAATGAGCAGCAGTGCCGTGAGCAAGATCGAAGTGCGCAATGTGTTCAAGATATTCGGCAGCCGCTCCGCCGAAGCCCTGGCGCTGATCCAGCAAGGCCAGGGCAAGGACCAGGTGCTGGCCGAGACCGGCTGTGTGGTGGGGGTCAACGACCTGTCGCTGAGCATCGGCAGTGGCGAGATCTTCGTCATCATGGGCTTGTCCGGTTCCGGCAAGTCGACCCTGGTGCGCCACTTCAACCGCCTGATCGATCCCACCAGCGGGGCGATCCTGGTGGATGGCGAGGACATCCTGCAATACGACATGGAAGCCCTGCGGCAATTTCGCCGCAACAAGATCAGCATGGTGTTCCAGAGCTTCGGCCTGCTGCCCCATCGCAACGTCCAGGACAACGTCGCCTATGGCCTCAAGGTGCGTGGCGAGAGCAAGGCGCTGTGCGCCGAGCGGGCGCTGCACTGGATCAACACCGTGGGCCTCAAGGGCTACGAGAAGAAGTACCCGCACCAGCTGTCCGGTGGCATGCGCCAGCGGGTCGGCCTGGCCCGGGCCTTGGCAGCGGACACCGACGTGATCCTGATGGACGAGGCTTTCAGTGCCCTCGATCCGCTGATCCGCGCCGAGATGCAGGACCAGTTGCTGGAGCTGCAGAAGACCCTGCACAAGACCATCGTCTTCATCACCCACGACCTGGACGAGGCCGTACGCATCGGCAATCGCATCGCCATTCTCAAGGATGGCCGGCTGATCCAGGTGGGCACGCCGAGGGAGATCCTGCATTCGCCGGCGGATGAATACGTCGATCGTTTCGTCCAGCGCCGCGCGGCAACGGTGTAGGCGCCGGCGTGCCGGCCAATGCTCCCCTGATTCCATGATGAGGTTCCCGATGTCCCAGGCTGAAACAATCGTAATCGCCGAGGCCCCCATGGCCTGGCAGGATGTGGTCGCCGTCGCCCGTGAAGGTGCGCAGCTTGAGCTGTCGGCCCAGGCCTGGGCGCGGATCGACAATGCCCAGGCCATAGTGCGCAAGGTGGTGGAGCAGGGCGAGCGGGCCTATGGCATCAGCACCGGCCTCGGGGCCCTGTGCAATGTGCTGCTCGAAGGTGAGCAGCTCAGCCAGCTGTCGCGCAATACCCTGCTCAGCCACGCCTGCGGAGTGGGGCCGGTGCTGGCCGACGAGCAGACCCGGGCGATTCTCTGCGCCGCCATCATCAACTACAGCCACGGCAAATCCGGTATTCACCCGCAGGTGGTCAAGGCATTGCTGGCGCTGCTCAATCGCGGCATTACCCCGCAAGTGCCGTCCCAGGGCTCGGTGGGCTACCTGACCCATATGGCGCATATCGGCATCGCCCTGCTGGGGGTTGGCCAGGTCAGCTATCGCGGGCAGGTGGTGAGTGCCGCGCAGGCCCTGGCCGCGGAAGGGCTGGAACCGGTGCAACTGGGCGCCAAGGATGGTTTGTGCCTGGTCAATGGCACGCCGTGCATGACCGGCCTGGCCTGCCTGGCCCTGGCCGATGCCAGCCGGCTGTTGCAGTGGGCCGATGTGATCGGCGCCATGAGTTTCGAGGCCCAGCGTGGGCAGATCGCCGCCTTCGATGCCGAGATCATTGCCCTCAAGGCCCATCCCGGGATGCAGGTAGTGGGCGCCAACCTGCGCGCCCTGCTCGATGGCAGCGAAGTGATCGCCGCCAGCCAGGGCATCCGTACCCAGGATGCCCTGAGCATCCGCTCGATTCCCCAGGTTCACGGTGCGGCCCGGGATCAGTTGGCCCACGCCGCACAGCAGGTGCAGACCGAGCTCAATGGCGCCACCGACAATCCCTTGCTGCTGGGCACCCCGGAGCACTACCGGGTGATGTCCCAGGCCAACCCTCACGGGCAGTCGGTGGCCCTGGCGGCGGACCTGCTGGCAATCGCCATGGCCGAGATCGGCTCGATTGCCGAGCGCCGCCTGGACCGCCTGATCAACCCCCATGTCAGTGGCTTGCCGGCGTTCCTGGTGAGTGAGCCCGGGGTCAATTCCGGAATGATGATCGTGCAGTACGTGGCGGCCTCGCTGTGCGCGCAGAACCGCCAGCTGGCCCAGCCGGCGGTGCTCGACAACTACGTCACCTCGGGCCTGCAGGAAGACCACCTGAGCCTGGGCACCAATGCCGCGCTGAAGCTGCATCAGGTGCTGGAGAACTGCACGCAGATCCTCGCCATCGAGTACCTGCTGGCGGCCCAGGCCTTCGAATTTCTCAAGCAGCAGCGTTTCGGCATCGGCACCGGCATGGCCTGGTGCCTGTTGCGCGAGCGGGTGGCGGCCTATGACCAGGATCGCTGGCTGGCGCCGGATATTGCCAGTGCGGCGGCGCTGCTCAAGCAACCGCGACTGCTCCACGAACGTTTTGCCAAGGTGCAATAAACCACTTTTCCCCATAGCCAGCGTGCCAAGGCGTCACCCGCCCAAACAGCGGACGACGACGGATAACGGAAACTTCCGGAGCGACTGGCGGTTATTACAAAACTCTCAAAAGGAGCATAGATGTGACTGCACTCAACCTGATTCCCGGCCAACTGACCCTGGCCCAACTGCGGGCCGTCTACCAACAGCCGGTGACCCTGACCCTGGATGGCAGCGCCTCGGCGCAGATCGATGCCAGCGTCGCCTGTGTCGAGCAGATCCTCGCCGAGAACCGCACCGCCTACGGCATCAACACTGGTTTCGGCCTGCTGGCTTCGACTCGCATTGCCAGCGCCGACCTGGAAAACCTCCAGCGCTCCCTGGTGCTGTCCCATGCCGCGGGTGTGGGCGAGCCCATCAGCGATGATCTGGTGCGCCTGATCATGGTGCTCAAGGTCAACAGCCTGAGCCGGGGTTTCTCCGGTATTCGTCGCCAGGTGATCGATGCCCTGATCGCCCTGATCAACGCCGAGGTCTACCCGCATATTCCCCTCAAGGGCTCGGTGGGCGCTTCTGGTGACCTGGCGCCTTTGGCCCATATGTCCCTGGTGCTGCTGGGTGAGGGCAAGGCCCGCTACAAGGGCCAATGGCTGGAAGCCACCGCGGCCCTGGAAGTTGCCGGTCTCAAGCCGCTGACCCTGGCCGCCAAGGAAGGCCTGGCGCTGCTCAACGGCACCCAGGTATCTACCGCCTTTGCCCTGCGCGGGCTGTTCGAAGGCGAAGACTTGTTCGCCGGTGCCCTGGTGTGTGGCGGCCTGACCGTGGAAGCGGTGCTGGGTTCGCGTTCGCCGTTCGATGCGCGGATCCATGCCGCTCGTGGCCAGCGCGGGCAGATCGACACGGCTGCGGCCTATCGCTCCTTGCTGGGTGAGCGCACCGAGGTCTCGGCTTCGCACCAGAACTGCGACAAGGTCCAGGACCCGTACTCCCTGCGCTGCCAGCCCCAGGTGATGGGCGCCTGCCTGACCCAGTTCCGCCAGGCCGCCGAAGTGCTGGTGGTGGAGGCCAACGCGGTGTCCGACAACCCGCTGGTGTTCGCCGCTGAAGGCGATGTGATTTCTGGTGGCAACTTCCACGCTGAACCTGTGGCCATGGCCGCCGACAACATGGCCCTGGCGATTGCCGAGATCGGCTCCCTGAGCGAGCGGCGCATTTCGCTGATGATGGACAAGCACATGTCCCAGTTGCCGCCGTTCCTGGTGGCCAATGGCGGGGTCAACTCCGGCTTCATGATCGCCCAGGTCACGGCTGCGGCCCTGGCCAGCGAGAACAAGGCCTTGGCTCACCCGCACTCGGTGGACAGCCTGCCGACTTCGGCCAACCAGGAAGACCACGTGTCCATGGCTCCAGCCGCCGGCAAGCGCCTGTGGGAAATGGCCGGCAACACCCGCGGCATTCTCGCCGTGGAATGGCTGGCGGCGTGCCAGGGCCTGGATCTGCGCGAAGGCCTGAAAACCTCGCCGGCCCTGGAGCAGGCTCGCGCCACCCTGCGTGAACAGGTCGCCTACTACGAGAAGGACCGGTTCTTCGCTCCAGACATCAACGCCGCCAGCGAGTTGCTGGCCTCGCGTTGCCTCAACGACCTGCTGCCGGCACAACTGCTGCCGAGCCTGTAAGGCATTGACAGCCGCCGCGGTGCCGAGTCCTCGGCCCCTGCGGCGGGTGTATGACCCGCAAGACAGACGCGGAGCGTCTAGTCGGTCTCCCTGCGCCGCGGCGCGGGGCGGCCTTGTCCGATAACAATAAAAGGGACGATGACATGCAAGCGCAAGAAAGAGGATTACAACGGGGCCTGTCGGCTCGCCATATACGCTTTATGGCGTTGGGGTCGGCCATTGGTACCGGCCTGTTCTACGGTTCCGCCTCGGCCATCCAGATGGCCGGGCCGGCCGTGCTGCTGGCCTACCTGATCGGTGGCGCGGCGGTGTTCATGGTGATGCGCGCCCTGGGGGAAATGGCCGTGCACAACCCGGTGTCCGGTTCCTTCGGGCACTACGCCAGCCAGTACCTGGGGCCCATGCCGGGCTTTATCCTGGGTTGGACCTATGCCTTCGAGATGCTGATCGTGTGCCTGGCGGACGTCACCGCCTTCGGCATCTATATGGGTTTCTGGTTTCCCGATGTGGAGCGCTGGATCTGGGTGCTGTCCATCGTGCTGTTCATCGGCGGGCTGAACCTGTGCAGCGTCAAGGTCTTCGGCGAGCTGGAATTCTGGCTGTCGCTGCTCAAGGTCGGGGCCATAGTCGCGATGATTCTCGGCGGCTTCGGCATCATGCTGTTCGGTATCGGCAGTGCTGGCCACGAGCAGGCGGCGGGGGCCACCAACCTCTGGGCCCATGGCGGCTTCATGCCCAATGGCATCGGTGGGGTGATCGCTTCTTTTGCGGTGGTGATGTTCGCCTTTGGCGGCATCGAGATCATCGGTGTCACCGCGGGCGAGGCCAAGGACCCGCAGCGGGTGATTCCCAAGGCGATCAACGCGGTACCGGTGCGCATCCTGCTGTTCTATGTGCTGACCCTGTTCGTGCTGATGTCGATCTTCCCCTGGCATCAGATCGGCACCCAGGGCAGCCCGTTCGTGCAGATCTTCGATAGCCTGGGCATCAGCTCGGCGGCCACCATCCTCAATATCGTGGTGATTTCGGCGGCGGTGTCGGCGATCAACAGCGATATCTTCGGTGCCGGGCGCATGCTCTTCGGCCTGTCCAAGCAAGGCCAGGCACCCAAGGGTTTTGCCCAGGTGTCCAAGCACGGCGTGCCCTGGATGACCGTGGTGGTGATGGCCGGTACCTTGCTGGGCGGGGTGGTGCTGAACTACCTGATTCCGGAAAACATCTTCCTGCTGATCGCGTCCCTGGCGACCTTCGCCACGGTCTGGGTATGGCTGATGATTCTTCTCACCCAGGTGGCCATGCGTCGTTCCATGAGCGCCGAGCAAGTGGCCGGGTTGCAGTTCAAGGTACCGTTCTGGCCCTGGGGCCCGGCGCTGGCCATTGCCTTCATGCTGTTTATCTTCGGCGTGCTGGGCTACTTCCCGAAAACCCAGGGCGCGCTGCTGGTGGGGGTGGTCTGGGTGCTGTTGCTGGTGGTGGCCTATATGCTTTGGGTCAAGCCGGCGGCTGGGCAGACTCAGCCCCTGAACAACGATGCTTCTTTACCTACTGACCATTAACGGAGGCCCTGGATGAAAACTCTGTGGCAGCACTGCAACGTCGCCAGCATGGCTCAAGGCACCTACTCGATCATCGAGGATGCGGCCATGGTGACGTCAGGGGCGCACATCGAGTGGATCGGCCGGCGCCAGGAGGCGCCGGTCGCCGACTATCAACAGGTGCAGGACCTGGCGGGAGCCTGGGTTACCCCGGGCCTGATCGATTGCCACACTCACACGGTGTTCGGCGGCAACCGCAGCGGTGAGTTCGAGCAGCGCCTGCAAGGCGTCAGCTACGCCGAGATCGCCGCCGCCGGTGGCGGCATCGCCAGCACCGTGCGGGCCACCCGTGCGGCCAGCGAGGAGGAACTGTTCGCCAGCGCGCGCAAGCGCCTGCTGTGCTTGCTGCGCGATGGCGTCACCAGCGTCGAGATCAAGTCCGGCTACGGCCTGGACCTGGCCAGCGAGCGCAAGATCCTGCGGGTCATCCGGCGCCTGGGCGAGGCGTTGCCGGTCAGTGTGCGCAGCACCTGCCTGGCGGCCCATGCCCTGCCGCCGGAATACGCCGGGCGCGCCGACGACTATATCGAGCACATCTGCAACGAAATGCTCCCGGCCCTGGCTGCGGAGGGGCTGGTGGATGCGGTGGATGCCTTCTGCGAGTACCTGGCGTTTTCCCCGGCCCAGGTGGAGCGGGTGTTCATGGCCGCGCAACAGCTTGGCCTGCCGGTCAAGCTGCATGCCGAGCAACTGTCGTCGCTGCATGGTTCGAGCCTGGCGGCGCGCTACCGGGCGCTGTCCGCCGATCACCTGGAGTTCATGACCGAAGACGATGCCATCGCCATGGCGGCGGCCGGCACGGTGGCGGTGTTGCTTCCGGGGGCCTTCTACTTCCTGCGCGAAACTCAGCTGCCGCCCATGGACGCCCTGCGCAAGCACGGGGTGAAGATTGCCGTGGCCAGCGACCTCAACCCCGGCACTTCGCCGGCGCTGTCGCTGCGCCTGATGCTGAACATGGCCTGCACCTGTTTTCGCATGACCCCCGAAGAGGCCCTGGCCGGGGTCACCCTGCATGCGGCCCAGGCCCTGGGCATGGAGCAGACCCATGGCTCGCTGGAAGTGGGCAAGGTGGCGGATTTCGTCGCCTGGCAGATCGAACGTCCCGCCGACCTGGCCTACTGGCTGGGCGGCGACCTGGAAAAGCGCGTCGTGCGACACGGCGTTGAAGTGACTGTGTAGGAGAAGGGTTGTGGATAAGGTTCTGAGCTTCAAACAAGGTCGAGTGCCGTTGCTGATCAGCATGCCCCACGCCGGCACGCGCCTGACCCCGGCGGTGGCGGCCGGGCTGGTGCCCCAGGCGCAGAGCCTGCCGGACACCGACTGGCATATCCCGCGCCTCTATGAGTTCGCCCAGGAACTGGGGGCCAGCACCCTGGCGGCGGAATACTCGCGGTTCGTCATCGACTTGAACCGTCCGTCCGATGACAAGCCCCTGTACGTGGGCGCCACCACCGGCCTGTACCCGGCCACCCTGTTCGATGGCGAGCCGCTGTTCCTGGCCGGGCAGGAACCGACCGCGGATGAGCGGCAACAGTATCTGCAAGAGGTCTGGGGTCCTTATCACCGCACCCTGGAGGAGGAGTTGGCGCGGCTCAAGGCCGAGTTCGGCTACGCCATGCTGTTCGATGCGCACTCGATCCGCTCGCTGATCCCCCACCTGTTCGACGGCAAGCTGCCGGACTTCAACCTCGGCACCTTCAACGGTGCCAGCTGCGATGCGCAACTGGCCGGCCGCCTGGAAAGCATCTGCGCCGGCCATGGCGCTTACACTCATGTGCTCAACGGTCGCTTCAAGGGCGGGCATATCACCCGCCACTACGGCAATCCGGCCGAACACATTCATGCGGTGCAACTGGAACTGGCGCAGAGCACCTATATGGAAGAGTTCGAACCCTTCCGTTACCGCGAGGACCTGGCGGCGCCAACCCAGGTGGTGCTCAAGCAACTGCTGCAGGGGCTGCTGGCCTGGGGGCAGGAGCATTACGGCTGAGCCTGCTACCACCAAAGCTCGCTCCCACGATGGTTCCGTAGGAGCGAGCTTGCTCGCGAACAGGCCCAGCACAGGCGCCCCGTGTCCCGATTCAACCCTGATATCTGCAAGGACATGCTGATTGCGTAATTCGGGTTTATGATGCCGGACGGCAGCATAAATGAAGTCCCTCAGGGATGACCCCCGACCTCCACGGAGCGCGTAATGCAGACTTTGTACCCGCAGATCAAACCCTATGCCCGGCACGATCTGGTCGTCGACGACCCCCATGTGCTGTATGTCGACGAAAGTGGTTCACCGGAAGGGTTGCCGGTGGTGTTCATCCATGGTGGCCCCGGGGCCGGCTGCGATGGTGCCAGCCGCTGCTACTTCGACCCGAACCTGTATCGCATCGTCACCTTCGACCAGCGCGGTTGCGGGCGTTCGTCGCCCCACGCCAGCCTGGAGAACAACACCACCTGGGACCTGGTGGCCGACCTGGAGCGCATTCGCGAGCACCTGGGCATCGACAAATGGGTGCTGTTCGGCGGTTCCTGGGGTTCGACTCTGGCCCTGGCCTACGCCCAGACCCACCCTGACCGGGTGCTGGGCCTGATCGTGCGCGGGATCTTCCTGGCCCGCCCGCAGGAAATCCAGTGGTACTACCAGTGCGGCGCCAGCCGGCTGTTCCCCGACTACTGGCAGGACTACGTGGCGCCGATTCCCCTGGAGGAGCGTCACGACCTGGTCAGCGCCTTCCACAAGCGTCTCACCGGCAGCGACCAGATCGCCCAGATGCACGCGGCCAAGGCCTGGTCGGGCTGGGAAGGGCGCACTGCGACCCTGCGTCCCAACCCGCTGGTGGTGGACCGTTTCTCGGAGCCGCAGCGGGCGCTGTCGATCGCCCGGATCGAGTGCCATTACTTCATCAACAATGCCTTCCTCGAGCCGGACCAGTTGATCCGCGACATGGGCAAGATCGCCCATCTGCCCGGGGTCATCATCCACGGCCGCTACGATGTGATCTGCCCGCTGGACAATGCCTGGGAGCTGCACCAGGCCTGGCCCAACAGCGAGCTGCAGGTGATTCGCGACGCCGGCCACGCCGCCTCCGAACCGGGCATCACCGATGCCCTGGTGCGGGCCACCGACCAGATGGCTCGGCGCCTGCTCGACCTGCCGCCCGAAGAAGCATGAAGGGCCTGTTGCAGCGCGTGGCCGGCGCGCGGGTGGAAGTTGCCGGGGAAATAGTCGGCTCGGTGGACCGGGGGTTGCTGGTGCTGGTGGCGGTGGAGCCCGAGGACACTCGGGCCAGTGCCGACAAACTCCTGCATAAGCTGCTTAACTATCGGGTGTTCAGTGACGCCGAGGGCAAGATGAACCTGTCCCTGGCGGATGTGCAGGGCGGGCTGCTGCTGGTGTCGCAGTTCACCCTGGCGGCGGACACCAAGAGCGGGTTGCGCCCGAGCTTTTCCAGCGCCGCGCCGCCGGCCCTCGGCGAAGAGCTTTTCGACTATCTATTAGTGAAGGCGCAACAGTTGCATGGCAAAGTGGCATCAGGGCGTTTTGGCGCGGACATGCAGGTGCACCTGGTCAATGATGGCCCGGTAACCTTCCTGTTACAGACCTGAAAGCGCCTGAAACATCTTTTTCCACCGATTTGGGCCGGAAACAGCTGTTTTTCGCGATAAATACTTTGTTACCCCTGATGCGTTGTAACGCGGGCTACTAGATAATCGCGCGCTACGGGGATCAGCGTTCGTTGGTCCATTTTGACTTAAGTAGAGACTTGTCCACGGCCGCTTGGGGAATCATTTAGCCCCATCGGAGTCGGAACAATGCTCGCCAACCTGGCACATAGATAGCTGGCCGTTGGTTTTTTGATCTGTTTTCGGCGAGGGTTGCTCGTGATTGTTAGTCCCTGTAATGCACCAAACTTGTTTGCCAAACGGTTGCGAAACGCACTGGTGACGGGCTCTGCGCTGTTCTGCCTGTTCGGTGCCGGTCAACTCATGGCATTCAATCTGGATGATGTATCGGCCAAGGCCAAGGACCTGGCCGGGCAGAAGTACGAAGCCCCGCGCAGTAACCTGCCGAACGAATTCCGCGAAATGAAGTTCGCGGACTACCAGAAAATCCGCTTCCTCAGCGAAAAAGCCGAGTGGGCCGATCAGAAGACCCCGTTCAAGCTGTCGTTCTATCACCAGGGCATGCATTTCGACACCCCGGTGAAGATCAACGAGATCAACGCCAGCAACGTTTCCGAGATCAAGTACGACGCGAGTCGTTTCGATTTCGCCGACCTGAAGTTCGATCCCAAGTCCACCGAGAAGCTCGGCTATGCCGGTTTCCGCGTGCTGTACCCGATCAACAAGGCCGACAAGCAAGACGAGATCATGACCATGCTCGGCGCGAGCTACTTCCGCGTGGTCGGCAAGGGTCACGTCTATGGCCTGTCCGCTCGTGGCCTGGCGATCGATACCGCCTTGCCGTCCGGTGAAGAATTCCCGCGTTTCAGCGAATTCTGGATCCAGCAGCCCAAGCCGACCGACAAGCACCTGGTGATCTACGCCTTGCTGGATTCGCCACGGGCCACCGGCGCTTACCGCCTGACCCTGCGGCCGGGCGCCGACACCATTGTCGACGTCAAGGCCCGGGTGTTCCTGCGTGACAAGGTCGGCAAGCTGGGCCTGGCCCCGCTGACCAGCATGTACCTGTTCGGCGCCAACCAGCCGTCGAAGGTCCTCAACTATCGTCGCGAACTGCACGATTCCAGCGGCCTGTCGATCCACGCCGGCAATGGCGAGTGGATCTGGCGTCCGCTGAACAACCCGAAACACCTGGCCGTAAGCAATTTCTCGGTAGAGAACCCGCGGGGTTTCGGCCTGCTGCAACGTGGCCGTGACTTCAGCCACTACGAAGACCTCGACGACCGCTACGACAAGCGCCCAAGCGCCTGGATCGAGCCCAAGGGTGACTGGGGCAAGGGCACCGTCGACCTGGTGGAAATCCCTACCGCGGATGAAACCAACGACAACATCGTGGCTTTCTGGAACCCGGAAAAGCAGCCTGAGCCAGGCCAGCCGCTGGACTTCGCCTACCGCCTGCACTGGACCATGGACGAAGCCGCCCTGCATTCCCCCGACAGCGCCTGGGTACAACAGACCTTGCGTTCCACCGGTGACGTCAAGCAGTCCAACCTGATCCGTCAGCCTGACGGCAGCGTGGCCTACCTGGTGGACTTCGAAGGCCCATCGCTCAAGGCTCTGCCGGCCGATGCGCCGGTGCGCAGCCAGGTCAGCGTTGGCGACAACGCCGAAGTGGTCGAGAACAGCGTGCGCTACAACGAAGAAACCAAGGGCTGGCGCCTGACCCTGCGGCTGAAGATCAAGGACGCCAGCAAGGCCACCGAGATGCGTGCCGCGCTGGTTCGCGATATCCCGGTTGCCGAGCCGGCCAAGGCCGTGGCGCCGCTTGCCAACTCCTCCGTGGCCAAGGCCGACAAGGTGGCGGCCAAGCAGCAGGAGAAAGAGAAGAAGGAAGCGGCCAAGCAGGCTGCTGCCCAGGCGGCCAAGGACTCCAAGGACAGCAAGGACTCCAAGGATGCCAAGGACCACAAAGACGCCAAGCAGCCAGTGGCTGCCGAAGCGGCCCCTGCCACACCGGAACCGGTTAAAACTGAACAAGTCCTGACCGAGACCTGGAGCTACCAGTTGCCTGCCGATGAGTAACGCTCAACTACAGCCAGAGTCGCTCAGCGAGTACCTGGCGCACTTGCCCATGTCGGATCAGCAGCGCGCGGAACTCGCGGGCTGCCAGTCCTTCAGCGAACTGCACCAACGTCTGTCGTCCGCGACCTTCGACGGTCCCACCGATGCCGCCCAGGCCTCGGTGGGCCAGCGCCTGTCCCTGAGCACCGCCGCCGAGCTTGAAGAAGCGGAAATGCTCTGTGTCGACGCCGAGGGCCGGGTCTGCCTCAAGGCCACGCCGCCGATCCGCCGTACCAAGGTGGTGCCGGAGCCATGGCGCACCAATATCCTGGTGCGTGGCTGGCGACGCCTGACCGGGCGCACCAATCCGCCTGCGCCGAAGAAGGACGAGCGTGTGCTGCCGGCTGCCCGCTGGCGCACCGTGGGTTCGATTCGCCGCTATATCCTGCTGGTGTTGATGCTGGGCCAGACCATAGTCGCCGGCTGGTACATGAAGGGCATCATGCCGTACCAGGGCTGGTCGTTCGTCGACCTGGAAGAGGTCATGCACCAGCCACTGATGCAGACCGCCCAGCAAGTGCTGCCCTATGCCTTGCAGACCAGCATCCTGATCCTCTTCGGCATCCTCTTCTGCTGGGTGTCGGCAGGTTTCTGGACCGCCCTGATGGGCTTCCTGGAACTGCTCACCGGGCATGACAAGTACCGCATTTCCGGTGCCAGTGCCGGCAACGAGCCGATCCCCAAGGACGCTCGCACCGCACTGGTGATGCCGATCTGCAACGAAGACGTGCCTCGGGTGTTCGCCGGCTTGCGCGCCACCTTCGAGTCGGTGGCGGCCACGGGCGACCTGGATCGCTTCGACTTCTTCGTCCTCAGCGACAGTAACGACAGCGATATCTGCGTGGCCGAGCAACAGGCCTGGCTGGACGTCTGCCGTGAAGCCAAGGGCTTCGGCAAGATCTTCTATCGCCGTCGCCGACGTCGGGTGAAGCGCAAGAGCGGCAACCTCGACGACTTCTGCCGTCGTTGGGGCGGTGACTACAAGTACATGGTGGTGCTCGACGCCGACAGCGTGATGAGCGGCGAATGCCTGACCAGCCTGGTGCGCCTGATGGAAGCCACGCCGGATGCGGGGATCATCCAGACCGCGCCCAAGGCTTCGGGCATGGACACCCTGTATGCGCGCATGCAGCAGTTCGCCACCCGAGTCTATGGCCCGCTGTTCACCGCCGGCCTGCACTTCTGGCAGCTGGGTGAATCCCACTACTGGGGCCACAACGCGATCATCCGCATGCAGCCGTTTATCGAGCACTGCGCCCTGGCGCCATTGCCTGGCAAGGGCGCCTTTGCTGGTGCGATTCTGTCTCACGACTTCGTCGAAGCTGCGCTGATGCGCCGTGCCGGCTGGGGCGTGTGGATCGCCTACGACCTGCCGGGCAGCTATGAAGAACTGCCGCCCAACCTGCTGGACGAGCTCAAGCGCGACCGCCGCTGGTGCCACGGCAACCTGATGAACTTCCGCCTGTTCCTGGTCAAGGGCATGCACCCGGTGCACCGCGCGGTGTTCCTCACTGGGGTGATGTCCTACCTGTCGGCGCCGCTGTGGTTCTTCTTTCTGGTGCTGTCCACGGCGCTGCTGGCGGTCAACACACTGATGGAGCCGCAGTACTTCCTCGAACCGCGGCAGCTGTATCCGCTGTGGCCACAGTGGCATCCGGACAAGGCCATCGCGCTGTTCTCCACCACTATCGTGCTGCTGTTCCTGCCGAAGCTGCTGAGCATCATCCTGATCTGGGCCAAGGGCGCGAAAGAGTTCGGCGGCAAGTTCAAGGTGACCCTGTCGATGCTCCTGGAGATGCTGTTCTCCATGCTGCTGGCGCCGGTGCGGATGATTTTCCACACCCGTTTCGTCCTCGCCGCGTTCCTCGGCTGGGCCGCAACCTGGAACTCGCCGCAGCGTGACGACGACTCCACGCCCTGGAGCGAAGCGGTACGCCGCCATGGCCCGCAGACCCTGCTGGGCGCCTGCTGGGCACTGCTGGTGATCTGGCTGAACCCGAGCTTCCTCTGGTGGCTGGTGCCGATCGTCGGTTCCCTGATGCTGTCGATTCCGGTGTCGGTGATTTCCAGCCGGGTGGGCCTGGGCCTCAAGTCCCGTGATGAGAAGCTGTTCCTGATCCCCGAGGAGTACGCTCCGCCCCAGGCGCTGCTGGCGACTGACCAGTACACCCACGAGAATCGCTGGCATGCGCTCAACGACGGCTTTATCCGGGCCGTGGTCGATCCGCAGCAGAATGCCCTGGCCTGTGCCTTGGCGACTTCTCGCCATACCCAGGCTGAGCCGATTGAGTGGCTGCGTCAGGAGCGGGTGCGGCATGCTCTGAAAGCCGGTCCGGCGGCGCTGAACAACAGCGAGCGCCTGGCCCTGCTGAGCGACCCGGTAGCCCTGGGACGCCTGCACGAGCTGGTCTGGAGCGAGGGCCACAGCCAATGGCTGGGCGCCTGGCGCCAGTCGGTGGACGCCGACCCCCATGCTCCGATGCTGCCGTTGCAGCCGCTGATCGCGGCGCCGCAACCGGCCTGAAGCCAACGCCCTTGAGCTCTTGCTCAAGGGCGTTTTGCTTTCTGCGGCCGATGGTCTCGCCTACCCCCGTGTAACAACAAAAAGCCTTGTGCAAACGGCCGAGTGCGTTAGCATCGCACGCGCAAATTTCTGTGCGTGATCGACAACGGCTTGATATTCGAAGACTTTCCTTTCCAGGCCCGCAGCGTGCAGACACCACAATAAAATCGCTTCAGGGGACTTGAGATGAAGAAGTATCTTTCGCTGCTGCTGGCCGGTGCCGCGGCCATGCTGGCGGTCAACACGGCCCAGGCCGGTGCCATCGACGACGCGGTCAAGCGTGGCACGCTGAAAGTCGGCATGGACCCGACCTACATGCCGTTCGAAATGACCAACAAGCGCGGCGAGATCATCGGCTTCGAAGTCGACCTGCTCAAGGCCATGGCCAAGTCCATGGGAGTCAAGCTGGAGATGGTTTCCACCGGTTATGACGGCATCATCCCGGCCCTGCTGACCGACAAGTTCGACATGATCGGCAGCGGCATGACCCTGACCCAGGAACGCAACCTGCGCTTGAACTTCAGCGAACCCTTTATCGTGGTTGGCCAGACCCTGCTGATCCGCAAGGAGCTGGAAGGCAGCATCAAGTCCTACAAGGACCTCAACAGCGCCGATTACCGCATCACCTCCAAGCTGGGCACCACCGGGGAAATGGTCGCCAAGAAGCTGATCGCCAAGGCCAAGTACCACGGCTACGACAACGAGCAGGAAGCGGTGCTGGACGTGGTCAACGGCAAGGCCGACGCCTTCATCTACGACGCCCCGTACAACGTGGTGGCGGTGAACAAGGTGGGCAACGGCAAGCTTACGTTCCTCGACAAGCCGTTCACCTACGAGCCCCTGGCCTTCGGCCTGAAGAAGGGTGACTACGACAGCATCAACTTCATCAACAACTTCCTCCACCAGATCCACGAAGACGGCACCTACGATCGCATCCATGACAAGTGGTTCAAGAGCACCGAGTGGCTCAAGGACATGGAATAAGCGTTTGTGGCGAGGGAGCTCGCTCCCATTGGGCCGCCTGGCGGCCCCTATCTCGAGCAGCAGGATGCACCAGGCGTAGCACAACACAGCATTAGCCTCTGCCGCGCAAACCCGCGGGAGCAAGCTCCCTCGCCACGAATGGCTCCTTGATTCCGGCGGCTCCCCTGGGGGAGCGCTGCTTTTTGATCGTTACGGATTCAGCAACCCATGAAACATAAAAAAGCCCTATGGCCCTGGCACTGCCTCACTGTGCTGGTGCTGATCGGCCTGGCCGGCGCCCTGTACTACGCCACCTCGCTGATGTCCTACGAATGGCGCTGGAACCGCGTACCGCAGTACTTCGCCTATCAGGCCGAAGAGTCGCAGCGGGCTGCGGAAATCTCCACCGTGGCCGAGGTGCTGCGCCAGGACGGCAAGGCCCAGGTGACGCTGCGCGGCGAGTCCGGTGCGCAGCAGCAGTTGAGCGTCGATGAAGGCAGCCTGCAGGTGGCCAGCGGCGACGATGTGGCCGAGGGCGACGTGATCGGCGTGACCCGGCACTGGGCGGCCGGCCCCTTGCTATGGGGCTTGTGGACCACCTTGTGGCTGTCGCTGGTGTCCGGCGTGCTGGGGCTGCTGATAGGCCTGGGCACCGGCCTGTGCCGGTTGTCGAGCAACCCGACCCTGCGCGACCTGTCGACTATCTATGTCGAACTGGTGCGTGGTACGCCGCTGCTGGTGCAGATCTTCATCTTCTATTTCTTTATCGGCACGGTGCTCAACCTGTCCCGGGAATTCGCCGGGATTGCCGCGCTGTCGCTGTTTACCGGGGCCTATGTGGCGGAAATCGTCCGCGCCGGGGTGCAGTCCATTGCCCGTGGGCAGAACGAAGCGGCCCGTTCCTTGGGCCTCAGTGCTGGCCAGTCGATGCGCCATGTGGTGCTGCCCCAGGCCTTCAAGCGGGTGCTGCCACCCCTGGCTGGGCAGTTCATCAGCCTGGTCAAGGACACCTCGCTGGTGTCGGTGATCGCCATCACCGAGCTGCTCAAGAGTGGCCGGGAAGTCATCACCACCTCGTTTTCGCCGTTCGAGATCCTGTTCTGCGTGGCAGGGCTGTACTTGTTGATCAACCTGCCGCTGTCGAAGATCGCCAGCCGGCTTGAGCGGAGGCTCGCGCAAAGTGATTGAAGTCCGCGATCTGGTAAAAGTCTTCAACGCTCGTGGCCAGGTGGTGCGTGCGGTGGATAACGTCAGCACCCAGGTGGCCAGGGGCGAAGTGCTGGTGGTGCTCGGGCCGTCGGGTTCCGGCAAGTCGACCTTCCTGCGCTGCCTCAATGGCCTGGAGACCTTCGACTCGGGCTCGGTGAGCATCGACGGCCTGCAACTGGCCGACCCCAAGACCGATATCAATGCCTATCGCCGGGAAGTCGGCATGGTGTTCCAGCATTTCAACCTGTTCCCCCATATGAGCGTGCTGGAAAACCTCTGCCTGGCGCAGAAGGTGGTGCGCAAGCGTGGCAAGGCAGAGCGCGAGGCCAAGGCCATGGCGCTGCTGGAGAAGGTCGGCATCGCGCAGAAGGCCCACGAGTTTCCGTCGCGGCTTTCCGGCGGCCAGCAGCAGCGGGTGGCGATTGCCCGGGCCCTGGCGATGGAGCCCAAGGTGATGCTGTTCGATGAGCCGACCTCGGCCCTGGACCCGGAGATGGTTGGCGAGGTGCTGGACGTGATGAAGACCCTGGCCCAGGAAGGCATGACCATGGTCTGCGTGACCCACGAGATGGGCTTTGCCCGGGAAGTGGCGGATCGGGTGCTGTTCTTCGATCACGGCAAGTTGCTGGAGGATGCGGCACCGGAGCGCTTCTTCGATGCGCCGCAGGATCCTCGGGCCCAGGCGTTCCTGCGCCAGGTGCTGTGAGTGCTGCGCCGGCTTCTACAGGGGATGTAGGAGCCGGCTTGCCGGCGAAGGCCGAGGGTCAGACCCGAAAACGCCCCACCAGGCTTTGCAGATGAATCCCCAGGCGCGCCAGCTCGGCGCTGGAAGCCGCGGTCTCTTCGCTGGCCGATGAAGTCTGTTCCGACACGTCACGCACACTCAGCACGCTGCGGTTGATCTCTTCCGCCACGGCGCTCTGCTGCTCGGCCGCGGCGGCAATCTGCTGGTTCATCGCCTGGATCGCCGACACAGTGCGGGTGATGTTCTCCAGCGAACCGCCGGCGCGGCGGGTCAGCTCCACGCTGCTGTCGCTGAGGCTGCGGCTGGTGTCCAGGGTGCTGGCCACTTGCTGGGTGCCGCTCTGCAAGCCGACGATCAGCTCGGCGATTTCTTCGGTGGATTGCTGGGTGCGTTGCGCCAGGCTGCGCACTTCATCCGCCACCACGGCGAAGCCGCGCCCGGCTTCCCCGGCCCGGGCCGCTTCGATGGCGGCGTTGAGGGCCAGCAGGTTGGTTTGCTGGGCCACCGACTTGATCACGTCCAGCACGCTGCCGATCTTGTCGCTCTCCTGCTTGAGGTGGCCCATGGCTTCGGTGGAGTGGTCCATCTCGTTGGCCAGGCGCTCGATCTGGGTGATGGCTTCGTTGACCACCCGATCGCCTTCGCGGGCCTGCTGGTCGGCGGCAACCGCAGCCTCGGAGGCCTCTTCGGCATTGCGCGCCACTTCCTGCACGGTGGCGGCCATTTCATTCATGGCCGTGGCCACCTGGTCGGTTTCCACTTTCTGGCTGTTGACCCCGGCGCTGGTCTGCTCGGTGACGGCAGACAGCTGCTCGGCGGCGCTGGCGATCTGGGTGACGCCGTCGCTGATGCCGCCGATCAATTCCCGCAGGCCCTGGGTCATGCGTTGCATGGCCTTCTGCAACTGGCCCAGTTCGTCGCGCCGATCCACTGCCAGGTTCTCGCTGAGATCGCCGGAAGCCACGCGTTCGGCGGCCTTGAGGGTCTGTTGCAGGGGCAGGGTGATTTGCCGGGTGATGGCCCAGGCGGCGATCAGGCCGAAGACCAGCGCCAGCGCCGTGGCGATCAGCAGGGTGCCCTTGGCCTGGCTGGCCTCGCTGTCGCGCTTGGCGGTCTGGGCACTGGTCAGCTGCTGGCTCAGGCCCATCAGCCGGTCGCCCTGGGCGGCCATGCGTTTGAGGGCGGCGGCGCTGGCTTCTTCGGCATCGCTGAAGGAGGCGACGGCCGCGCGGTAGGCTTTCAGCGAGTCGCTGGCCTGTTGCAGGTTGGCGATGTGCTGTTCCGGCAGGCGCGAAGGCAGGCTGGTGAGGTTGTCGAGGGCGCTGTCGATGGCACCCAGGGCCGGTTGCTTGGCCTCGGGCTTGGCGCTGTAGGTGTAGCCGCGCACCTGGAAGCGTGCCTGTTGTATCAGCTTGGAGAGGTCGATGACGCTGTTGAACTGGGCCACGCTGTCGCCTTGCAGCAGCGACTTCTCGACTTCGGCAACCCGGGCCACGGCGTTGTCGGCACTGGCTCCGAGCTGGGTCCGGGCGGCCTCGCGGCTGGCGGTGGCGCGGGTCATGTCGGCGAAGGCTTTCTGGTACTCGGCCACGGCTTGCAGCTGTTGCTCGACCATGGCAATGCTTTCCGGTTGCTGCAATTGCTGGCGGGCGGCCTGCAAGCCGGTGTCGAGTTGCTGGAGGATGCCGTTGACCGCTGCGGGGCCTTGTTCGCCGCGCTGCATCTCATAGGTCAGGCGGGCGATGCGCAGGTCCTTGGTCAGGGCGTACAGGTTGGAGATGTTGCCCAACTTGTCGCCGCGCTCGATCACGCCGCCCAGGCCGCTCCAGCCGGTGGCGGTGATCAACAGGGTCAGCAGCAGTACCAGGCCGAAACCTGTACCCAGCTTGAGACTGACGCTTACGTTTCCAAGGTTCCTGGCTAGCCAACGGTACATGCTGCGAACTCCCTTTTAGCGATTTGCGCTTAACCATAGGCTATCGGCAAGCCTGCTGGATTCTGTAGTTGACTGGCAAGTTGCCATTACGACCATGAGGTCGGTCTGGCGGGAATCAGAACAGCCGCGCGAGCAGCGCGGTGACGGCGGTTTCCACCCGCAGGATGCGCTCGCCCAGTTGCACCGGGGCCAAGCCGGCCTTGCCCAGCAGGTCGATCTCGTAGGGAATCCAGCCGCCTTCCGGGCCGATGGCCAGGGTCACCGGCTGATCCAGGCCGCGAGGGCAGGGCGGATAAGTGCCCGGGTGGCCCACCAGGCCCAGGGTGCCCGCGCTCAGGGCCGGCAGGCGGTCCTCGACGAAGGGCTTGAAGCGTTTCTCGATGCTCACTTCAGGCAGCACCGTGTCGCGGGCCTGTTCCAGGCCCAGCACCAGTTGCTGGCGAATCGCCTCGGGTTCGAGGAAGGGGGTTTGCCAGAAGCTCTTTTCCACCCGGTAGCTGTTGACCAGCACCAGGCGCGGCACGCCCATGGCGGCCACGGTCTGCAATACCCGGCGCAGCATCTTCGGTCGGGGCAGGGCCAGCACCAGGGTCAGCGGCAGCTTGGCCGGCGGCGGCTGGTCGAGGGTCACTTGCAGCTCGGCTTCGGCAGCTTGCAGGCGCAGCACCTGTGCCGTGCCCATCAGGCCGCCGATACGCCCCACCCGCAGGCTGTCGCCTACGGCTACCCGATGCACTTCCTGCATATGGGTCAGGCGCCGGTCGCGCAGCACCACACGGTCGGCCGCGATGAAGTCGGCCTCCTCCAGAAGCAGCAGGTTCACGCTTGGGTCGCTGGCGGCTGGTCGTGGTGATCGTCGCTGGACTCATCGTCCGGGTGCTCGCCGCGCTTGCTGATCAGCCCGCCGAACAGCACGCCGATCTCGAACAGCAGCCACATGGGTACGGCCAGCAGGGTCTGGGAGAAGATGTCCGGCGGGGTGAGGATCATGCCCACCACGAAGCAGCCGATGATCACGTAGGGGCGGATCTTCCTCAGGTACGCCACGTTGACCACGCCGATCCATACCAGCAGCACCACGGCCACCGGGATCTCGAAGGCTACGCCGAAGGCGAAGAACAGGGTCATGACGAAATCGAGGTAGCTGGTGATGTCGGTCATCATCTCCACGCCGGCCGGAGTGGCGGCGGCGAAGAACTTGAAGATCAGCGGGAACACCAGGAAGTAGGCGAAGGCCATGCCGATGTAGAACAGCAAGATGCTCGACACCAGCAGCGGTACGGCGATGCGTTTCTCATGCTTGTACAGCCCTGGAGCGATAAACCCCCAGATCTGGTGCAGGATCACCGGGATGGCCAGGAACAGCGAGACCATCATGGTCAGCTTCAGCGGCGTGAGGAACGGCGAGGCGACGTCGGTGGCGATCATCGTCGCGCCCGCCGGCAGGTACTGGCGCAGCGGCGTGGAGACGATGGTGTAGATCTGCTGGGTGAAGGCGAACAACCCGGCAAAGATGATGAAGATTGCTGCTACGCAGCGCAGCAGGCGGGTGCGCAACTCGGTGAGGTGCGACACCAGCGGCATGTGTTGGTCGTTCTCTGGGATATCGCTCATGGGGCTCGCGGCGGCAAAGTGGAATCGTGGGGGGCCGTGGTGGCAGGGGTTGCCACCGGGGCTGCGGGCTCTGCGGTAGGGGCCGCTGCTGCAGGCGCGGGCGCCTCGCTGGCAGGCATTGGCTCAGCCACCGGGGCGGCGTTTGGCGAGTGAATTGTCTGCTCGGCCACAGGCTCCAGGGGCGTCGCTTGCTGCTGGTTCGGGGCGAGGATTTTCCGCGCCTCCTGTTCCAGGGACAGGATGTGTTCGTTGTGCAGTTGCCGGCGGATCTCGTCGGCGCCGATCTCACGTTCAACTTCCTGTTTTATCGCGTTGAAGCTGCGCTTCAGGCGCCCGACCCACAGGCCCGCCGTGCGCGCGGCACCGGGCAGGCGCTCGGGGCCCAGCACCAGCAGGGCCACCAGGCCCACCAGCAGCAGTTCAGAGAAGCTGATACCAAACATTAGTCTGTGCTCACGAGTCTTTGCGGGTCGGCTCTTCGACTTTCTGCGCCTGCACATCGATGGTGTGCGGCTGGTTCAGCGGGGCGCTGTGCTGTGGCTGCGCCGGAGGCACGGGTTGCGCGGCGGGCGGTACCACGGGCTCGGCGGGTTTCTCGTCGTCGTTCATGGCCTTGCGGAAGCCCTTGATCGATTCGCCGACGTCGGTGCCCAGGTTCTTGAGCTTCTTGGTGCCAAATACCAGTACCACGACCACCAGGATGACGATCCAGTGTTTCCAGTCAAAAATGCCCATGCTGCGTTTCCTCTTAGAAAGTTGTTCAGGCGGACGGGCGCGAGGCTTTCTCGGCGTGTCCGGACAGACCGAAGCGGCGATCCAGTTCATCGAGCACGGCCTGGGGGTGCTGTCCCAGCTGTGCCAGCATCACCAGGGTGTGGAACCACAGGTCCGCGGTTTCGTAGATCACATCGCTGCAGTCGCCGCTGAGGGCGGCGTCCTTGGCGGCGATGATGGTTTCCACCGATTCTTCGCCAACCTTTTCCAGGATCTTGTTCAGGCCCTTGTGATACAGGCTGGCCACGTAGGAGCTGTCGGCGGCTGCGTCTTTACGCTCTTCCAGCACCTGGGCCAGACGGGTGAGGGTATCGCTCATGTCAGTGTCCTGCAGAATAGATCGCGTGCGGGTCCTTGAGGACCGGTTCGACGGTTTTCCACTCGCCATCTTCAAAGACGCGGTAGAAACAACTGTGGCGGCCGGTGTGACAGGCGATATCGCCGATCTGCTCGACCATCAGGATGATCACGTCAGCGTCGCAGTCCAGGCGCATTTCGTGGAGCTTCTGCACATGCCCGGACTCTTCGCCCTTGCGCCATAGCTTGCCACGGGAACGTGACCAATAGATGGCGCGGTTTTCAGCGGCGGTCAGGCTCAGGGCCTCGCGGTTCATCCAGGCCATCATCAGCACCCGCCCGGTCTTGTGATCCTGGGCGATGGCCGGCACCAGGCCGTCCGCATCCCATTTGATCTGGTCCAGCCAATCTTTCATTTTCGACTCCGACAACCGGGCTCTACCCGCTGGTGACGCCTCGGCGATTGCGACAGTTTGCCAGCAGGTCGCGCCACTGGCTATCGGCGAACGATCAGATACAGACCCACCGCGATCATGATCCCGGCGGGCCAGTGGCCCAGCTCATGCAATGGCCCGCCCGCGGCGAGGATGGCCCCGCCACCCAGGTGGGCAGTGCCCAGCAGGCGCAGGAACCAGTCGTCCTTGCGCCTGCGCCAGGGCGCCGGAGGGTCGGCGGCGTGGGGCTGGGACATGCGCTCCAGCAGATCGCGGGTCATGTTGGCCAGGTGCGGCAGCTGTTCGATCTGGCTGTGGATATTGCCCAGCACGGCCTTGGGGCTGACTCGCTCGCGCATCCAGCGTTCGAGGAACGGCTGCGCGGTGTTCCACAGGTCCAGCTCCGGGTACAGCTGGCGGCCCAGGCCCTCGATATTGAGCAGGGTCTTCTGCAATAGCACCAGCTGCGGCTGCACTTCCATATTGAAGCGGCGGGCGGTCTGGAACAGGCGCATCAGTACCTGGCCGAAGGAAATATCCTTCAGTGGTTTTTCGAAGATCGGTTCGCATACGGTGCGGATCGCCGCTTCGAATTCGTTGAGCTTGGTCTCCGCCGGCACCCAGCCGGAGTCGATGTGCAACTGGGCCACGCGGCGGTAGTCGCGCTTGAAGAAGGCGAACAGGTTGCGCGCCAGGTAGTCCTGGTCTTCCGGGGTCAGGCTGCCGACGATGCCGCAGTCGATGGCAATGTACTGCGGGCTCCAGGGCTGCACGGTGCTGACGAAGATGTTGCCCGGGTGCATGTCGGCGTGGAAGAAGCTGTCGCGGAACACCTGGGTGAAGAAGATCTCCACTCCGCGCTCGGCGAGCATCTTCATATCGGTGCGCTGGTCGGCCAGGGTTGCCAGGTCGGTGACCTGGATGCCGTAGATGCGCTCCATCACCAGCACTTTCGGCCGGCACCAGTCCCAGTAGACCTGGGGCACATAGAGCAGCGGCGAACCTTCGAAGTTGCGCTTGAGCTGGCTGGCGTTGGCCGCCTCGCGCAGCAGGTCGAGCTCGTCGTAGATGGTTTTCTCGTAGTCGCTGACCACGTCCACCGGGTGCAGCAGGCGTGCGTCGGCGGAGAGCTTCTCCGCCGCTCGGGCGAGGATGAACAGCCATGCCAGGTCCTGGGCGATGATCGGCTTGAGCCCGGGGCGGATCACCTTGACCACCACTTCCTCGCCGCTCTTGAGCTTGGCGGCATGCACCTGGGCCACCGAGGCCGAGGCCAGGGGCTCGATATCGAAGCGGCTGAACACGTCGCTGATCTTCTTGCCCAACTGCTCTTCGATCAGGGCCACGGACTTCTGCGAATCGAATGGCGGCACTCGGTCTTGCAGCAGCATCAGCTCGTCGGCGATGTCTTCGGGTAGCAGGTCGCGACGGGTGGAGAGGATCTGCCCGAACTTGATGAAGATCGGCCCCAGGTCCTGCAGCGCCAGGCGCAGGCGGGCGCCACGGCTCAGGTCCAGCGGCTTGCGCGGGAACCAGCGCCAGGGCAGGGCGAAGCGCAGGGCCAGGAGGAACCAGGGCAGGGGCAGGTTGAACAGCAGGTCATCGAGGCGGTAGCGGATCACGACGCGCTGGATGCGCAACAGACGGCGGACGGCAAGCAGCTTCATGCGTTATCGCTTGGGTCAAGGGAGCGGGAAAGGCGCTCGAAGCGCGCCTCGAGACGTTCCAGGTCGATTTTGGCCTGGTCCAGTTGGCGAAAGCGCGCTTCGGCTTCGTGCCGGCCCACCAGGGCCCGTGACTCTTCGGCGAGAAACTCGGCGAGGTTCTGGTTGAGGCTGGCAAAGCCTTGCTGGTACCAGCGGGCGCGGCTGCGCACATGGCCACTGAACAGCTGGGTGGCCACCGGGCCGAGCCAGCGTGAGAGTTCGTATTCCCAGTCGAGCTCCAGGTCCTGGAGGATCGCCGCCAGCTCCAGCAGCACGCCGCTGTCGCCTTCCAGTTCCACCTCGGGGCCATGCAGGATGGCGGTCTTGTCCTTGCTCAGGGCCAGGCGCAGCAGGCTTGAAGCCGGTGCGCGCAGGGTGCAGTCGGGGTCTGCGGCCCACTGGCTGGCGAGCATCAGGCCTTCGTCACTGGGCAGGATGAACAGCCGCAGTGCCGGGCTGCGGCAGTCCACGGCAATCACCTGGCCGGTGAGGTGTTGCAGCCGCGGCAGGGCCGTGCTGTCCAGACGCAGCACCCGATTGATGCCGGTCTCGACACTGGCGAGCAGGCCGCTGAGCAACATCAGGGCTTGATGCCACGGTGCAGGGCGACGATGCCTGCGGTCATGTTGTGATAGGTCACACGGTCGAAACCGGCCTCGACCATCATCGACTTCAGGGTTTCCTGGTTGGGGTGCATGCGGATCGATTCGGCCAGGTAGCGGTAGCTTTCCGAGTCGTTGGTGATCAGCTTGCCGGCCAGGGGCATGAAGGCGAACGAATAGGCGTCGTAGACCTTGGACATCAGCGCGTTGGTGGGCTTGGAGAATTCCAGCACCAGCAGGCGGCCGCCAGGCTTGAGCACCCGCAGCATGGAACGCAGGGCGTCTTCCTTGTGGGTCACGTTGCGCAGGCCGAAGGCGATGGTCACGCAGTCGAAATGGTTGTCCGGGAAGGGCAGTTTTTCCGCATCGGCCTGGACGAACTCGACGTTGCCGGCCACGCCCAGGTCCAGCAGGCGGTCACGGCCGACCTTGAGCATGGATTCGTTGATGTCTGCCAGCACCACCTGGCCGGTAGGGCCTACCAGGTGCGAGAAACGCTTGGTCAGGTCGCCGGTGCCGCCGGCGATGTCCAGTACGCGATTGCCGGGACGCACGCCCGAGAGTTCGATGGTGAAGCGTTTCCACAAACGGTGCATGCCGCCGGACAGTACGTCGTTCATCAGGTCGTACTTGGCTGCTACCGAGTGGAACACTTCGGCGACTTTTTCCGCCTTCTGGCTTTCCGGAACGTTCTTGAAGCCGAAGTGCGTGGTGGGTTCGGCATCGCTGCCTTTGCGCTGATCGGTCATATCGCTGTCACCAAAAAAGAATGCGGGACATTCTAATGCCGGTGGCGGGCTTTGTCTTGGCAAGGCTGAAGGTAAGATAGCGATCCGCCGGGACCTTTTGACGCACACAGGGTCAAGATGCTCCAGGCAAGTCCGTAAACAGCAGGAGTCCTTCGATGGCCCGTATTAGTGTTGAACGTGCCCATGGCCTGGGTAAGCAGGCAGCCCGTGAAAAGGCCGACCAACTGGCGCAGAAGCTGGCCAGTCAATATGGCCTGGAGCCCCAGTGGGCGGGCGATACCCTCAACCTCAAGCGTTCCGGGGTCAAGGGTGCGGTGCATGTGGGCGAATCGTCGATCCGCATCGATGTGGAACTGGGCCTGTTGATGTCGGCCATGGGCGGCACCATCAAGTCCGAGATCGAGAAGGCCCTGGACAAGGCCCTGGCCTGATTCCGGCCGGAGTGCCGGCATGGATTGATGACAGTCGTTAGGGTGCCGATTCTAATTTTTCTCTCTAGGTTGTGCCTCAGGTCCCCGCTCCGGGGGCAGTTCCTCAAACCTTCTGCGCGTGAGGTGCACCATGGCCAAAGTCATTTTGAAGAAAAAAGTTGATGTGCAATCGACTCCCCTGAGCGAAGTCAAATCCTATGCCCGCAAGATCTGGCTAGCTGGCCTGGGGGCCTACGCCAAGATTGGCCAGGAAGGCAGCGAGTACTTTCAGGAGTTGATCAAAGAGGGTCAATCCGTTGAAAAGAAAGGCAAAAAAGTCGTCACTGAACAACTTGAAGCGGCCAACACTCAGATAGACAGCGTCAAGGGTGATGTCAGTACGTTCAAAGGTCGGGTCGAAGTGCAGCTGGACAAGGTCGAGAAGGCCTTCGACTCGCGCGTCGCCAGTGCCTTGAATCGTATCGGCATTCCGTCTAAACATGATGTCGAGACACTCTCTGCTAAGCTCGATGAGCTGACTGCGTTGCTCGAACGTGTCGCGCGTAAACATTAAGGAGAACGGGATGGCTGGTAAAAAGAATACTGAAAAAGAAGGCAGCTCGTGGATCGGGAAAGTCGAAGAGTACTCCCGTAAAATTTGGCTTGCTGGTTTAGGCGTGTACTCGAAAATCGACTCCGACGGCAGCAAGCTTTTCGAGTCCCTGGTCAAGGACGGCGAGAAAGCCGAGAAACTGACCAAGAACGTAGTGGGCAAGAAAGTCGAAGCCGCCAAGGATTCCGCCAGTTCGGCCAAGTCGCGTATCAGTGATGTCAAGGATCGCGCGCTGGGCAAGTGGGATGAGCTGGAAGGGGCTTTCGACAAGCGCTTGAACAGTGCCATTTCGCGCCTGGGCGTGCCGAGCCGCAATGAAGTGAAGGCCCTGCATGAAAAGGTCGATACCCTGACCAAGCAGATTGAAAAACTCACCGGTGCCAAGGTTGCGCCAGTGGCGGCCAAGGTTGCTGCTGCCAAACCGGCCGCCAAGCCTCTGGCCAAGCCGGCGGTCAAGGCCGCTGCCAAGCCTGCAGCGAAAACCGCCGCAGCGAAACCGGCAGCCAAACCTGTTGCCGCCAAACCAGCAGTGAAGACCGCTGCTGCCAAGCCTGCCGCCAAGCCTGCGGCGAAACCGGTCGCGGCCAAGAAGCCAGTGGCCAAAAAGCCTGTAGCGGCCAAGCCAGCTGTGGCCAAGCCGGCAACCGCGGCTCCAGCAGCTGCGGCCAGCTCGGCGAATTCCGCCGCGGCACCTGCTCCAGCTGTCACCCCGACTGCCGCTTCGGCTCCAGCCACGGCAAGCAGCCAGTCCTGATTTATCAGGCCTACAAAAAACGCCCAGTCGGCAACGACTGGGCGTTTTTTTTTCGCGACCATGGGTGTTTTCTAGAGCGAACTAGTCCTGCTCATCCAGATAGCGCAAAGCCATTTGTTCGGTGGCCAGCTTCGCCGGCGGCAGCAGGTGCGGTGCCACCAGCATCATGATCTGGTAGACCACTAGGCGCACTTCACCTTCGCGATCGAGAATCCGCTGGTAATCCAGGGAAAACAGCAAGGTCATGGTGATTTGTTCCACCAGTTGCCCCAGGGCCTGGGTGCCGCTGACCAGTTGCCCCATGGCTTTCAGCCGGGCCAGTAGCGAGGCCAAGGTGCGCTTGAGGGCGTTGAGCAAGTTGCGGATACCCTTGGCCAGTTTCGGCAGGCGGCTGGCCAGGTTGGACAGGTCCTGGAACAGAAAGCGGTAATGGGCCAGGCGCTCGACTATCAGGTGCAGGAACAGCCAGTAATCCTCCGGTGCAAGCTGTGCATCGGACGGTGGATCCAGCAGGGGCGTCAGCTCGTTCTGGAAGCGCTCGAACAGGCCAAGTACCAAGGGTTCCTTGCCATGGAAGTGGTAGTAGAGGTTGCCCGGGCTGATGCCCATTTCATTGGCCACTTCCATGGTGGAGACATTGGGTTCGCCCTTTTGGTTGAACAACTGCAGGGCACATTCGAGTATCCGGTCGCGGGTCTTCATCCTGACTTCTTGTCGGTCCATTGAGGGGTACGACTCCGCCATGGAGCCGTGTGGCTGGGCGTTTCAGCGTATGTGCACGTAGGTGCCCGGTGCGGCCTCCATCGGTGGGTAATTCTGGTTGCCGAGGGTGGCCAGGCTTTCGCGCTGGGCGCCGGAGCGTTCCTGGACCCAGGTCAGCCACTGGCTCCACCAGCTGCCGTCGACATGCCGGGCATCGTAGTACCAGGCCCGGGGGTCGCTGCTGAGCTTGGGGTTCTCCACGTAGTTGGCCTTGGGGTTGCTCGGCGGGTTGAGGATGCTCTGGATATGGCCGCTGTTGGACAGCACGAAGCGCCGCTCGCCGCCCAGCAGCAGGGTTGAGCGATACACCGCGTCCCAGGGGGTGATGTGGTCGTTGATACCGGCGACGCTGAAGCTGTCCACCGTGACTTTCTGCAGGTCGATCGGCGTGCCGCAAACCTCCAGGCCGCCCTCGTGGCTCAGCGGGTTGTGCTTAAAGAAATCCAGCAGGTCGCCATGCAGGGCGGCGGGCAGGCGGGTGCAGTCGTTGTTCCAGTAGAGGATGTCGAACACCGGTGGCTGCTTGCCCAGCAGGTAGTTGTTGACCCAGTAGTTCCAGATCAGGTCGTTGGGGCGCATCCAGGCGAACACCTTGGCCATGTCGCGACCCTCCAGCACACCTTGCTGGTAGGAGCGGCGCTTGGCGGCTTCCAGGGTCTTCTCGTCGGCGAACAGGGTGGCCGGGCTGTCCAGCTGGCTATCCAGCATGCTGACCAGGTAGGTGGCACTGGCCACCCGACGCAACTGCCGCTTGGCTTGCAGATGGCCCTGCAGGGCAGCGATGGTCAGCCCTCCGGCACAGGCGCCCACCAGGTTGACCTCACGGCTGCCGCTGATGGAACGGGTGGCGTTCAGCGCTTCCTCGGCCGCTTCGACATAGCTCGATAGGCCCCACTCGCGATGGCGCACATCCGGGTTACGCCAGCTGATCATGAACACCTGCAGGCCATTCTTCAGGGCGTACTGGACGAAGCTGTTGGCCGGGCTGAGGTCGAAAATGTAGTACTTGTTGATTTGCGGCGGCACGATCAGCAGTGGCTTGGCGTACTGTTTTTCGCTCATGGGGCTGTACTGGATCAGCTCCAGCAGTTCATTGCGAAACACCACCGAGCCCGGCGTCGCGGCCAGGTTCCTGCCCACCTCGAAAGCGTGCTTGGTCACCTGGCTGGGCAGTCCATTGTTGTGCAACAGGTCATTGAACAGGTTGCCGATACCGCGGACCACGCTGTTGCCCCCGGTGTTGAAAATCTCCTTCAGTGCCAGGGGGTTGAGCAGGGTGTTGGACGGGGCCACGGCATCGTTGAGCAGCGAGAAGGCGAAGTGCGCCCGGGCCCGATCGTCTTCGCTCATGCCACTGTCGTCGATCCAGTGACGGACCTGTTTCTGCCAGCTCAGGTAGGCTTGCAGGCCCCGCTTGTAGAAGGGGTTGAGGCTCCAGGTCGGGTCGGCGAAACGGCCATCCTTGGGGTTGGGCTTATGCAGCGTCTCGCCCAGCAGCACCCGTCCCAACTGCCCGCCCAGGGCCAGGGTGTGACGGGCGCTGTGCACCGGGTTGCGCAGGCTGTAGGCCGCAATGCTGCGCAATGTGGAGAGCAGGTCGCGACCGCGCAGCCCGGTGATTGCACTTTGGGCGGTGATGTAAGTCGCCGGAGAGGGCAGCGCGCCCTGCGCAGGTTTGTCTTGCATGAGTCAACACTCCTTCGTCAAAACACTAACAAGCAGACCGATCCAAGACAGACAACATAGTCGGTCCTGGCCCTTCTTGCGCGCGACGATCCTGTCGACAGTTATCTTTTACTTCACGGGACGCGGACGCACAGGTTCGGGATGCGGATGCATCACCGCCCTCTGCCGCTCCTCCTGGAGGAACTTCATGATGATCGGCGCCACGGCCTCGGCGCGAGTGATCAGGAACAGGTGGCCGTCGTCGATGATGTGCAGCTGGGCATTGGGAATTCGCCAGGCCAGCATGCGCATGTTGATCAGCGGAATCAGCGGGTCATCGTCACCGGCCAGCACCAGGGTTGGCTGATGGATCTTGTGCAGCCAGTGGATGCTGGTCCAGCCCAGGCCCGCGAACAGTTGCCAGTAGTAGCCCAGCTTGCCGGCCGAGCGCACCTTGGCCGCATGTTCGGCCGCCAGGTTCGGGTCGCGGCGGAACGAGCCGCCATAGATCAGCGGGGCGATGCGGATCACGTGGGAGGGCTGCACATAGCGCCGTGGGCTGGCCATCATCCACAGCACCTTGGGTTTGCCGGGCACCATGAAGGCACCGGCGGCGGTGGCCGCCAGCACCAGTTTCTTGCAGCGCTCGGGGTAGTCGTAGGCGAATTGCTGGGCCAGGGCGCCGCCCCAGGAAACCCCCACAGCGTTGACCTGGCCATAGTCCAGGTAATCGAGCATGCGTGCGGTCAACTTGGCCAGGCCGGGAAACCTGTAAGGGTGGGACGGCGTCGAGGAACCCCCGACACCGGGTACGTCGAAGGCGATGACTTCAAGGTCCGGGTCCAGGGCCTGGACAAAAGGGAACACCAGCTCCAGGTTGGCGCCGATGCCATTGAAGATCAGCAGCGGCGTCAAGTGCGGCTTGCCGGGGCGTACCGCGGTGCGGATGGTCTGGCCATCCAGGTCGACGGTACGAAAGATGAAAGAGTGTGGCATGCCTTAGCCCTGTGAATTGAACCATTGGAGGTGCCTTCCCGGGCGCCCTCCGTATTTCCTGAGGCCAGGCCTCGTACCAAGAATAGGGCTTGGCGGCACTTCCCGGTGCCGCACCGTTCAATGCCTGGATTCAACGTTCGTGAACGTAGGTCCCCGGCGAGGCCTCGGCGGCCGCGTACTTCTTGTTGCCCAGCACCTCCGGCGCCGGCTTCAGCTCGCCCGAGCGTTGCGCCTGCCAGGCCTGCCAATGCAGCCACCAGGAGTCGGTGTGCTTGACCGAGTTTTCCTGCCACTGATCAGGGCAGCTGGGCATTTCGCTGCTGGTCATGTAGCGCGCCTTGGGGTTGCCCGGTGGATTGAGGATGCTCTGGATATGACCGCTGCTGGAGAGCACGAAATCCACATGGCCGCCGAACAGTTGCGCCGACTTGTAGCAAGACTTCCATGGGGTGATGTGGTCGTTGGTACCGGCCAGGGAGAAGATGTCGGCGGTGACCTGTTTCAGGTCGATCGGCGTGCCGCACACTTCCAGTGCATTGGGCCGGGTCAGTGGGTTGTTCTTGAACATTTCGATCAGGTCGCCATGGAACGCCGCCGGCAGGCGAGTGGTGTCGTTGTTCCAGAACAGGATGTCGAACACCGGAGGTTCGTTGCCCAGCAGGTAGTTGTTGACCCAGTAGTTCCAGATCAGGTCGTTGGGACGCATCCAGGCAAAGACCTTGGCCATGTCGCGGCCCTCGAGCACCCCGGACTGATAGGAGTGGCGCTTGGCCGCCTCCAGGGTCTGTTCGTCGACGAACAGCGCCACCTGGGTATCCATCGTAGTGTCCAGGACGCTGACCAGCAGGGTCAGGGCGTTGACCTTCTGCTGCCCCAGGGCGGCATAGTGGCCCAGCAGCGCGGTGCAGGTGATGCCGCCGGAGCAGGCGCCGAGCATGTTCACATCCGAGCTGCCGGTGATGGCACAGACCACGTCGACCGCTTCCTTGAGCGCCTCTATATAGGTCGACAGGCCCCACTCGCGCTGGGCCTTGGTGGGGTTGCGCCAGCTGACGATAAAGGTCTGCACGTTATTGCGCAGGCAGAAGCGCGCCAGGCTCTTGTCCGGGCTGAGGTCGAAAACGTAGAACTTGTTGATCTGTGGCGGCACCACCAGCAGCGGGCGCTCATGCACCTGCTCGGTGATCGGCCGGTACTGGATCAGTTCCAGCACATCGTTGCGAAACACCACCGCGCCTTCGCTGGTGCCCAGGTTCTTGCCCACTTCGAAGGCGTCCATATTGACCTGGCTGGGCATGCCGCCGTTGTGCACCAGGTCCTTGGCCAGGTGGGACAGGCCATCGAGCAGGCTCTTGCCGCCGGTTTCGAAGAAGCGCTTGACCGCCGCGGGGTTGGCCGCGGTGTTGGTCGGGGCCATGGCCTCGGTCATCAGGTTGATCACGAAGTGCCCGCGGCTGATGTCCTGTTCCGACAGGTTGCTGGCGCCGATCCAGTCGTGGAGTTCCTTGCGCCACGCCAGGTAGGTTTGCAGATAACGTCGGTAGAGGGGGTTCTGGCTCCAGGCCGGATCGCTGAAGCGACGGTCATCGCTTTCCGGTTGCAGGGCCGATTTGCCAAACATCACGTTCTTCAGCTCCAGGCCGAAATGCGCGACGTGCTTGACGCTGTGAACGGGTTGTTTGATGGCCTGGGCAAGCACCATTCGGGCAGAGGTAAGCAGATCCTTTCTACGCAAGCCGATGACTGGATTGAGCCCCAGGGTGTTTTCCGAGGCTTGGCGTTTCAGGTCATCGTTGTTCTTGTTACTCATCTACGACGCTCCATTGTCCTGAGACGAGTACCGGACCAGCTGTGCAGTTACACAGCATGACGCCAGGTACTACTGCTCGGGTGACCGATAATTCCGCACCGTGGGAAATGCAGGGAACTTGCCAGCTCCATTGGTTACCCGAGTTTTATTTTTTCCGCAAGCGGGCCATTCATTGGCCACACAGTCCCGCATTCAAACAGATGAAATTAGAAAATGCCCTCTAAACAGCCGGACGCTTGAGCTAGAGCATCAGCTTGACGATCGACTCGTCCGGATCACGGGATTTGCCGGCAGCCTGGAGTTCCGCCAGATAGTCGTTCCACAGATCGTCCTGGCGCAGCGCCAACTGGTACAGGTAGTCCCAGGTGAACAGTCCGCTGTCATGGCCGTCGTCGAAGGTCAGTTTTAGTGCGTACTGGCCGGCGGCTTCGATCTTGCTCAGGCCGATGCCGAGCTTGCCGAATTGCAGGATGGGTTTGCCGTGGCCCTGGACCTCGGCGGAGGGCGAGTGCACCCGCAGAAATTCCGCAGGCAGGTGATAGACCTCGTCCGTCCCGTAGGTCAGGGTCAGAGTCTTCGAGGCTTTGTGCAGGTTGATGGCGGTGGGCAGGCGGGTCATGGTTCGAATCTCTTTAGCGTCAAGCTGCAAGCTTCAAGCTACAAGAAGTGATATTCAAGCCATCGCAAGAAATCAGTGGGTTGCCGCGCTGCAAGCGACACGAATCTGCCTGTCGCTTGCAGCTTGCAGCTTGCCGCTTAGAGGATATAGCGGGAAAGGTCTTCGTTCTGCGCCAGCTCGCCCAGGTGGCTGTTGACGTAGGCGGCGTCGATGCGGATCGGCTCCTCGCTGTGGGCGCTGGCCAGATCGCCGGCGCTGAACGACACCTCTTCCAGCAGGCGCTCGAGCAGGGTATGCAGGCGACGAGCACCGATGTTCTCGGTCTTCTCGTTGACCTGCCAGGCAATTTCCGCCAGGCGCTTGATGCCGTCTGCCAGGAACTCGATGTTCAGGCCTTCGGTCTTCAGCAGCTCGCGGTACTGCTCGGTCAGTGAAGCATGCGGCTCGCTGAGGATGCGCTCGAAGTCTTCCGGCGACAGCGCCTTGAGTTCCACGCGGATCGGCAGGCGGCCTTGCAGCTCAGGCACCAGGTCGCTGGGCTTGCTCAGGTGGAAGGCCCCGGAGGCGATGAACAGGATGTGGTCGGTCTTGACCATGCCCAGCTTGGTGTTGACGGTGCAGCCTTCGATCAGCGGCAGCAGGTCGCGCTGCACGCCTTCGCGGGACACATCGACGCCACCGGCGTTGCCGCGCTTGGCCACCTTGTCGATTTCGTCGATGAACACGATGCCGTGCTGCTCGACCGCTTCCAGGGCCTTGGCCTTGAGTTCCTCGTCGTTGACCAGGCGGCTGGCCTCTTCATCGCGCACCAGCTTCAGCGCTTCCTTGACCTTGAGCTTGCGACTCTTGCGCTTGCCCTTGCCCATGTTGGCGAACAGGTTCTGCAACTGGTTGGTCATCTCTTCCATGCCCGGTGGCGCGGAAATATCGACGCCGGTGGCTTCCGCCACTTCGATCTCGATTTCCTTGTCGTCCAGCTGGCCTTCGCGCAGGCGCTTGCGGAACAGCTGGCGGGTATTGGAGTCCTGGGCCGGGGCCGCTTCCTCGTTGCTGAAGCCCATGCGGGCCGGAGGCAGCAGGGCGTCGAGGATGCGTTCCTCAGCGGCGTCTTCGGCGCGGTGGCGAACCCGGATCATTTCCTGTTCGCGGAACATCTTGATCGCGGCATCGGCCAGGTCACGGATGATCGATTCGACATCGCGGCCGACATAGCCGACCTCGGTGAACTTGGTGGCCTCGACCTTGATGAACGGTGCATTGGCCAGCTTGGCCAGGCGCCGGGCGATTTCGGTCTTGCCGACGCCGGTCGGGCCGATCATCAGGATGTTCTTGGGGGTCACTTCAACGCGCAGCTCGGCCGGCAGCTGCATGCGCCGCCAGCGGTTGCGCAGGGCAATGGCGACGGCGCGCTTGGCATCGTCCTGGCCGATGATATGGCGATTGAGTTCGTGGACGATTTCGCGGGGTGTCATGGACATAGTAATTGGCGGTCCTCAAGCAGGAATAAAGGCCGAAACGGGCTTATTCCGCGAGATCCTGCTCCTCGATGGTTTGAGTGTGGTTGGTGAATACACAGATATCGGCGGCGATGCCCAAGGCGGTCTCGACGATGTCCCGGGCCGACAGGTCGGTCTTCTTCAGCAGGGCGCTGGCTGCGGCCTGGGCGTAGGCGCCACCGGAACCCATGGCGATCAGGCCGTCTTCGGGCTCAACCACATCGCCGTTGCCGGTGATGATCAGGGAGGCGTCCTTGTTGGCCACGGCGAGCATGGCTTCCAGGCGGCTCAGGGAGCGGTCGGTACGCCATTCCTTGGCCAGCTCGACGGCTGCGCGAATCAGGTGCCCCTGGTGTTTTTCCAGTTGGCCTTCGAAGCGTTCGAAAAGGGTGAAGGCATCGGCAGTGGCTCCGGCAAAGCCGGCGATGACCTGGCCGTGATACAGGCGGCGGACTTTTTTCGCGTTGCCTTTCATCACGGTATTGCCGAGGGAAACCTGGCCGTCGCCGCCCATGACGACTTTGCCGTGGCGGCGGACTGAAACGATGGTGGTCAAGGGGGGAGTCTCCACACTGCGGGGCGAAAGTGCCCTGATGGAAACTCATATGGGGGTGGCTGAGGGTTTTTCAACTGGGGGGCGTATCGGGGGACCAGCGGCAGTTGCCGGCTGGCCAGGTGCTTCGCGGGCAAGCCCGCTCCTGCGGGGCGTTGTGCAGGAGCGGGCTAGCGGCGCTTGGGGCTAGCGGCTCTGGCGCTGTTGTAACAGCAGGTTGCTGAAGCCGGCGCCGGACAGCTGTTTCTGCGCCACGGTGAGCTGTTCGCGGTTGCTGAACGGGCCGACCAGTACCCGGTACCAGGTTTCGTCCTTGACCGTGCCGGACTCCACCGACACCGACTGGCCCAGCAGGATGATCTGCGCCCGCACCTTGTCGGCATCGGCTTCCTTGCGGAACGAGCCGGCCTGGAGGAAGAACTTGGTCACCGGCGCAGCCTTGGCCACCGGCGGCGCCGGTGGTGGGGTGATGCCCGCCAGCGCCGCCTGGGCCCGCGCGGTGTCGATCTTCGCCGCTTCCGCCGGGGTGACCGGGGTGGTCGGCACGGTCGGCACTTGCGGGGTCGGCAGGGTTTTCTCCGGCACCGCCTCGGGCGGCACTATGACTTCCGATTCCGGCAGCAGGGTGTAGAAGTCGTATTTGGGCTTCACCGGTTGCTGCGGGCTCGGCGGGGTCTTGTTGGCCTCGGCGATCTTGCTGGCTTTCTGCTGCTCGACCTTCTCGCGCTTGACGCTGTCGCCGCCCTTGCCCGGTTCGAGCTTCATCAGGAACACGATGAAGGCGCCGATGGTCAGGCCGATGGCCAGCCACAACCAGCCCGGGATCGGCTTCTTGGCCGGGGCCTGGTAGCGGCTGGCGCCACGCTTGGGTGCGGGTTTTTTCTTGGCAGCCAACTTACATTTGCTCCAGGACTTTGAGGCCCAGCAGTTCCAGACCTTGCTTGAGGGTGCGGCGAGTCAGCTCGGTAAGGCGCAGGCGGCTGTGCATCTGCGTTGGCGTCTCGGCGGCGAGGATCGGGCAATTCTCGTAGAAGCTGGAGAACAGCCCGGCCACATCGTACAGGTAGGTGCAGAGGATATGCGGGGTGCCCTTGTCGGCGACGTTATTGAGAATCTCGCCAAACTGCGCCAGCTTGGCCGCCAGCTCCAGTTCGTGGGCGGCGTGCAGCTCGATCTGCCCGCCGACTTCGGCGAAACCCTTGCCCAGCTTGCGGAATACACCCGCGGCGCGGGTGTAGGCGTACAGCAGGTAAGGCGCGGTATTGCCTTCGAAGTTGAGCATCAGGTCGAAGTTGAAGCTGTAGTCGCTGGCGCGGTGCTTGGACAGGTCGGCGTATTTCACCGAGTCGATGCCCACCACCTTGGCGATGCGGCGCAGGTCGGCTTCCGGCAGTTGCGGGTTCTTCTCCTTCACCAGGGCGTAGGCGCGCTCCTCGGCCTCGGTCAGCAGGTCGATCAGCTTCACGGTGCCGCCGTCGCGGGTCTTGAACGGACGGCCGTCGGCGCCGTTCATGGTGCCGAAGCCCATGTGCTCCATCTCCATCGGATGGGTCACGAAACCGGCCTTGCGCGCCACGGCGAACACCTGCTGGAAGTGCAGGGCCTGACGCTGGTCGACGAAGTACAGGGCGCGGTCGGCCTTGAGCTGGCCGCTGCGGTAGCGCACGGCGGCCAGGTCGGTGGTGGCGTACAGGTAGCCGCCGTCGGCCTTGACGATGATCACCGGCAGTGGCTCGCCCTCGGCGTTCTTGAACTCGTCGAGGAACACGCACTGGGCGCCGTTGCTTTCCACCAGCATGCCCTGGGCCTTGAGGTCGTTGACCACATTGATCAGGTCATCGTTGTAGGCGCTCTCGCCCATCACGTCGGCCATGCTCAGCTTGACGTTGAGCAGCTCGTAGATCTTCTGGCAGTGGGACAGGGAGATGTCCTTGAAGCGGGTCCACAGGGCCAGGCATTCAGGGTCGCCGGCCTGCAGCTTGACCACCAGGCCGCGGGCGCGGTCGGCGAACTCGCTGGACTCGTCGAAGCGCTGCTTGGCGGCGCGGTAGAAGTTTTCCAGGTCCGACAGCTCGTCGCTGGTGATCGGGTTCTCTTCCAGGTAGGCCATCAGCATGCCGAACTGGGTGCCCCAGTCGCCGACGTGGTTCTGGCGAATCACCGTGTCGCCGAGGAATTCCAGGACCCGTGCCACGCCGTCACCGATGATGGTGGAGCGCAGGTGGCCGACGTGCATTTCCTTGGCCAGGTTCGGTGCCGACATGTCGATCACCGTGCGTTGCGCCGGGCCGGCCTTGCGCACGCCCAGGTGCTCGTCCGCCAGGGCGGCATCCAGGCGCGCGGCCAGGGCCTGGGTGTTCTGGAAGAAGTTGATAAAGCCCGGGCCGGCGATTTCCGCCTTGCTCAGGTTTTCGTCGGCCGGCAGCGCGGCGATGATCTTCTCCGCCAGGTCGCGGGGCTTCATGCCGGCCGGCTTGGCCAGCATCATGGCGATATTGCTGGCGAAGTCGCCGTGGGTCTTGTCGCGGGTGTTCTCCACCTGGATCGCCGGCGTCAAGCCTTCTGGCAACACACCTTCGGTGACGAGTTGGGTGATGGCTTGCTGGATGAGCTGGCGAATGCTGTCTTTCATGATCTTCTCTTTCGACCGCTGGCGCGGCGGCGCTTTGATGCGCAGGTGGAAAAACTGGGCATTATCCGTTGCTGGAACGGGCTTGCCAACCATTGAGGGTGCGAGTGGCAAGCTGCAAGCCGTCAGTAAAGCAGCACAGGCCGACCCTACCTACTGTTGCCGCTTGGAGCTTGCCGCTTACGGCTTAGTAGAGATCCACCGGATCCACATCCAGCGACCAGCGCACCTGGCGCCCGCTGGGCATCTGCTCCAGCACCAGCAACCAGCTGCTGAGCAGCCGATGCAGCGGCGCCCTGGCATTGGCCTGCAACAATAGCTGCGCGCGATAGCGTCCGGCACGCCTTTCCATGGGCGCTGGCACCGGCCCCAGCAATTCGATGCCCCCCAGATTCTGTTCCGCCAGCAAGCGCTCGGCTTCACTGCAGGCTTCATCGAGGAAGGCCTCGGCCTGGCCCGGCTTGTGCGCCTCGGCCCGCAGCAGGGCCAGGTGGGCGAAGGGCGGCAGGCCGGCGGCGCGACGCTCGCTCAGGGCCTGTTCGGCGAAGGCGAAGTAGCCCTGATCGGTGAGTTGCACCAGCAAGGGGTGGTCGGCGAGGTGGGTCTGGATGATCACCTTGCCCGGTTCTTCAGCCCGCCCGGCGCGGCCGGCCACCTGGACGATCAACTGGGCCATGCGCTCGCTGGCGCGGAAGTCCCCGGAAAACAGGCCACCGTCGGCGTCGAGGATCGACACCAGGGTCACCCGGGGAAAGTGATGCCCCTTGGCCAGCATCTGGGTGCCCACCAGGATGCACGGTTGGCCTTTCTGGATGGTGGCGAACAGCTGGTTCATCGCGTCCTTGCGCGAGGTGCTGTCGCGGTCCACCCGCAACACTGGGTAGTCGGGGAACAGAATGCCCAGCCGCTCCTCCGCCCGTTCGGTGCCGGCACCCACGGGGCGTAGGTCGACCTTGCCGCATTGCGGACAATGGCGCGGCACGCGCTCCACATAGCCGCAGTGGTGGCAGCGCAGCTCGCCGGAGCGCTGGTGTACGGTCATGCGTGCGTCGCAGCGCTGGCATTCGGACATCCAGCCGCAGTCGTGGCACAGCAGGGTCGGGGCGAAACCGCGGCGGTTGAGAAACACCAGCACCTGTTGCCCGGCGGCCAGGGTCTGGCCGATGGCTTGCTGCATGGGGCCGGAAATACCGCTGTCCAGGGGCCGGCTCTTCACGTCCAGGCGCAGGAAACGCGGTTGCTTGGCGCCGCCGGCACGCTGGTTCAGGCGCAGCAGGCCATAGCGGCCGGTGTAGGCGTTGTGCAGGCTTTCCAGGGACGGCGTGGCCGAGCCCAGGACAATCGGGATGTTCTCCTGGCGTGCGCGCACCAGGGCCAGGTCGCGGGCGTGGTAGCGCAGGCCTTCCTGCTGCTTATAGGAGCCGTCGTGCTCCTCGTCGATGATGATCAGCCCGGGGTTTTTCATGGGGGTGAACAGCGCCGAGCGGGTGCCGATGATGATATCGGCCTCGCCATCCCGGGCTGCGAGCCAGGCGTCCAGCCGCTCGCGATCGTTGACCGCCGAGTGCAGCAGGGCGATGCGCGCATTGAAGCGCTGCTCGAAGCGCGCCAGGGTCTGCGGGCCCAGGTTGATCTCGGGAATCAGCACCAGGGCCTGCTTGCCGGCTTCCAGGGTTTCGCGGATCAGTTGCAGGTAGACCTCGGTCTTGCCGCTGCCGGTGACGCCGGCCAGGAGAAACGCGTGATAGCTGTCGAACCCGGCGCGAATGGCTTCATGGGCCGCGCGCTGCTCGTCGTTGAGCGGCAGCTCCGGCTGCGCCAGCCAGTGTTCGTGGCGTGCGCCGGGCGCATGCTTGCGCACCTCGATCTGCACCAGGTCCTTGGCCAGCAGCAAGTCCAGGCTGTCCTTGCTCAGCATCAGCTTGCTCAGCAGCGGATGGGGCACGCCGTGGGGGTGCTGGGCCAGGGTTGCCAGGGCCTCGCGCTGGCGTGGCGCACGGGCGATGCGCGGGTCGTCGAGGCGGGCGCCGGGGGCGATCGACCAGAAGCGTTCCTGGCGAACCTCGGCCGGTTCGCCCTGGCGCAGCAGCACCGGCAGGGCCCAGCTGAAGGTGTCGCCCAGGCTGTGCTGGTAATACTGGGAGGTCCACAGGCACAGCTTGAACAGAGCCTCCGGCAGCGGTGGCGTGGGGTCCAGCAGGGCCAGTGCCGGCTTGAGCTTTTCCACCGGGACTTCGCTGTGATCGGTGACTTCCACCAGGATGCCGATCATTTCCCGACGGCCGAACGGCACCCGCAGCCGCATGCCCGGATGCAGCTGGGTGCGCGGTACGCCGGCCGGCGCACGATAGTCGAACAGGCGGCGCAGGGGCGAAGGCAGGGCGAGGCGCAAGATGGCGTTGGGCACGCGGGAGGATCTCGTTGGACGGTCGGTGAACAGGCCCGGAGCCTAACAGACGAGCGGTGGAGTGTCCTGCACCAGCATGTGCGGTGTTACGCCGGCCTTGGGGGGCTGATGTGCAACGGTCAAGACTGCTGGTACAGCAAGTTGGGGGCTGTCAAGGCCATGTCGGCTTTTTCTGATGGAGGGTGGTCGGGATCTCTTGCGTGATTGCCGCGGTCTGGTAGAATTCGCGCCCTAATTCGTGCGGTATTCAACAATAGTGTTGGGTGGCGGCACGCTAGCCTGAGGAATGCACCATGAAAGCCGATATCCATCCAGTATACGAAGCCGTTACCGCTACCTGCAGCTGCGGCAACGTGATTCAAACTCGCTCCACCCTGGCCAAGCCTCTGAGCCTGGACGTGTGCAACGAGTGCCACCCGTTCTACACCGGTAAGCAGAAGACTCTGGACGTTGGCGGTCGTGTCGACAAGTTCAAGTCGCGCTTCGGTGCTTTCGGCGCTGCGAAGAAGGCCTGAGGCTGATCGCTCTGGAAAGCCGATACCGACTTTCCTCGCTGATGAAAAAGGCGCCCCATGTGGGCGCCTTTTTTGTGTCCGCGATTTGGCTGACAGCAGCCCAGGCATTTTGCCCAGCGCCCAAGGGGCTGGTGCCTGCCACTGTGCAGCGGGTGGTGGATGGCGACACCTTGCATCTGAGCGACGGTCGCCGGGTGCGCATGCTGGGCCTCAATGCGCCGGAACTGGCCGGCAAGGGGCGCGCGGCCGAACCCTTGGCCAAGGCTGCACGGCAACGCTTGCAGCGACTGGTGGCACGCAGCGGTGGCCGGGTCGGCCTGCTGCCTGGACGAGAACGTCACGACCGCTACGGGCGGACCCTGGCCCATGTCTATGACCGCAATGGTCGCAACCTCGAGGCGCAGTTGCTGGCCGAGGGCCTGGCTGTGCAGATTGCGCTGCTGCCGAATGTCGCCCTGGTGGCCTGCCAGCAGGCTGCGGAAAACCACGCGCGCCGCGCCAGGCTGGGGCTTTGGCGGCGTTCACCTGTACTGAAAGCGGAGCAGATCCGCCGCTCGGGTTTTGCCCTGCTGGAAGGCTCTGTACGCAAGGTTCGGCGCAATCGCGAGGGCATTTGGCTGACACTGCCGGGCCGGCTTGTATTGCATATTGCACCCAATGTCCTGAAGCGCTTCGATCGGCGGTCGCTGGAGGGCCTGGCCGGTCGGCGGATAGAGGTGCGTGGCTGGGTGAGAGAAGCTGCGCCTCAGGCCTGGAGCAAGGCTGGTGATATTCGCTGGATATTGTCAGTAAAAGACTCGTCCATGCTCAGATTCCTCTGATAAAGAAAAATTGTAGACATTTTTAATGAATATTGTGAACAGTTGAAAGCCTTGTGCACCGCGGCTCTTGGCCCAAAGTCGTAGGCTAGGGGCCTTGACAGGGGTGACTGGCCAGTCTTGTGGGGACTATGCGAGACGAGTATCCTCGGCGGTCCGTCTGTCCAACAGCAAAAAGCGGAATGCCCACATGTCTGATTTGAAAACTGCCGCTCTCGAATATCACGCCAATCCTCGTCCAGGAAAGCTGAGTGTCGAGCTCACCAAGGCCACTGCTACCGCTCGTGATCTGGCGCTGGCCTACAGCCCCGGCGTAGCCGAACCGGTACGCGAGATCGCTCGCGATCCGGAACTGGCCTACAAGTACACCGGCAAAGGCAACCTGGTTGCCGTCATTTCCGATGGCACCGCAATTCTCGGCCTGGGCAACCTCGGCCCACTGGCCTCCAAACCGGTGATGGAAGGCAAGGGCGTTCTGTTCAAGCGTTTCGCCGGCATCGATGTGTTCGACATCGAAGTCGACTCCGAAAGCCCGCAGGCCTTCATCGACACCGTCAAGCGCATTTCCATCACCTTCGGTGGCATCAACCTGGAAGACATCAAGGCACCCGAGTGCTTCGAGATCGAGCGCGCGCTGATCGAGCAATGCGATATCCCGGTGTTCCACGATGACCAGCACGGCACCGCGATCGTGACCGCCGCTGGCATGATCAACGCCCTGGAAATCGCTGGCAAAACCCTGGCCGACGCCAAGATCGTCTGCCTCGGCGCCGGTGCTGCCGCCATCTCCTGCATGAAGCTGCTGGTGAGCATGGGTGCGCAGATCGAGAACATCTTCATGGTCGACCGTACCGGTGTGATCCATTCCGGCCGTGACGACCTGAACCAGTACAAGGCGGTGTTCGCCCACGCTACCGACAAGCGCACCTTGGCCGACGCCCTGCACGGCGCCGACGTGTTCGTTGGCCTGTCCGGCCCGAACCTGCTGAGCGCTGAAGGCCTGAAGTCCATGGCGCCGAACCCGATCGTGTTCGCCTGCTCCAACCCCGATCCGGAAATCGCTCCGGAACTGGCTCACGCCACCCGCAATGACGTGATCATGGCTACCGGCCGTTCGGACTACCCGAACCAGGTGAACAACGTACTGGGCTTCCCGTTCATCTTCCGTGGTGCCCTGGACGTTCGCGCCAAGCGCATCAACGAGGAAATGAAGATTGCCGCGGCCAACGCCCTGCGTGAACTGGCCAAGCTGCCGGTGCCTCAGGAAGTGTGCGACGCCTACGGTGGTATCTCCCTGGAGTTCGGCCGTGAGTACATCATTCCGAAACCAATGGATGCCCGCCTGATCACCGTGATCTCCGATGCCGTGGCCAAGGCTGCCATCGAGACCGGCGTGGCAACCCTGCCGTATCCGAAGAACTACCCGCTGAAAAGCGTGAACGACGTGTTCAACGGTTAAGCGAAGCCCCATAAAAAACCCGGCCATCGAGCCGGGTTTTTTTATGGGGGAGTTTCAAGCTACAAGCGGCAAGAGAAGGAGGTGTCGCTCTTTCTTGCCGCTTGTAGCTGGCAGCTTGTGCTGCCGTTCTCTTAGAAGAGGTCGATCGGTGCTGCTTCGTCCGCCGGCAGTGGGCTGCCCGGGGCTACGCCGTTGCCCAGTTCGTTGACCGAGGGCGGGGTGTCCTCGCTCTTGAACAGTTCGAAGTAGGCATTGGGCGTGCCCGGAGTGGCGGCGCGGCCGCTGACCGGGTCGACCCGCAGGCTGAGAATGCCTTCTGGCTCCGGTTGGGTGTGCGGCGGCCGGCCCTTGAGGGCGGCGCCCATGAAGTTCATCCAGATCGGCAGGGCCACGGTGCCGCCGTATTCGCGGCGACCCAGGCTTTCTGGCTGGTCGAATCCGGTCCATACGGTGGTCACGTAGTCGGCGTTGTAGCCGGAGAACCAGGCATCCTTGGATTCGTTGGTGGTGCCGGTCTTGCCGGCCAGGTCCGGACGACCCAGGGCCAGGGCGCGGCGGCCGGTGCCTAGCTTGATCACGTCCTCGAGCATGCTGTTGAGGATGTAGGTGGTACGTCCGTCGATAATTCGCTCGGCGATCACCGGGGCCTGCACCGGCGCCTGGGTTGCAGCCTCGCCCGCCACGCTATTGACCGTGAAGCCCGGCTCCGGAGCGGCGATGCCGCTGCTGGCGGTGTCGCCGGTGGGCGCGCTGGGGGGATTGGCGGTGAACAGGGTCTCGCCGTTGCGGCTTTCGATCTTGTCGATGATGTACGGCGTGATCTTGTAGCCGCCGTTGGCGAAGGTGCTCCAGCCGGTGGCGATTTCCATGGGGGTCAGGGTCGCGGTGCCCAGAGCCAGGGACAGGTTGCGCGGCAGGTCCTGCTTGTTGAAGCCGAACTTGCTGATGTAGTCGATGGTGCGGTCCACACCCATGCTCTGCAGCAGGCGGATCGACACCAGGTTGCGCGACTTGTACAGCGCCTCACGCATGCGGATCGGGCCGAGGAAGGTGTTGGTGTCGTTCTTCGGACGCCAGACCTTATCCAGGTACTCGTCGACAAACACTATCGGTGCGTCGTTCACCAGGCTGGCTGCGGTGTAGCCGTTGTCCAGCGCGGCGCTATAGACGAAGGGCTTGAAGCTCGAGCCGGGCTGGCGCTTGGCCTGCATGGCGCGGTTGTAGTTGCTCTGCTCGAAGGCGAAGCCACCCACCAGGGCGCGGATTGCACCGTTCTGCGGGTCCAGGGTCACCAGGGCGCCCTGGGCCTGTGGGATCTGGCTGAATTTGAGCGAATTGTCCGCCTGGCGCTGCACGCGAATCAGGTCGCCGACCTGGGCCACGTCCGCCGGCTGGCGTGGAGCGGCGCCCATGCTGTTGGTGTTGAGGAAAGGCCGGGCCCATTTCATGCTGTCCCAGGCCACGTGCTCGTCGCCATTGCGGGTCAGCACCTGTACCCCGTTCTTCTCGACCTGGGTGACGATCGCCGGTTCCAGGCCGCTGATGGTGCGCTGCTTGGTCAGCTCACTGGCCCAGGCGGCGCGGGTCTTGCCTGCCAGGCGAGATTCAGGACCACGATAGCCGTGACGCTGGTCGTAGGTCATCAGGCCTTCGTGGACTGCGGTATTGGCCATTTCCTGGAGGTCGCTGGGCACCGTGGTGGTGACCCGGAAGCCCTCGGTGTAGGCGTCGCTGCCATAGCGGCCGACCATTTCGGCGCGGGCCATTTCGGCAATATAGGGTGCGCTCACTTCCGGGGTCGGCACGTGATAGCTGGCATTCAGCGGCTCGTTGATCGCTGCGGTGTAGTCCGCTTCGCTGATCTTGCCCAGTTTGTACATGCGCCCCAGGATCCAGTCGCGACGTTCCTTGCTGCGCGCCGGGTTGGCCAGCGGGTTGAAGCGCGAAGGCGCCTTGGGCAGGCCGGCGATCATCGCCATCTGCGCCAGGCTCACATCACGGATGGACTTGCCGTAGTACACCTGGGCCGCCGCCTCGATACCGTAGGCGCGGTTGCCCAGGTAGATCTTGTTGACGTACAGCTCGAGGATCTCGTCCTTGGTCAACTGCCGTTCGATCTGCAGGGCCAGAAGGATTTCGGTGGTCTTGCGCGAGAAGCTGCGCTCGCTGGAGAGGAAGAAGTTCTTCGCCACCTGCATGGTGATGGTGCTGCCGCCGGACTGAATGTGACCGCTCTTGACCAACTGGCTTGCGGCGCGCATCAGGCTGCTGGGGTCAACCCCGTAATGGTTAGCGAAGTTGTCGTCTTCAGCACTTAGTAACGCATTGATGAAGTTGGGTGGAATTTCGGCGAAACGTATGGGCGTACGGCGCATTTCGCCAAATTCTGCGATCAACTTGCCGTCGCTGCTGTACACCCGCAGGGGAATCTGCAACTGGATACTTCTCAGCGCCTCAACCGAAGGCAGGCCGGGACTAAGATAGAGATACGCACCGGAGAGGGCGAGGAGCAGCCCACAGAACACCGCGACAATGGACCACCCGAAAAACTTCAGCAGACGAATCAAGGCTTTTGGATTTCCAGAGAAAGGAATGAATTAGGCGCCAGGGCATTCACGGTCATAGGGACCGACCCGCGCGGCAGGTAAAGGCGGAAAAAACGCTGCGCATTATAAGCATTTTCCATCGAGAGCGTCATTTGCCCGTCTGTCAAGGCGCGGCAGGGTCGCGCCACGCAGCTCAAGGATTCCGTAAGTTACGGATACTCATAGGGAATTGGTCGTGCTTGGACTCTTCGGCAAAAAGCCTGGTTCCCTGCTGGGGATCGATATCGCTGCGACTTCGGTCAGGCTTCTGGCATTGAGTCGCCAGGGCCGGGCCCATCAGGTCGAAGCCTATGCCTGTGAGCCACGGGCAGTGGGGCGTGAGCAGCCCGACTCCGAGGCCCTGGCCGCTGTGCTTTCACGGGCCTGGCGCCACAGTGGCAGCCGACTCAAGGCGGTAGCGGTGGCCCTGCCTGGCGAGGCGTTGATCGACAAGTTGATCGAGGTGCCGGCAGGCCTGTCCGGTGCTGAACTGGAGCTGCAGGTCGAACTGGAAGCCGCGCAGCACATCCCTTATCCCCTGGAGGACGCGGCCATGGACTTCGCGGTGCTGGGCCCGTTGCCCGATAACCCCTCGCGGATGCAGCTGTTGCTGGTGGCCTGCCGCAATGAGGATGTCGAGGCCCTGGAAACCTCCCTGGCCCAGGCCGGACTGGAGCCGCAGGTGGTGGATAGCGAGATCCTGGCCCTGGAGCGTTGCCTGGCGATGCTGGTCCCGCAGCTGTCGCTGGCCCCGCACTGTGCCCTGGCCTTGTTGGATATAGGCGAAGACGTCAGCCAGTTTCGAGTCATGCACGAGCTGCAACTGATCTATGGGCGCGAGCAGCTGTTCGGAAGCCGGCAACTGGCCCAGGCCCTGGAGCGCGATTGCTCGCTGACACTGGATCAGGCAGTGCTGGCCGAACGCCGGAACCTGTTGCCGCAGAGTTGCCTCGAGCAGGTGCTGCAATCGTTCGAAGAGCAGTTGCTGCAGCACCTGCACCGAGCCTTGCAACTGTTCGCCGAGTCGCCGCAGCGCCGTTCCATCGAATTGCTGCTTCTGGCGGGTGCGGGCAGTCGTCTGGCGGGGCTGGCGCAGCGAGTCGCGGCACGGGTGGGCATCGCTACGGTGATCGCCGATCCGTTTGTCGGTATGTCCGTGGCGGATCAAGTGGATGCCGAGGCCCTGGCCCATCAGGCGCCCAACCTGCTGCTGGCCTGTGGTCTGGCCCTGCGAGGATTCGACTGATGCCGCGGATCAACCTGCTGCCATGGCGCGAGGCGGCACGCATGCAGCGCGGTCGGCGTTTTTTGCAGGTGCTGGCGGGGATGCTGGTGCTGGGCCTGGCGCTGGTTTACCTGGCGGACGCTTGTATCGCCCGGGTGCTGGAGCGGCAGCAACTGCGCAGCCAGCATCTGCTGCAGGCAACGGCCCGGCTGGACGTGCAGATCCGCACTGTCGACGAGCTCAAGACGCAGCGTCAGCAACTGCTTGAGCGCATGGCTGTCATCGAGGATCTACAGGCGCGACGTGGCGCCAGCGTGCAGCTATTCGAGCAACTGGCGCGCAGTCTGCCCGAGGGCCTGTACTTCAACGCGTTGGATCGGCAGGGCGATAACCTTGAAATCAGCGGGGCGGCCGAGTCCCATGGGCGGATCTCCGCACTGATGCGCAACCTGCACGCCGCCAAGGGCTTTGCTGCTCCGGGCCTGGCGCAGGTGAAGCGGGCCGAAGGCCCTGGGCAGGGCAGGGGCAATCTGTTTCGGCTTAGCGTCGGGCTGGTGCCCTGGTCGCCGGGGGAGCCGCTGCCATGAGCCTGGAGCAGTGGCTGGCTGAGTGGCGTTGTACTGACATGCGCGCACTGGAACTGCAGGACCCTGGTTCCTGGCCGGGGCCGGTTCAAGCGCTAGCTGCCACGGTGCTGCTGTTGTCGACGCTGCTCTGTGGATACCTGCTGTACCTCAGTCCGCACCTGCAACAGGTGCAGCAACAGCGCCAGGAGCAGGCCCGGCTGGTGCAGCAGTTCGCCGCCAAGGCCCTTCAGGGGGCCGGCTCCGAGGGCTATCGCCAGCAGCTTGAAATCATCCTTGGCCGCTTCGATACGCTGCTGCGGCAGCTGCCCGGCGAGAGCGAAGTGCCCGGCCTGCTCGAAGACATCAGTCGCCTGGGCCTGGGAGCTGGCCTGGCATTCGAGGAGATCCGCCTGCAACCGGAGCGACCCCGGCAGTTCTATGTCGAGTTGCCCATGCAGATCACCCTTGTCGGCAGCTATCACGACCTGGCGGCCTTTGTCGCTGGCGTAGCCGGGTTGCCGCGAATCGTCACCTTGCACGACTTTCGCCTCCGGCCGCTGTCGGCGAGCAACCCGGACCGGTTGCGCATGGGCATCGAAGCGCGAACCTACAGGTACGACAAATCACCGGAGCCGCCCTTGTGAACGGCTGGCGCTGGCTGCTGCCGGGATGCTTGTGCATCGGATTGTCGGCCTGTGAGCCGAGTGCAGGTCTTGCCGACCTGGATACCTATATGGATGAGGTGTCGCGGCAAGCAGCGGAACCACTCGAGCCTGTGCCGGCCTCGGCTTCCTACCCCGTGCAGGCCTATACCGCCGGGGCGCTGCGCAGCCCGTTCCAGCCGCCGCATGGGGCGCTAGCAAGCCGCCAGGGCTCGAGGGGGATTCGCCCCGACCCACAGCGGCCCCGGCAACTGTTGGAGGGCTTTCCTCTCGATCAACTGCAACTGGTCGGAAGCTTGTCCAGCACTACTCGGCGCTATGCACTGCTGCGCGCGGCCGACGTGGTGTATCGCGTGCAGGTCGGTGATTACCTGGGGCACGACGAAGGTCGGGTGGTGGCGCTAGGTGAGTCCCGGGTGGAACTGCTGGAAACGCTTGCTGATGGTGTGGGGAGGTGGCAGCAGCGCCCACGGGTGTTGTCCCTGAAAGAAACCCGCTAATGGAGTTGGCAGAGAATGAACAGGACTGTTGCTGCTCTTGGTCTGGCGCTATGGATGGCGTGGCAGGTATCGCCGGTCGCAGCTGCCGAGCATGCGTCGCAGCCGAGCGAGCAGCGGCTGGCACCTGAGGCGCTGGCTGGCAGTGGCTCGCCCTACAGCGGTGAGCGCTTGTCGCTGAACTTCCAGGACATCGAGGTGCGTTCGGTATTGCAGCTGATTGCCGACTTCACCGGCCTCAACCTGGTGGCCAGTGATTCGGTGCAGGGCGGCATCACCCTGCGCTTGCAGAATGTGCCCTGGGATCAGGCCCTGGATCTGGTGCTCAAGACCAAGGGCCTGGGCCAGCGCCGAGTCGGCAATGTACTGCTGGTGGCACCGGCGGATGAAATCGCCACTCGCGAGCGCCAGGAGCTGGAGTTGCAGAAGCAGCGCGAAGACCTCGCCCCTCTGCGCCGGGAACTGCTGCAGGTCAATTACGCCAAGGCTGCGGATATCGCCAGCCTGTTCCAGTCGGTCACCGGTACCGAGGAGCGGCCCGAAGAGCGGGGTTCCATTACCGTGGATGAGCGCACCAACCACATCATTGCCTACCAGACTCGAAGCCGGCTCGATGAGTTGCGGCGCATCGTCACGCAGCTGGATGTGCCGGTGCCCCAGGTGATGATCGAGGCGCGGATCGTCGAGGTCGATGTCGATTACGACAAGAGCCTGGGGGTGCGCTGGGGTGGTTCGCTGCGTACTGCGGGCAACTGGAGCGCTGCCGGTGCCCCGGGTGGTGGGGATGGCCAGGCACCGTTCGTCGACCTTGGCGCCAGGGCCAGTACCGCGGGCATGGGGGTCGCCTATATCAGCGACAACCTGCTGCTGGACCTGGAACTGACTGCCATGGAAAAGACCGGTAATGGCCAGATCGTCTCCCAGCCCAAGGTGGTCACCGCAGACAAGGAGACGGCGAAGATCCTCAAGGGCACCGAGATCCCCTATCAGGAGGCCAGTTCCAGTGGCGCCACTGCGGTGTCGTTCAAGGAGGCCTCGCTGTCGCTGGAGGTTACGCCGCAGATCACCCCGGACCAGCGCGTCATCATGGAGGTCAAGGTCACCAAGGATGAGCCGGACTACCTGAACAAGGTCCAGGAGGTGCCGCCGATCAAGAAGAACGAAGTCAGCGCCAAGGTCCTGGTCAAGGATGGCGAGACCGTGGTCATCGGTGGGGTTTTCTCCACCACCCAGAGCAAGGTTGTAGATAAAGTGCCATTTCTTGGCGATGTGCCGTATCTTGGCCGCCTTTTCCGGCGTGACGTGGTGTCGGAGAAAAAATCCGAGCTGCTGGTATTTCTCACTCCGCGTATCATGAACAACCAGGCGATAGCTGTGAGTCGTTGATTCTGTGCGAAATTTGATTCTTGTTGGGCCGATGGGGGCTGGAAAAAGCACCATTGGCCGCTTGTTGGCCAAAGAGCTGCGTCTGCCATTCAAAGATTCCGATAAGGAAATTGAACTGCGTACCGGCGCGAATATCCCGTGGATCTTCGATAAGGAAGGCGAGCCGGGCTTTCGCGATCGCGAGCAGGCGATGATCGCCGAACTGTGCGGCACCGACGGAGTGGTCCTGGCCACCGGTGGTGGCGCGGTGATGCGTGAAGCCAATCGTCGGGCGTTGCATGCCGGCGGACGAGTGGTCTATCTGCATGCCTCGGTCGAGCAGCAGGTGGGGCGCACGGCGCGGGACCGCAATCGTCCCCTGCTGCGCACGGCCGATCCGGCCAAGACCCTGCGCGATCTGCTGGAAATCCGCGACCCGCTGTATCGGGAAATCGCCGATCTGGTGGTGGAAACCGATGAGCGGCCACCGCGAATGGTGGTGCTGGACATCCTCGAGCGCCTGCAGCAACTGCCGCCCCGTTAATCCGCCGAGCGAAATGCGCTATTCTCGGCGTCGCGTCGCACCGCCAAGGTGTGGCGCAGAGCTATCGGGCAGCGTCAGAAGACCAGGCGAGGCCCATCGTCAATGCAAGGCACAATGCCTGCTCCATCTTCACTGCGGGGACACATGCAGACACTTAAGGTCGATCTAGGCGAGCGCAGCTACCCGATTCACATTGGTGAAGGATTGTTGGACCGGCCCGAGCTGCTGGTGCCGCATATCGCCGGACGGCAGGTGGCGATCATCTCCAATGAAACTGTCGCGCCGCTGTACCTTGAGCGTCTGACCCGCAGCCTGGAGCAGTTCTCGGTGATCTCGGTGGTGTTGCCCGATGGCGAGGCCCACAAGAACTGGGAAACCCTGCAGTTGATCTTCGACGGCCTGCTCAGCGCCCGTCACGACCGGCGCACCACCCTCATCGCCCTCGGTGGCGGGGTGATCGGTGACATGGCCGGCTTTGCCGCCGCCTGCTATCAGCGTGGCGTGGACTTCATCCAGGTTCCTACCACCCTGCTGTCCCAGGTGGACTCCTCGGTGGGCGGCAAGACCGGTATCAATCACCCGCTGGGCAAGAACATGGTCGGCGCCTTCTACCAGCCGAACCTGGTGCTGATCGATACCGCCAGTCTCAACACCCTGCCGGCACGCGAGTTGTCGGCCGGCCTGGCGGAAGTGATCAAGTACGGCCTGATCTGCGACGAACCCTTCCTCACCTGGCTGGAAGAAAATGTCGACCGCCTGCGGGCTCTGGATCAGCAGGCACTGACCTATGCCATCGAGCGTTCCTGTGCAGCCAAGGCTGCCGTGGTGGGCGCCGACGAGCGTGAATCGGGGGTGCGCGCCACCCTCAACCTGGGCCATACCTTCGGCCACGCCATCGAGACCCATATGGGTTACGGCGTCTGGCTGCACGGAGAAGCGGTTGCCGCTGGCACCGTGATGGCCCTGGAAATGTCCGCGCGCCTGGGCTGGATCACCAGCCAGGAGCGTGACCGCGGTATTCGCCTGTTCCAGCGCGCGGGTTTGCCGGTCATTCCTCCAGAGGAAATGACCGAGGCAGATTTCCTCGAGCACATGGCAGTAGACAAGAAAGTGATAGACGGTCGTATGCGTCTGGTGCTGTTGCGCCGAATGGGCGAAGCCGTAGTGACCGACGATTATCCGAAAGAGGTTTTACAGGCCACGCTGGGAGCGGATTACCGCGCCCTGGCTCAGCTTAAAGGTTAATAAGATCCCGATGACTAGTTTGCATGCCGACGAGGCTTTCCTCGGCCATTACCAGTTGAGCCACGACCCTTTCGCTCCCCGGGTTCCTGGCTTCAAGTTCTTTCCCGCCCAGCGCAAGCCCGTGCTGGGACAACTGCATCACCTGGCCCGTTACAGCCAGTTGCTGCTGGTGGTGACCGGCCCGCAGGGCAGCGGCAAGACCCTGCTGCGCCAGGCGCTGGTCGCCAGCACCAACAAGCAGTCGGTGCAGAGCGTGGTGGTTTCCGCCCGTGGTGCCGGCGATGCCGCCGGTGTGCTGCGCCAGGTGGCCCAGGCGCTGAACGTGGCCCAGGCGGAAATCGGCGCGATCCTCGCGCAGGTGGTGCAACTGGCCCTGACCGGCCAGGAAGTCTACCTGCTGGTGGATGATGCCGAGCAGCTCGACGAATCCGCGCTGGAGGCCCTGCTGGCCCTGGCGGCGGGCGCGCCGGAAGGCCGTCCGCATGTGTTCCTGTTCGGTGAGTCGTCGCTGATTGCCGCGCTGGATCAGCTGAGCGCCGAGGAAGAACGCTTCCATATCATCGAGCTGCAACCTTATACCGAAGAAGAAACCCGCGAATATCTGGCCCAGCGTCTTGAAGGCGCGGGGCAGGGCATCGAACTTTTCTCCGCAGATCAGATCAGTGATATTCACGAAAGCTCCGATGGCTGGCCGGGCAACATCAACCAGGTCGCCAGGGATGCAATGATCGAAGCCATGATCGCCAGCCGCTCTGCGGTCAAGCGTCCAAGTATGGGGTTCAACATGCCGAAGAAACACGTATTGGCCATTTCCGCGGTAGTGGTAGTGGCCGTGGCCGCCGCCTGGCTGATGCCGGGTCGGAGCAAGGCGCCCGCCACCGGGGCACCGGCCAACGAGCAGGCACAGTTGCCGCTGGGCCAGGCGCCGAATGCCAATGGCAGCCCGGCGGTGGAGTTCGCCGGTTCGTCGCAGCCGATGCCGCTGCCGTTGGTCGGCCAGTCGCAGCCGGTGATGCGTGGTCCCCTGGCTGAAGCTGCGGGTGGCATCAACGAGGGCGATGATGGGGTGCCGGTGGAAGGCTCCAGTGCCGTTCCGCCAACCGTGACCACCATTGCGCCACCTGCTGGTGCAGTGGCCGGGCCGACACCGACACCTGCTGCACGTCCGACGCCAGCTCCGGCACCGACCCAGGTGGCCAGCGCCAAGCCGACTCCAGCGCCCAAGCCGGTAGAGAAGCCAGTTGCCGCCAAGCCAGCCCCGGCGCCCAAACCGGCGGAGAAGCCGGTCACCGTGGCCAAGGCCGCCGGTGGCAGCTGGTACGCCGGGCAAGCACCGGGCAACTATGTGGTGCAGATCCTCGGCACCAGCTCGGAAGCCACGGCCCAGAGCTTCGTCAAGGAACAGGGCGGCGAGTACCGCTATTTCAAGAAAGTCCTCAACGGCAAGCCGCTGTATGTAATCACCTACGGCAACTTCTCCAGCCGCGATGCAGCGGTCAGCGCCATCAAATCCTTGCCAGCGAAGGTTCAGGCTGGTAAACCTTGGCCTCGCACTGTCGCTAGCGTTCAACAAGAACTGGCAACAACCCGCTGAAGATTCGGCGGCCTTACCCAGGCCGCCTCTCCCGGCAACCTCAAATTTCCGCATCGGCATGCTGCCTTTCAGGCCGCGTGCCTTGTGGTGTCTGCGTCACAGTAGTTTTTGAGTCGCGGCTGTCAAAGACAAAACTTTTTGACTAGCACAGCGTATCGCTTTAAAACGTTCATAAATGCGACATGAATTTACGACAGATCGTCGCTAAATTTGTGGGGCTTTGTGTCGGTGTGTACAATGACCTCCCTTTTGCCCCCGCAAAGCCGGCGTACGTTCGGCGTGGAAGGTAAGTGGTTGAATTGAAAAGAAATTTGTCTCTTTAAAGAGGCAGCCTGGTGAGAAAGTGTCTATGAAAGCAGGTCTGTACCAACCCGATGAATTTAAGGATAACTGTGGTTTCGGCCTGATCGCCCACATGCAGGGCGAGCCCAGTCATACCCTGTTGAAAACGGCCATCGAGGCCCTGACCTGCATGACCCACCGCGGTGGGATCAACGCGGACGGCAAGACCGGCGACGGTTGCGGTCTGCTGATGCAAAAGCCCGACCTGTTCCTGCGCGCGATCGCCAAGGAGCACTTCGGCATCGACCTGCCCAAGCAATATGCGGTGGGCATGGTGTTCTTCAACCAGGACCCGGTGAAAGCCCAAGCCGCTCGCGAAAACATGAACCGCGAGATCCTGGCCGCCGGCCTGCAACTGGTGGGCTGGCGCAAAGTGCCGATCGATACCAGCGTGCTCGGGCGTCTGGCCCTGGAGCGCCTGCCGCAGATCGAGCAAGTGTTCATCGGTGGCGAGTCCCTGAGCGACCAGGACTTCGCCATCAAGCTGTTCAGTTCCCGGCGTCGCTCGTCGGTGGCCAACGCCGCCGACACCGACCACTACATCTGCAGCTTTTCCCACAAGACCATCATCTATAAAGGCCTGATGATGCCGGCGGACCTCGCCGCCTTCTATCCGGACCTGGGCGACCCGCGCCTGCAAACCGCGATCTGCGTGTTCCACCAGCGCTTTTCTACCAACACCCTGCCGAAGTGGCCGCTGGCCCAGCCCTTCCGCTTTCTCGCGCACAACGGCGAAATCAACACCATCACCGGCAACCGCAACTGGGCCGTGGCCCGGCGTACCAAGTTCGCCAACGACCTGATCCCCGATCTGGAAGAGCTCGGCCCGCTGGTCAACCGTGTGGGTTCCGACTCCTCGAGCATGGACAACATGCTGGAACTGATGGTCACCGGCGGCATCGACCTGTTCCGCGGCGTGCGCATGATCATTCCACCGGCCTGGCAGAACGTCGAGACCATGGACGCCGACCTGCGCGCGTTCTACGAGTACAACTCCATGCACATGGAGCCCTGGGACGGCCCGGCCGGCGTGGTCATGACCGACGGCCGCTACGCCGTCTGCCTGCTGGACCGCAACGGCCTGCGCCCGGCGCGCTGGGTCACCACCCAGAACGGCTTCATTACCCTGGCCTCGGAAATCGGCGTGTGGAACTACCAGCCCGAAGACGTGATCGCCAAGGGCCGGGTCGGTCCGGGGCAGATCTTTGCCGTGGACACCGAGACCGGGCAGATCCTCGACACCGACGCCATCGACAACCGCTTGAAGTCCCGTCATCCCTACAAGCAATGGCTGCGCAAGAACGCCCTGCGCATCCAGGCCACCATGGAAGACAACGACCACGGTTCGGCCTTCTACGACGTCGACCAGCTCAAGCAGTACATGAAGATGTACCAGGTCACCTTCGAGGAGCGTGACCAGGTGCTGCGTCCGCTGGGCGAGCAGGGCTACGAAGCGGTGGGTTCCATGGGCGACGACACGCCGATGGCCGTGCTGTCGCAGCGCGTGCGCACCCCCTACGACTACTTCCGCCAGCAGTTCGCCCAGGTCACCAACCCGCCGATCGACCCGCTGCGCGAAGCCATCGTCATGTCTCTGGAGATCTGCCTCGGTGCCGAGCGCAATATCTTCCAGGAATCGCCCGAGCACGCTTCGCGGGTGATCCTCAGCTCGCCGGTGATCTCCCCGGCCAAGTGGCGTTCGTTGATGAACCTCGACCGCCCGGGCTTCGAGCGTCAGGTCATCGACCTCAACTACGACGAGAGCCTCGGCCTGGAAGCGGCGATCCGCAATGTCGCCGACCAGGCTGAAGAAGCCGCACGCGCCGGCCGCACCCAGATCGTCCTGAGCGACCGTCATATCGCGCCGGGCAAGCTGCCGATCCACGCTTCCCTGGCCACTGGCGCGGTGCACCATCGCCTGACCGAAAAGGGCCTGCGCTGCGACTCCAACATCCTCGTGGAAACCGCCACCGCCCGCGACCCGCACCACTTCGCGGTGCTGATCGGTTTCGGTGCCTCGGCGGTCTATCCGTTCCTGGCCTACGAAGTGCTGGGCGACCTGATCCGTACCGGTGAAGTGCTGGGCGACCTCTACGAGGTGTTCAAGAACTACCGCAAGGGCATCACCAAGGGCCTGCTGAAGATCCTCTCGAAAATGGGCATCTCCACCATCGCTTCCTACCGTGGTGCGCAGCTGTTCGAGGCCATCGGCCTGTCCGAGGAAGTCTGCAACCTGAGCTTCCGTGGCGTGCCGAGCCGGATCAAGGGCGCGCGTTTCGTCGATATCGAAGCCGAACAGAAAGCCCTGGCCGCTGAAGCCTGGAGCCCACGCAAGCCGATCCAGCAAGGCGGCCTGCTGAAGTTCGTCCACGGCGGCGAATACCACGCCTACAACCCGGACGTGGTCAACACCCTGCAAGCCGCCGTGCAGCAGGGCGACTACGCCAAGTTCAAGGAATACACCGCGCTGGTGGACAACCGCCCGGTGTCGATGATCCGCGACCTGTTCCAGGTCAAGACCCTGGACACGCCCCTGGACTTAAGCCAGGTCGAGCCCCTGGAATCGATCCTCAAGCGCTTCGACTCCGCTGGTATCTCCCTGGGTGCCCTGTCGCCCGAGGCCCACGAAGCCCTGGCTGAAGCCATGAACCGCCTGGGTGCGCGTTCCAACTCCGGCGAAGGCGGCGAAGACCCGGCGCGCTACGGCACCATCAAGAGCTCGAAGATCAAGCAAGTGGCCACCGGCCGTTTCGGCGTGACCCCGGAATACCTGGTTAACGCCGAAGTGCTGCAGATCAAGGTGGCCCAGGGCGCCAAGCCCGGCGAAGGCGGCCAACTGCCTGGCGGCAAGGTCAATGGCCTGATCGCCAAGCTGCGCTACGCGGTGCCCGGGGTGACCCTGATCTCGCCACCGCCGCACCACGACATCTATTCGATTGAAGACCTGTCGCAGCTGATCTTCGACCTCAAGCAGGTCAATCCCCAGGCGCTGGTTTCGGTGAAACTGGTGGCGGAAGCAGGCGTTGGCACCATCGCCGCCGGCGTGGCCAAGGCCTATGCCGACCTGATCACCATCTCCGGCTACGACGGCGGCACCGGCGCTTCGCCGCTGACCTCGATCAAGTACGCCGGCGCGCCCTGGGAACTGGGGCTGGCGGAAACTCACCAGACCCTGCGTGGCAACGACCTGCGCGGCAAGGTTCGGGTACAGACCGATGGCGGCCTGAAAACCGGCCTCGACGTGATCAAGGCAGCCATCCTCGGCGCCGAGAGCTTCGGCTTCGGCACCGCGCCGATGATCGCCCTGGGCTGCAAGTACCTGCGCATCTGTCACCTGAACAACTGCGCCACCGGCGTGGCCACTCAGAATGACAAGCTGCGCAAGGACCACTACATCGGCACCGTCGACATGGTGGTGAACTTCTTCACCTACGTCGCCGAGGAAACCCGTGAGTGGCTGGCCAAGCTCGGCGTGCGTTCCCTTGAGGAGTTGATCGGCCGTACCGATCTGCTGGACATCCTCGAAGGCCAGACCGCCAAGCAGCATCACCTGGACCTGACCCCCCTGCTGGGCAGCGACCATATCCCGGCGGACAAGCCGCAGTTCTGCCAGGTGGAGCGCAACCCACCGTTCGACCAGGGCCTGCTGGCCGAGAAAATGGTCGAGATGGCGCGTGCCGCGATCAACGACAAGAGCGGCGCCGAATTCGCCCTGGATATCTGCAACTGCGACCGTTCCATAGGCGCGCGGATCTCCGGTGAAATCGCCAAGCGCCACGGCAACCAGGGCATGGCCCAGGCGCCTATCACCTTCCGCTTCAAGGGTACTGCGGGGCAGAGCTTCGGCGTGTGGAACGCCGGCGGCCTGCACATGTACCTGGAAGGCGATGCCAACGACTATGTGGGCAAGGGCATGACCGGCGGCAAGCTGGTGATAGTTCCGCCCAAGGGCAGCGCCTACAAGACTCAAGACAGCGCCATTATCGGCAACACCTGCCTGTACGGCGCCACCGGCGGCAAGCTGTTCGCCGCCGGCACCGCGGGCGAGCGTTTCGCTGTGCGTAACTCCGGGGCCCACACCGTGGTGGAAGGCACCGGCGATCACTGCTGCGAGTACATGACAGGCGGTTTCGTCTGCGTACTGGGCAAGACCGGCTACAACTTCGGCTCAGGCATGACCGGCGGTTTCGCCTACGTGCTCGACCAGGACAACACCTTCGTTGACCGGGTCAACCACGAACTGGTGGAAATCCAGCGGATCAGCGGCGAAGCGATGGAAGCCTATCGCAGCCACCTGCAACGCGTACTGAACGAGTACGTCGAGGAAACCGGCAGCGAATGGGGTCGCAACCTCGCCGAGAACCTCGACGACTACTTGCGCCGTTTCTGGCTGGTCAAACCTAAGGCAGCGAACTTGAAGTCTCTGCTCACCAGTACTCGCGCGAGTCCGCAATAAAGCAGCTGCAAGTGGCAAGCCTCAAGCTGCAAGTGAAGCAGTTCGAGGTTTGCCGGGCATAAGTGATCGTCTTGCGGCTTGCAGCTTAGAGCTTGCAGCTGCTGTATAGAGGTTTTGAAAATGGCTGAACGTCTGAACAACGACTTCCAGTTTATCGAGGTCGGGCGCAAAGACCCGAAGAAGAAACTGCTGCGTCAGCGCAAGAAGGAGTTCGTGGAGATCTACGAACCCTTCAAGCCCCAGCAATCGGCCGACCAGGCCCACCGCTGCCTGGGTTGCGGCAACCCGTATTGCGAATGGAAGTGCCCGGTGCACAACTTCATTCCCAACTGGCTCAAGCTGGTGGCCGAGGGCAATATCCTCGCCGCCGCCGAGCTGTCGCACCAGACCAACACCCTGCCGGAAGTCTGCGGCCGGGTCTGCCCCCAGGACCGTCTGTGCGAGGGGGCCTGCACCCTCAATGACGGCTTTGGCGCGGTGACCATCGGCTCGGTGGAGAAGTACATCACCGACACCGCCTTCGCCATGGGCTGGCGCCCGGACATGTCCAAGGTCAAGCCCACCGGCAAGCGCGTGGCGATCATTGGCGCGGGCCCGGCGGGCCTGGGCTGTGCCGACGTGCTGGTGCGTGGCGGGGTGACGCCGGTGGTGTTCGACAAGAACCCGGAAATCGGCGGCCTGCTGACCTTCGGCATTCCAGAGTTCAAGCTGGAAAAGACTGTGCTGAGCAATCGTCGCGAAGTCTTCAGCGGCATGGGCATCGAGTTCCGCCTCAACACCGAGGTGGGCAAGGACGTGACCATGGAGCAACTGCTCGCCGAATACGACGCCGTGTTCATGGGCATGGGCACCTACACCTACATGAAGGGCGGCTTTGCCGGCGAGGACCTGCCGGGGGTGCACGACGCCCTGGATTTCCTCATCGCCAACGTCAATCGCAACCTGGGCTTTGAAAAGTCGGCGGAAGATTTCGTCGACATGAAAGGCAAGAAGGTGGTGGTACTGGGTGGTGGCGACACCGCGATGGACTGCAACCGCACCTCCATCCGCCAGGGCGCCAAGGCCGTGACCTGTGCCTACCGCCGTGACGAAGCCAACATGCCCGGCTCGCGCAAAGAGGTGAAGAACGCCAAGGAAGAAGGGGTGAAATTCCTCTACAACCGCCAGCCGATCGCCATTGTCGGTGAAGACAAGGTCGAAGGCGTGAAGGTGGTCGAGACCCGTCTCGGCGAACCGGACGCCCGTGGCCGTCGCAGCCCCGAGCCTATCCCCGGTTCCGAGGAGATCATCCCGGCCGATGCCGTGGTCATCGCCTTCGGCTTCCGTCCAAGCCCGGCGCCCTGGTTCGAGCAGTTCGGCATCCAGACCGACAGCCAGGGCCGCGTGGTGGCGCCGGAGCAGGGCCAGTTCAAGCACCAGACCAGCAACCCGAAGATCTTCGCCGGTGGCGACATGGTGCGTGGTTCCGACCTGGTGGTGACGGCGATCTTCGAGGGGCGTAACGCCGCCGAAGGCATCCTCGACTACCTGGGCGTCTGATCGCTACCCCTTGTAGGAGCGAGCTTGCTCGCGATCGCGGTGTATCAGCCAACCAGTGATGTTGCCTGACACGCCCCCATCGCGAGCAAGCTCGCTCCTACAGGTCCGTGGGTTGTGGCGCGACAAATTGCCCCCATAGACATAAAGAAACGGCTCGTGCCGTGCCTTTTATGTCCGGCTCTGAGAAAATGTCCCCACTTTTTTTCCGGATGCCGACATGACTGCCCTGAAGAACGACCGTTTCCTGCGTGCCCTGCTCAAGCAACCCGTAGACGTCACCCCGGTGTGGATGATGCGGCAAGCCGGGCGCTACCTGCCTGAATACCGTGCCAGCCGCGCCAATGCCGGCGACTTCATGAGCCTGTGCAAGAACCCCGCGTTCGCCTGCGAAGTCACCCTGCAGCCGCTGGACCGCTATCCACAGCTGGATGCGGCGATCCTCTTCTCCGATATCCTGACCATCCCCGACGCCATGGGCCAAGGCCTGTACTTCGAGACCGGCGAAGGCCCGCGCTTCAAGAAAGTGGTCAGCACCCTGGCCGACATCGAAGCCTTGCCGATCCCCGATCCGCAACAGGACCTGGGCTACGTGATGGACGCGGTCAGCACCATCCGTCGCGAACTCAACGGTCGGGTACCGCTGATCGGCTTTGCCGGCAGCCCCTGGACCCTGGCCACCTATATGGTCGAAGGCGGTTCTTCCAAGGACTTCCGCAAGTCCAAGGCCATGCTCTACGACAACCCGCAAGCCATGCACCTGCTGCTGGACAAGCTGGCGCAGTCGGTCACCAGCTACCTCAACGGGCAGATCCTCGCCGGTGCGCAAGCGGTGCAGATCTTCGACAGCTGGGGCGGCAGCCTGTCGGCAGCGGCCTACCAGGAATTCTCCCTGGCCTACATGCGCAAGATCGTCAGCGGCCTGATCCGCGAGCATGAAGGGCGCAAGGTGCCGGTGATCCTGTTCACCAAGGGCGGCGGCCTGTGGCTGGAAAGCATCGCTGACGCCGGCGCCGATACCCTGGGCCTGGACTGGACCTGCGACATCGGCGAAGCCCGCCGCCGGGTCGGTGGCAAGGTGTCGCTGCAAGGCAACATGGACCCCACCGTGCTCTACGCCAACCCGCAGGCGATCCGCAGCGAAGTCGCGCGCATCCTCGCCAGCTACGGCCAGGGCAGCGGCCACGTGTTCAACCTCGGCCACGGCATCACCCCGGAAGTGAAGCCGGAGCACGCCGGGGCCTTCCTCGAGGCAGTGCACGAGCTGTCGGCGCAGTACCACGTATAAGCGCCAGCCAACAAAAAAACGCCCGGCCTATGCCGGGCGTTTTTTATGGGCGAATTGACGGTGTTGTCCGTTACGTAGGAGCCGGCTTGCCGGCGAAGAGGCCCGTGAGACGTGCGCTGACAGTGCGGGCGCCTTTGCGGGCAAGCCCGCTCCTACAGGCGGGTGGCGTCGAATTTACCGCGGCAGAATAGGAGCCAGCACAGGTCCTACAGCGGTGGCAGTTTCGCCAGCTTCACCGCGATCAACAGCGCCCCCAGCAGCAGCGCGCCGATAAACAGGCCGATGCCATTCCACCCCGCCAGATGCCAGAACACCCCGCCCGCGGTGCCGGCGATGCTCGACCCGGCGTAGTAGCTGAACAGGTACAGCGACGAGGCCTGGCCCTTGGCCTTGGTGGCGCGGCGGCCGATCCAGCTGCTGGCCACCGAATGGGCGCCAAAGAAGCCGAAGGTGAACAGCAGCATGCCGATCAGCACCAGGGCCAGGGGCTGCAGCAGGGTTAGGGCTATGCCCGCCAGCATCAGCACAATGGTGCCCCAGAGCACGCGGCGGCGGCCCAGCTGGTCGGCCAGGGCGCCGATCTTCGCCGAGCTGTAGATCCCCGACAGGTAGACCACCGAAAGCATCCCGACCCAGGCCTGGCTCAGGTGATAGGGCTCGGCCAGCAGGCGGTAGCCGATGTAGTTGAACAGGGTGACGAAGGCCCCCATCAGCAGGAACGCTTCGGCAAACAGCCAGGGCAGGCCGGCATCGCGAAAGTGCATGGTGAAGCCGTCCAGCAGGCTGCGCGGGTGCAGCGAGCGCGGGCGGAAGTTGCGCGATTCGGGAAGGATGCGCCAGAACACCGCGGCGGCGATCAGCGCCAGGCCGCCGATCACCAGCATCGCCGTGTGCCAGCTGACGAAGTCGATCAGCACCCCGGTGATCAGGCGCCCACTCATGCCGCCAATGGCATTGCCGCCGATGTACAGGCCCATGGCCAGGCCGATGTGCTGTGGGTGGATCTCCTCGCTGAGGTAGGTCATGGCCACTGCCGCCAGCCCGCTCAGGGACAGCCCCACCAGCGCGCGCATCAGCAACACGCCATGCCAGCTGGGCATCAGCGCGCTGGCCATGGTGCACAGGGCAGCGGCCAGCAGCGCGGCAACCATCACCGGCTTGCGCCCGATGCGATCGGAGATCGGCCCGGTGATCAACAGGCCCACCGCCAGCAGGGCGGTGGCCACCGAGAGAATCAGGCTGCTCTGCGCCGCATTGATGGAAAAGTCCCGGGACAGCAGCGGCATCATCGGCTGCACGCAATACAGCAGGGCGAAGGTGGCGAAACCGCCGGAGAACAGCGCCAGCACGGTGCGCATGAACATCGGTGTGCCCTTCTCGATGTACACCTCGTTGAGCTGGGCGACCACCTCGTCCAGGGCTGTGGCGGGAATTTCATGGGCAAGGGGGGCGACAGCGGATTTCACGGGAACCTCGGGGGGAACGCAGCCGATCAGGCAATGGAAAAAGCATATAGCTGGCTAATGATCATTTCCAATATATTGTTCGACCTGTTTGATAGCTTTAACGACTCAATGGAGCCCCCATGGAATTGCGTCACCTGCGCTACTTCATCGCCGTCGCCGAAGAGCTGCATTTCGGCCGCGCGGCCCAGGTGCTGGGCATTTCCCAGCCGCCCCTGAGCCAGCAGATCCAGGCCCTGGAACAGGAGGTGGGGGCGCGGTTGTTCGAGCGCACCAACCGTCGGGTCGAGCTCAGCGAAGCCGGGCGCCTGTTCCTCGAAGAGGCGCGGCTGGTGCTGGCCCAGGTGGACAAGGCGGCGGACGTGGCACGGCGTGCGCAACTGGGAGAGCTCGGGGAGCTGAAAATCGGCTTCACCTCTTCGGCGCCCTTCAACTCGACCATTCCCCAGGCGATCTTCGCCTTCCGCCAGCGCTTTCCCGCGGTGCACCTCAAGCTCAAGGAAATGAGCAGCACCCAGGTGGCCGAGGCCCTGGTGGACCAGTCGATCCAGGTTGGCATCATGCGCCCCCTGGCATTGCCCGATTCGTTGTCGGTGGTGGAATTGCTGCGCGAGCCTCTGGTGGCGGTGCTCAGTTCCAAGCACCCGCTGGCCCAGGGCAGTGATGAGGGGCTGCACCTGGCAGCGCTGGCCCACGAGCCGTTCGTGTTCTTCCCCCGCAGCTACGGCAGCGGTCTTTATGCGCAGTTGCTGAGCCTGTCCCGGGATGCCGGCTTCACCCCGCATTTTGCCCAGGAAGCGGCGGAAGCCATGACCATCATCGGCCTGGTGGCGGCGGGGCTCGGGGTTTCGGTGTTGCCGGCGTCCTACCGGCGCATGCGTATCGACGGCGTGGTCTACCGGCGCCTGCTGGACCCGGAGGCCATGACCGCGGTGTGGCTGGTGCAGCGCACCGACCAGGCCTCGCCCATGGCCAAGGCCTTTGTCGAGTTGCTGACCGACAAGACCGCAACCACCTCCTGAGCCGTGCTCGGGGGTGGCCCATGGCGAGCTTGCAGAAAAAAGCCAGGGACAAACACTCTACTTGTGGCGAGGGAGCTTGCTCCCGCTGGGCCGGCTGGCGCACCAGTGTGAAATGGCCCAAAAGGGCAGTGCTATGCACTCCGACGGGAGCAAGCTCCCTCGCCACGGGGCATTCGCCTCACTGCACCTTGGACAAATCACCACGCAGGGCCACGCCGGCCATGATCGCGCCGGCATGGCACTCGTAGGTGCTGGCGTCCTTGCGCTCGCGGCTCTTGTAGAAACTGGCGATATCGGTCACGGCATTGGCGCCGACCTTCTTCGCCGCTTCATGCAGGGTGATCAGCGCCGATTGCAGGGCCCACTCGCAGGCCACTTCATCGGCCTTGCCGAAAGCGTTGGTCTTCTTGTTGGTCACTGCGCCCGGGCTCAGCACCGTGACCTTGCCCGCAGGCTTGGTGCCCGCCAGGTAGAACTTCACGCTGCCGTCGATCTTGCCGGTGCTGATGGCCTCGGCCACCACCTTCTCGAAGGGCAGGTAGTGGGTGGTATCGCGGGCCTGGCTGATGCCGGGCAGGGTGCACAACAGCAGGGTGGCGGTGGCCGCCAGAGTCTTTATACGCATTGCATACTCCTTGACATGAAAGGGGGGCAGGGCGGCCCTGGAATCGGGGTCACAGGGCAAGCGTCACTGCGCTGCGGGGAAGCTCTTGGCCGCAGCGTCGGACAGTTGCTGCGCGGCCCGCTCGTTCTGGTCGTCCCGCAGGTCACGCAGGATGCCCTTGTCCAGCAGGCGCACCCAGCGGATGTAGTTCTTGTGGATCTTGCCGTCCTTGTAGTCCATCTCGCGGCTGTCGCGGTAGAGAATCTTGTAGGCGCTGGCGGAGTACTGGATATCGATCTCGGCGTGGAACTGTTCACGCACGGTGATTTCGGCCTGGATCAGCTCCGGGCTGATGCGTTGCACGGTCCACTTGCGTGCCACCAGGTTCTTCAAAATCGCCTGTTTGACCTGTTCCTGGTCGGCGTGGATGGTGGCCGGGATCACCCGGTTGGGGGTGTACATGCGCTTGCTGGTACAGGCAGTGGTGCTCAGCAGGGCAAGGACGATCAGTGTGGCGCGTAGCAGGGAGGGCATTCCATTTCTCCAGTGGTATCGGGGCATCAGGACCAGCGGCGGAAGATCAACGAAGTGTTGACCCCGCCAAAGGCGAAGTTGTTGTTCATGACGAATTCGTGGCTCATGGCGCGCAGGCCATGCTGCAGGTAATCCAGCTCGCCGCAGCGTGGGTCGATGTTGTCCAGGTTGCAGGTGTGCACGTACAGGTCGCGGTTGAGCATCTCGATGCTGAACCAGGATTCCAGGGCCCCGCAGGCCCCCAGGGTGTGGCCCAGGAAGCTCTTCTGCGAGCTGATGGGCATGCGGTTGCCGAACAGGCTGCTGGTGGCCAGGGTTTCGGCGATATCGCCCTGCTCGGTGGCGGTGCCGTGACCGTTCACATAACCGATGGCCGAAGGTGCCAGGGCCGCGTCTTCCAGCGCCAGCTCCATGGCCCGGCGCATGGTGGCCTGTTCGGGGCGGGTGGTGTGCTGGCCGTCGGCATTGCTGCCGAAACCGACGATCTCGGCGTGGATATGCGCCCCTCGGGCCAGGGCGTGCTCCAGCTCCTCGAGCACCAGCATGCCGCCGCCTTCGCCGATCACCAGGCCGTCGCGGTCGCAGTCGTAGGGGCGCGGGCTGGCTTGTGGGGTGTCGTTCTTCAGGCTGGTGGCGTAGAGCGCGTCGAACACCATGGCCTCGGTGGGGCACAGCTCCTCAGCGCCGCCAGCGAGCATCAGCGGCAGGCGCCCGAACTTGATCGCCTCATAGGCATAGCCGATGCCCTGGCTGCCACTGGTGCAGGCGCTGGAGGTGGGAATCAGGCGTCCGGTAAGGCCGAAGAAGATGCTGATATTGGCCGCGGTGGTGTGGGGCATCATGCGCACGTAGGAGTTGGCGTTGAGCCCGTCGGCCACCGAGTTCAGCAGCATGTTGCCGAAGGCCTTGATCTCGTCGGTGCTGCCGGTGGAGGAGCCGCAGGCCACCCCCATGCGCCCGTCCTGAATCAACGAGTCGCCCAGCAGCCCGGCATCGGCCAGCGCCCGTTCCGCAGCGCCCACCGCCAGGCGCGAGACCCGGCCCATGCTGCGCAGCTGCTTGCGGGTCCAGTGCGCAGGCACCTGGAAGTCGTCGATAGGCCCGGCCAGGCGAGTGTTGAGCTCGCTGAACCTGTCCCACTCGTGCATGCGTCGGATGCCCGTGCGGTTGGCCGTGAAGCGCTCGACGATGCTGGCCCAGTCGTTGCCCAGGGAAGTGATGCCGGCCATGCCGGTGACAACCACGCGTTTCATCAGCACAGGCCCCCGTTCACCGCCAGCACCTGGCGGGTGATGTAGGCCGCTTCGGCGGACATCAGGAAGTTCACCGCGCCGGCCACCTCTTCGGGGGTGCCCATGCGCTGTGCGGGAATCATCTTCAGCAGTTCTTCCACTGGTACGTTTTCGTCCAGCATGGCGGTGTCGATCAGGCCCGGGGCTACGCAATTGACGGTGATCTTGCGCTTGCCCAGCTCGATCGCCAGGGCCTTGGCGGCACCGATCAGGCCGGCCTTGGAGGCGCTGTAGTTGACCTGGCCGCGGTTGCCGATCAGCCCCGAGACCGAGGTGATGCAGATGATCCGCCCCGGTGCGCGACGGCGAATCATCGGCATCATCACCGGGTGCAGCACGTTGTAGAAACCATCGAGGTTGGTGCGCAGCACCTGGTCCCAGTCCTCTTCGCTGAGGGCCGGGAAGGCGCCGTCGCGGGTCAGGCCGGCGTTCAGCACCACGCCGTAATAGGCGCCGTGGGCTTCAACATCGGCCTCCAGTGCGGCCTTGCAGGCTTCGCGTTCGGACACGTCGAATTGCAGGATGCGGGCCTTGCGACCCAGGGCCTCGACCTCGCCCTTGACGGTTTCGGCTTCGCTGCGGCCACTGCGGCAGTGCAGCACCAGGTCATAACCGGCCTGGGCCAGACGCAGGGCGATGGCACGGCCGATGCCACGGCTGGAGCCGGTGACCAGTACGGAGTCAGTCATGACGGAGTTCCTGTAGAAGAAGCGGGTGTTTCATGCAGATAGTCGGCGGCCTGGGGCGGGCGGAACACGTTCAGCCGGGCGCTGGCGCTGATGCCGGGGCCGCTGAGGTGGCATTCGAACACGCCCATGCCGTTGTCGTCTTCGAGGGAGCGCAAGGCGTGGATTTCCAGCAGGCTGTCGACCGGGAAATGCTCGACATTGCATTCGAACTTGCGGGTGCCCAGGAGAAAGCCCAGTTCCACCGCCTGGCCTTGCTGGCGGGCCCGGCAACCGGCATAGGCGGCCACGCTCTGGGCCATCAGCTCGACCCCGACCCAGGCCGGCAGGCTGCCGTCGGCACGGTTGAACAGGCCACCGGGGCGAACCTTGAGGCGGGTACGGATCTGCTCTTCATCGAACGCCAGGACCTGATCGATCAGGATCATGTCGCCAGCGTGGGGCAGCAGTTCGGCGAGCGGCCAGTCAATCATGGGGCGTCTCCGATAATCAGGCTGACGTTGTTACCGCCGAAGGCGAAGGAATTGCTCATCAGGCGACGTGGGGTTTGCGCGCCCAGGCGCTGGCTCCCGTCAACCCAGTGCAGGGCTGGCAGGGCCGGGTCGGGCTGGGCGTCCCAGACATGGGGTGGCAAGGCCTGGTCGGGGTTGTCGGGGCTCAGGGCCAGCCAGCAGAAGGCCGCTTCCAGGGCCCCGGCGGCGCCCAGGGTATGGCCGCTCATGGGCTTGGTCGAAGAGCAGGGCACGCCCTCGGGAAACAGCTGTGCCACCGCCAGGCTTTCCATGGCGTCGTTGTGCTGGGTGGCGGTGCCGTGCAGGTTCAGGTAATCGATCTGCCCCGGCTGCAGCCCGGCGTTGTGCAAGGCCTGGCGCATGGCCTGCAAGGCGCCGCGGCCGTCGGGAGCCGGGGCGGAAATATGGTAGGCATCGGAGCCGGCGCCGCTGCCCAGCAGGGCAATGGGGGCACTCGGACCGGGCTCCCGGGTCATCAGGAACAGCACCGCCGCTTCGCCGATATTGATCCCGTCGCGGTTGCGCGAGAAGGGATTGCAACGCTGCTCGGACACCGCCTCCAGGGACGTGAAACCGTTCAGCGTGAGCTTGCACAGGCTGTCGACCCCACCGCACAGCACGGCATCGCACAGGCCCAGGTCGAGCAGGCGTCGAGCGCTGATCAGGGCCCGGGCGCTGGAGGTGCAGGCGGTGGAAATCACATAGGCCGGGCCAGACAGTTGCAGCCACTCGGCAAGGAAGTTCGCCGGGGCGCTGAGCTCCTGTTGGCGGTAGTCGTAGTCCGCCGGGAATTGCCCGTCCTGCAAGTAGCGGGCGATACCGCGACTGGCCTCGTCGATGCCCGAGGTGCTGGTGCCCAGGACGATGCCGATACGGCCGCTGCCATGGCGCTGGATGGCCTGGCGGATGTCGTCCTCGATCTGCCGCGTGGCTTCCAGCAGCAACTGGTTGTTGCGGCTGCTCTGTGCCTCCAGGCCTTGCGGCATGGCCGCCAGCGGGCCGCGCACCGCCGCCACCGGCAGGTTGCGCGCGGGCACCCAGTGGGCTTCGTGGCGCATGCCCGAGCAGTCGCCGGCCCACAGGCTGCGGGCGACGTCCTGGCGATTGCGGCCCAGGGCGCAGATCAGGCCCAGGGCATTCAGGTAGGCCGTCATGGGGTGGCCTCGGTGCTCAGTGCGGTGATGTGGTAGTGCGGGCCTTGGGACAGGTTCAACAGGAAATCCAGAGGTTGTTGATAGTCGATCCGCCAGCGTGGGCCGAGGGTACGTTGCTGCTGCTGTTGCCGTGCTTGCGGGTAGTTGGCCGCCAGCTCGCGCTCGGGGGTGAGGGCGAACAGCAGTGCGGCGAACAGTTCCCGGGCTTCGGGGTTGGGCGGCAGCAGGCCATCGGCCTGCCACTGGCCGCGCACCAGGCGCTGGCGGGCCTGGGGAATGCCCAGCGGGTCCATCAGCGACCAGCGCAGGTCCGCGCCTTCGGCCTGGATCACCAGCAGCCAGTCCTGGCGCTGGCCCTCGGCCAGGCGCTGCACATGCAACTGCAATGGCAAGGCCAGCGATGGGCTGCGCTCGGGCAGCGGCGCCTGACTGACGCAGGCGCTCAGCAACAGGACACAACCGAGCAGCAGGGCGCGGATCATTCGGACAGGCCTTCCTCGGCAACAGCAGGGTTCAGGGGTTTGCGCGCCACCACATTGACCAGGGTTTCCTCACGCTGGCCCACGGGTGGCGGGCGGCGCAGGCCAAAGCGTTCCAGCAGGCCGAAGTCCTTGGAGCGACTCCACCACAGGTAAGGATAAGACAGGTTCTGCGGGCCGAATTCAAAGCCCTGGCGACGAATCATCTGCAAATATTCGTCGGCGCTCTTCTGCACGTGCATCGGGTGGCGGAACAGCCAGCGAATCACCCAGGTGTCGATATAGGCCTCGGTGGACTCGGCGAACAGCAAGTAGCCCCCGGGCTTGAGCACGCGATAGAACTCGGCCAGGGCCTTCTCCTGCTCCACCAGGTGATGGAAGGTCTGGTGGCAGAACAGCAGGTCGACGCTGGCATCCGCCAGTTTCAGGGTCGCGCAGTCGCTGCCGATCAGTTCCACCTCCAGCTGCTGGCGCCGTGCTTCCTCGGCGCTGAGCTTGAGGCTATGGGGGTCGGCATCGATACCGATCAGGCGCCCGGGGGCGAACACCTGGCGCAGGTACTGGAACGACTTGCCCTGGCCGCAGCCGGCATCCAGCAGCACCGGCTGGCTGGGCGGCTGCTCGTCGAACAGCGAGCGCAGGTCATTGATCGCCACCCGCAGCACATGGTGCTGCCAGGTGTGGCTGCGCAGGAACCAGAAGCCGAAGCGGGTTTCCTCGACATAGCTGTCGCTGAGGAACTGGGTGGATTGATCGTTCATTGGCTGTCCCTCGCGCACACTTGCGAAAGGGCCTTGAGCCGGCGCTTGGGTTCGCTGACGAAGGGGTTGCGTTCATCCCAGGCATAGCCGGCGAGGATCGAGCTGATCATGCGGCGGATTTCCGGCGAGCTGCCCGGGTGGTAGATCACGTCCTGGAAGGTGCCGTCGTACCAGCCCTCGACGTAGCAGCGGAAGGTGTCGACCCCGCGCTTGAGCGGCTCGGCAAAGTCTTTCTGCCAGTCCACGCTTTGCCCCTGCAATTGCCGGTGCAGCACGGCGGCGGCCATGCTCGAGGAGCGCATGGCGATGGTCACCCCGGACGAGAACACCGGGTCGAGGAATTCCGCGGCATTGCCCAGCAGGGCGAAGCCCGGGCCGTGCAGGGTGCTGACGTTGGCCGAATAGCCACCGATGGTCCGCGCCGGGGTGTCCCACTGGGCGTATTGCAGGACCTTGGCCAGGCTCGGGGTTTCGGCGATGAAACCCCGCAGGCAGGCGTCCAGGTCGCCATCGCGGCCGGCGAAGTGCTCGTCGGCGGCCACCACCCCCACCGAGCAGCGGCCGTTGCTGAAGGGGATGCTCCAGAACCAGATGTCGCGGTGCACCGGGTGAGTGGTGATCAGGATCTTGTTGCGGTCGAAGTGTTCGCAGTCGATGCGGTCTTCGATATGGGTGAACACCGCGCGGCGCACCGGGAAGTTCGACGGCGCCTCCAACTCCAGCAGGCGCGGCAGGACCCGGCCATAACCGCTGGCGTCGAGGATGAAGTCGGCCTCGATGCGGTACTGGCTGCCGTCCTCGCGACGGCAGTCGAGCTGTGGCAACGGTCGATCGACGTCCACCGCGACAATCTCCTCGCCGTAGCGGATTTCCACCCCTTGCAGGGCGGCCTGGTCGGCCAGCAGCTGGTCGAAGTCGGCGCGTTGTACCTGGAAGGTGGTGGGCTTGCCCTGGCTGAAGGTGTCGCCGAAATCGAAGCTGCTGTAATGCTCGCCCCAGGCGAAGGCCGCGCCATTTTTCAGCTGGAAGCCGGCGGCCTGCACCGCTTCCAGCATCCCGGCTTCCTCGACGAAATCCAGGCAGTGGGACAGCAGGCTTTCGCCGATGGAGAAACGCGGGAAATGCTGCCGCTCGACAATCAGCACGTCGTGGCCCTGGCGCTTGAGCAGCGCAGCCGCGATGGCCCCCGAGGGGCCGGCACCGATCACCACGACCTGGCGACGTTCCATTTCAACTCTTGGCACTGGGGCTCCTTGCCGGTTGGGCGATATTCAAATTCAAAGGGTCCGAGGGCGCTCGGTGCAAGCCGGCCAGGGCCGGCAGCAGGGTGGCGATCAGGCCCATGAGCATCAGCGCGAAGTACAGCGCCGGGCTGATCAACTGTTGTTGCAGCAGCAAGTTGAGAAAGACGATCTCGCTCAAGCCGCGGATGTTCAGCAGCAGGCTCTCGCGCCAGCGGCTGGCGCCGGCAAAGGAGTCGCCGGCCCAGCGCAGGCCCAGCCAGTTGCCCAGCAGCTTGCTGGCGATCGGCAACAGCAGCAGCGCCGCCAGTTGCACCCAGCCGAGGCTGTCCATGGCGCTGTGCACGTTGATCTGCACGATGCCGAAGGTGAGGATCAGCGGGATGGCGACATAGGTCTGCAAGCGGTTCATCCAGGCAGCCTGTAACGGCAGCACCAGCGGCAGCTTGAGGGCGGCCATGCACAGCAGGTAGCCGATGCCGAAGATCAGCGCATTGAGCCGGTAGTGCTCGGCCACCACCAGCAGGCCGAAGAAGCCCAGGCTGTGCAGCAGCGGCTGGCGCAGGCCCAGGGTGCGCAGCAGCAGGGGCAGGCCGGCGCCAGCCAGGGGCAGCAGCAAGCTGGACAGGTGCAGGCTGCCCTGGGCCAGGGCGAACAGGCTCCAGCAGCTCAGGTCGATGAGGATCGCGGTCTGCACCAGGCGCCGGGTAGCCGCCGGCGGGTAGTGGATATGCCGCAGGTACAGGTAGAGCACCGGAATCGCGGTAATGGCGAACAGCAAGCCCACCGCCAGGGAACTGATCCAGGGTTGTGCCGGCAGCAGCCAGCAGGCCGTGGCCAGGCCGCAGGCGAAGGGGATGGCGAAGCTCGGCACGGCGATCTTCAGGCTCTGGCGCTCCAGGCGCAGGTCGATCACGTCGCTGAGGATATGCCCCAGCAGCAGGGCGAAGCTCAGCCCGTACAGATGCTTGAGCCAGGCCGGCGATACCAGCTGCGCGCCGCTGAGCTGCCAGTGGGGTTCGATCCACAGCAGCATCAGCAGCGGCAAGCCAATGCTCGCCAGCAGCAGTTGGCTGACGATGGGGATCAGCCCCAGGTAGCGGCCAACATGGGTGGCCAGGGCGAACAGCGCCAGGGCCAACAGCCAGAACAGCAGGGTCAGCATTGGCTGGGCTCCTCGGCCGGCGCCGGGTGCGGGCTGTGCCCGGCCCAGGGCGCGAGGATAAAGCTGAAGGCCAGCCCCAGGCTCACCGCCAGGCCGAAGTTGCTCACCGCCGGGGTGCTGGAAATCGCCAGCAGGCCGAACGACAGCCAGGTGGTCAGGGCTGCCAGCAGGGTGCCCAGCAGGCTCACTGCGGCGCCTCCGATCTGCTCGCGCATGAGGATCGCGTAGTCGACGCTGATGGCGGTCACCAGCAGCAGGCCGAACAGGCTGAACAGGGTCAGCGGCTGCCCCAGCCAGCCCAGGCTGGCCAGGCTGCACAGGGCCGCCAGCAGGGGCAGGGCCACCAGCCGCAGGGCGCCGCCAAGGCCGAACGGCAGGATCAGCAACAGCACGATCAGCCCGCAGGAAGCCAGCTTGAGTTCGGCAGCGCTGACCTGGGTCGCGGCGAACACCCGGTTCAGTTCGCCAAGGCGATCCACCAGTTGCACGCCGGGCAAGTCGTCGCCCTGGAGTCGCAGCAGCGCCGCGTCGTTCAGGCCTTGCAGGCTGACCATGGCCGCCACACCGTCGGCGTTGGCGCCCAGCCACAGCGGCCGATAGGGTTCGGCCAGGGGGCCGGCCAGGGCGCTGTCGATATCGCTTGTGGGCAGGTCCTGCAATTGCTGCAACTCGGTTTGCAGCGCCGCCAGCGGCACACCCAGCTCCAGCAGTGGCTGCCAGAAGTCCGGCAGGCGCTTGAGCGCTTCACGCACCCGCTGCTGTTCCACGGGTTGGCTGAGCAGTTGCTCCAGGGACAGATAACCCTTGAGCTTGCCCAGGTTCACCAGCTGTTGCAGGCGCTCGTCCAGGGCCTGCAAGCGTTGCAGCAGCTGTGGCTGGTCGGCGGCGCGCACCAGGAAGAACTGGCTGGTGGGCTGGTAGCCGGTGATCCGCGCAATGGCCTGGGCCTCTTGCTGCAGTTGCGGCGGCGCGCCGACCCATTGGCGAATGTCGTTCTTGCTCTCGAGCTGCCACAGGCCGGCGGCACAGAACAGCCCCAGCAGCCCCAGCAGCACCGGGCTCGGCACCCGCTTGAGCAGCGCCGCGCGAACCTTGAGCAGGGCTTCGCTGACCCGCAGCGGCCATTGCGCCGGGCGCAGTTCCACGCCCTGCAGCAGCGCTGGCAGCAGGCACACCGCCGACAGATAGGCCCCCAGCAAGCCGGCGGCGGAGAACACGGCGATCTGGGTCAGGGCCGGGAATGGCGTCCAGGCCAGGGCCAGGTAACCGATGCAACTGGTGATCAGGCTCAGGCTCAGCCCTGGCAGGGTCAGGCGCAGCGCTGGCCAGCTGCGCCAGGGTTTCAGGCTCCAGCTCTTGGACAGGTAATGCAGCGGGTAGTCGACGGCCACGCCGATCAGGCTCGAACCCAGCACCAGGGTCATCACGTGCATATGGCCGAACAGCGCCACGCAGGCCACCGCACCGAACAGCATGCCCACCAGCACCGGGACAAAGGCCAGCAGGGCGCGCCAGCGGCGGAAGGCCAGCAACAGCAGCAGCAGAATGCCCAGGGTGGCGCCGCCACCGACCCAGGTGATTTCCCGGCTGGCCTGCTGCTGGCCGTTGGCCGCGTACAGCAAGCCGCTGGCAGCCAGCAGCTGGACATCGCTGTGGCTGGCCAGCTCACGGCTGTGGCGCAGCAGTTCGGCCACTTGCAGCGGCAGTTGCATATCGAAGGCGTTGCCGCCGGTATGGGCCCGCAGCAGCACCCAGTGCTTGCCGTCGGCCTCGGCCACCAGCGCGCCGCTGCCGATATCCAGTTGCACCGCGCCGTGTTGCGGCTGGCTGTTCTGGATGCGTCCGGTCAGGCCCAGCCAGTCGTCCTGGCTGGGCACCAGGCTGAAGCCGCCGAAGGGGTCGAAGAGGTTCTGCACTCGCTGCTGGATAAAGGCCTGGGGCTGCTGGATCAGTTGCTCGCGGTCCGCCGCGCCGAGCATCGCCAGGCGGCCTTGCAGCAACTGAGTGCGCAGCGCCGGCAAATCGGCCTGGAGGTTCCACTGGACCTTGTCGAACAGGCCGCTGGCCTGCCATTGCTCGGCCAGTTGCCGGGCCAGGTCCAGGGCCTGCTGGCGCTGGGCATGGCCCACCAGCACCAGGATCTCTCGGTTCAGCGGTTCCTGCATGCGCTGTTCGGCTTGCAGCTCCAGGGCATCCGGGGCGGTGCCGGGCACCAGCTCCATCAGGTTGGCCGACAGCGGCGCACCGTGGCGCCATTGCCAGGCCCCCAGGGCCAGGACCGCCATCAGCAGGATCAGGAAAGCGCGGGGCAACCAGCGTTCACTCGGCAAAATCATGTTGCTCCGCTTCGCTCAAGGCCTGGGCGCTGGTGCTGTCTTGCATGATCAGCAGGGTGCGGTCGCCCTGGGCTTCCAGCAGTTCAATGCGCTGCACCAGCTCGCCGCCGTCGATATTGATCTGGGTGAAGATCTGTTGCAGCAGCAACGAGCGTGGAATCAGCTGCAATTGCCAGGCTTGCGCGCTGCCCTTGAGCTTGAGTTCGAAGTCCCGTTGCAGGCCGCTGCTGTCGCCTTGCAGCACCGCCAGGAACAGGCGGTTCTGCTCGGCGCCGGCGCTCTTGCCCGGGAGCATCTGCCAGCCGCCGCCATCGCGTCGGGCGATGCCCTGGCCGGTGATGCGGTAGTCCTGTTGCAACGGGGTTTGCAGCAGCCACAGCAGGCCGTGGTTTTTCGCCAGGACAAAGTGGCCCTTGCTGGTCAACGGCTGGGGCAGGGCCCGCAGGTGTTTTTCCTGGATGAAACGGCCGTGGATCACCTCCGGCCGCGACAGCTGATCGCTCAGTTGCTGCAGGTCGAAGGCCTGGGCCAACCCCGGTACCACCAGCAACACCAGCAGCGTAGGAGCGAGCTTGCTCGCGAACCTGCGCACCAGGGTGCTCAGCATCATGCAATGGGCCGACAGACCGACGATTTTCGCGAGCAAGCTCGCTCCTACGGTCATGTGAGGGCCCTCGCCACGGCATCGGTAAACACCTTGGGCGAGGCCAGCTGCATTTCCCGGCTGGCGATTTCCACCGCCACCTGCACCGAGCTGGCGCGGGTCAGGCGCTGACCGCTGGCCAGGTCAGTGATCAGGTAGTTGATCTTCAGGCGGTTTTCCCATTCCACCAGGCTGGCGCGCACGTTCAGGGTCTGGCCGAACACTGCGCCGCGCACATAGCGCAGCTGCAGGTCGATCACCGGCCAGGCATAGCCGGATTCGAGCATCTGGTTGTAGTTGTGCCCGAGCTTGTCCAGCAGGGCGCAGCGGGCGACTTCCAGGTACTTGACGTAATGCCCGTGCCAGACGACGTGCATGGTGTCGACGTCGAAGAACGGCACCAGGATCTGGGTGTCAGCGTGAATCACTCCCGTGCTACGCATGCAGCCTCCAGTGTTGCTCGGCGATGCGTTGCAGGCACAGGCGCAGCTCGCCTTCCAGGGCGCGGTCCTCGATCACCGGGGCGAAGTCCTCGGCCAGTTGCCGGTGCATGGCATCCAGGGCCGGCGGCAACGGCCGCGCATCAGCTTCCTGGCTGCGCAGCCAGACCCCTTGCTGGGCTGCGAGCAGGGTCGCGGCAGCCACTTGCTCGGTGAGTTCCAGCACGCGGATGGCGTCGCGGGCGGCGATGGTGCCCATGCTCACCTTGTCCTGGTTGTGGCACTCGGTGGAACGGGAGAACACGCTGGCGGGCAGGGTGTTCTTCAGGGCTTCGGCAGTCCAGGCGCTGGCACCGATCTGCACCGCCTTGAAGCCGTGGTTGAGCATGGCGCGCTCGGCGCTGGCGCCGGACAGGTTGCTCGGCAGGCCGTGGTTGTAGCGCACGTCCACCAGCAGCGCCAGTTGTCGGTCCAGCAGGTCGGCGACGTTGGCCACCAGGTTTTTCAGGCTGTCCATGGCGAAGGCGATATGCCCGCCATAGAAGTGCCCGCCGTGCAGCACGCGCTCGGCCTCGGCGTCGATGATCGGGTTGTCGTTGGCGCTATTCAGCTCGGTCTCGATAAACGAGCGCAGCCAGTTCAGGCTGTCCGCTAGCACCCCCAGCACATGAGGCGCGCAGCGCAGCGAGTAGCGGTCCTGTAGGCGATGCAGGGGCGCAGTGGGGGCGTCGATGGCCAGGTCCTGGCGCAGCCAGGCGGCCACTTGCATCTGCCCCGGGTGCGGTTTGGCGGCGAACAGGCGCTCGTCGAAGTGCTCCGGGTTGCCTTGCAGGGCCACCACGTTGAGGGCGGTGATGCGGGTGGCCAGGCGCAGCAGGTAGTCGGCCCGGGCGAAGGCCAGGCAGGCCAGCCCGGTCATCACCGCGGTGCCGTTCATCAGCGCCAGGGCTTCCTTGGGCCGCAGCACCAGAGGTTCCCAGCCCAGCTCGCGATGCACCTCGGCGGATGCCCGGCGTTCGCCGCGGAACAGCACCTCGCGTTCGCCGGACAGGGTCGCGGCCACATAGGACAGCGGCGTCAGGTCGCCACTGGCGCCCACCGAGCCCTCCTGCGGGATCAGCGGCAGGATGTCCAGCTCGAGGAAGGCTTGCAGGCGTTCCAGCAGTTCCACACGCACCCCGGATACCCCGTGGCACAGCGACTGCAAGCGCGCCGCCAGCACCGCGCGGGTGGCCTGGGCGTCCAGCAACTGGCCCAGGCCGCAGCCGTGGAAGGTGTACAGATGACGCGGCAGGGCCTCGACATGCTCCAGGGGCACGGCTACCACGCAGGAATCGCCATAGCCGGTGGTGACGCCGTAGATCACCCCTTCCTTGTCCAGCAGGGAATCGAGGAACTGCGCGCCCTTGGCGATCCGCTGGCGCCAGGCGGCGTCCTCTTGCAGGCGCGTCGGCACCTGGCGGTTGGCCAGGGCCAGCACGTCTTCGATGCGCAGGGGGTGTTCGCCGAAGGTTACCGGCTCATGGGTCGAGGTCGTCATCGGTCTTCCAGAATGGGTAAAAGTTGAACCATTGTTGCGGGGCCTGCAGGCAGTACTGGCCCAGGCGCTCGGCGTAGCGGGCAGTCCAGTGGGCGATCACCTGCTGGCGGTCGTTGCGCTTCCATTGCACGGCCTCGGCGAAGGGCTCGAGGATCACCTGGTAGCGGCCCTGCTGCTTCAGGCACAGCAGCAGGTTGACCGGGCACTTGAGCAGCCCCGCCAGCAGCCAGGGGCCCTGGGGGAAGGCGGCCGGGTAGCCGAGGAAATCCACCCGTACATTGCGCCCGCCGTGCAGTGGCACGCGGTCGCCGGCAATCGCCAGCCATTCGCCGCGATCCAGGCGCTGGCTCAGTTGCAGCATGATCGCCGGGTCCAGCTCGCTGACCTGGATCAGCCGCAAGTTGCTGGCCCCGGCTTCACCCAGCAGGCGGTTGAAGCGTTCGGCGTGCTTGGTGTGCACCAGCACGTTCATGGTCACCTGTTCTCCCAGCTCGGCCAGGGCCCGGCACACCTCCAGGTTGCCCAGGTGTGCGCCCACCAGCATCTGCCCGCGTTCACCGCGCAGTTGGTGGCGCAGCAGTGCCGGGTCGATGATCTCGATCTGTTCGATGCGCAGCTTGCCGTTCCACACGTCGAGCTTGTCCAGCAGGGCGTCGGCGAAGGCCATGAACTGGCCGAACACCCTCCACTGGCTGGGGCGCAATTCATCGCGCCCGCTCCATTGCGCCAGGCGCTGCTGGTACTGCCAGATGCTGCGCCGGGCGCGGCGGCCGAACAGGAAGAAGTACAGGACTATGGCGTACAGCACCGGGCTCAGCAGCCGGCGCCCCAGTACCCGCACGCCGAAGGCGGTGAGCTTCATCAGCCAGAAGCTGCCGCGTTCCCGGTGTTCGGCCCAGTGTTCGCTGTCGGGTTCCTTGAGTGGCTCCTGGCTCATGCTTGCCACCGGCGCCAGAGGATCAGCGGCAGGCGCAGCAACATGCCGAAGAACAGCTTGGCGTGCATCTTCGAGATCAGCGCGTTGTCGTGGAACAGGCGGAAATGCGACAGGCCGTCCTCGGGGTAGTGCACCCGGGTCGGCAGCCAGTGCATGGGCTGGTTGCGCCACGACAGGCGCACCAGGATCTCCGGGTCGAAGTCCATGCGCCGGCCCAGTTGCACCGAGTCCAGCAGCGCCAGGGTCGGGGCCAGCGGGTAGACCCGGAAGCCGCACATGGAATCGGGAATTTGCAGCGACAGGCTGTTGATCCACACCCACACGTGGGTCAGGTAGCGCGCATACAGGCGGCCCTTGGGCACGCTGGCGTCGTACTGTGGATAACCGCAGATCAAGGCTGCGGGAGCGGCCTGGGAGTGACGGATGAAGTTATCCACAGCCTGCAGATCATGCTGGCCGTCGGCGTCCACTTGCAGGGCGTGGCTGAACCCCAGGTGCGCGGCTTCCCGCAGCCCGGCCATCACCGCACCGCCCTTGCCCTGGTTGAGCGCCAGGCGGATCAGGAACACCTGGTCGCGCTCGGCCAGCTGTTCCAGCACAGCAGCGCAGGCCGGGCTGCTGGCATCGTCCACCAGGACGCAGGGCAGGTTTCTCGCCAGCAAGGCTTCGACCACCGCCGGCACCGCGGTTTCGTGGTTGTAGACAGGGATTACGGCGCAAGGGGCGTAGGGCGTTGGGCCCTTCGCTGGCAAGCCAGCTCCTACAGTCGCGGAGCGGGAAGCGTTATCCACAGCTGGCCTCCAGGATGATCCGCCCGCTGGAGCAGGGGGCGCCGTCATTCAGGTAGGCGAAATACAGTTTCTGGCGCTGGGCGTCGAAGCGCAGGTTGAGCTGGATGCGGTCTCCGGGGCGTACCAGCTGCTGGAATTTCAGCACTTCCATGCCGGCGAAGCGGCCTGGCAGTTCCAGCAATTGCTGGCCCAGGCTCAGGGCCCAATCCACCTGCACCACCCCTGGCAATACCGGGGTCTGCGGGAAGTGCCCGCTGAAGTAGGCCAGGTCCGGCGGGATCGCCAGTTGCAGTTGCCACTCGTCTGCGTGCTGCGCTTGCTCCAGCACTTCCGGCGCTTGCGGGCGCGGAGCCAGCAGCAGGGCCTGGACCTCGGCCTGGGGCAGCTTGCCCTGGCTGTTGAGCGGCAGTTGCCGCACCAGGCGCCAGCGTCGCGGCAGGGCCAGGGCTTCGCAATGCCCGGCCAGGTGCTGGCGCAGGGTTTGCGTCAGCTGGCGCCGGCCCTGGTTGCGCAGGGCATGCAGGCCGGCTTCGCTGAGCACCAGCAGGGCGCCGAGGTAGGCGCGGTTGTCCTCGATCACTCCAAGGCGCGCGTCGCTCACCCACTCGTGGCTTTCCAGCGCCTGTTCGAGCATGGGCAGGGAGATGCGTTTTTCTTCCAGCTTGACGATGCGGTCCAGGCGCCCCAGCAGCTCGAAGCGGCCATCGGCGGCGATCCGCGCGGCGTCGGCGCTGTGTTCCACATGCCCGGCCGGCAGGTAGGGCGAGGCGATCATCAGCGCGCCATCGGCATCCTGGCTCAGTTGCACTTCGGCGAAGGGTTGCCACAGGCTCTGGTCCTGGCGCCAGGCGATACCGCCGGTTTCCGAACTGCCGAGGATTTCCGTCGGCCTTTGCCCCAGGCGCTGTTGCAGGCTGGCGGCCGCTTCGGCGGGCAAGGCGCCGCCGGAGGAAAACACCCGGCGCACCGGGCTCAGGGCCGGCCAGTCGAGGTTGTCGCCCATGCGCTTGAGCAGCGCCGGGCTGGCCACCCAGGCGAACGCCGGGCATTCACGGCTGGCCCGTTGCAAGTCTTCGGGGAAGGGCAGTTGGCGGCGCACGAACGGGCGCCCGGCGCACAGCGGCCAGAGCACGCGGAACAACAGGCCGTAGATATGCTGGGTGGCGACGCTGCCGATGATCCAGGCCTGGCCCAGGTCGGCGCCCCACAGCTGTTCCAGGGCCGCCACCTCGTTGGCCAGCTGGCGCAGGTTCTTCTCGATGCGCTTGGGCGCGCCGCTGGAACCGGAGGTGCACAGGCTCAATTGGCAGGCGTCCAGGTCCAGCGCGGCGGGCGCCAGGGGTGTGGCGGTGAGGGGGGCCAGGGGCGGGTCCAGGTCGGTCAGCCACAGATCGACTTGTGCCGCCCAGCGCTGGCGGGTCTGGGCTTGCAGGTCGGTGGGCAGCAGCACGCTGACCCCGGCGCGCCAGGCGCCGAGCAGGGCCACAGCCAATTCCACGGCATCTTCCAGATGCAGCGCCAAGCGCCGTACACCGCGCGCTTGCAGGGCCGCGGCGAGACTCAGGGCGCGCTCTTGCAGCTCTGCCAGGTCGATCTCGGGGGCGGCGCTGACCCGGCGCGGGGTCGGCGTCTTGAGCAACAGCTGCTCAAGGGGAATCCAATTCATCTACGGCCTCGTACCCGTTGTCGTAACAGCCATTCAATGGCAAACAGCAAACCCATCAGCCCGTAGGCGATCAGGCCGTTGTACAACGTCCACCAACTCAGCGGCGCCCACAGGGTCAGGGCCGCGGCGAGCACTCCGTTACAGAGGAAAAACACACTCCAGGCGACGGTCACCTGGCGCGTATAGCGTATGGCTTTCTCCGGCAGCTCCGGCTCGCTGAGGCGGGCCAGGCGTTCGGCCACCGGTGGGCCGTACTTCAGGCTCAGGCCGAACAGGCCGAGCATGAAGGCGCTGATCAGCACCGGGTACCAGCGCAGCAGCGCCGGGTTGTCGAACCAGGCCAGCAGCAGGCAGAAGACGATCGCCGCCAGGGCCATCCACAGGCTGCCGGGACGACGTTCGCCGGTCAGCGCCCGGGCCAGCCACAGGCCGCCCAGCAGCAGGCCGAACTGCCACGGAGCGAAGTGCTCCATGCCGAAATACACCGCGAAGGGGTAAAGCAGGCCGGCCAGCAACAAGCCCAGGCCGATCAGCCGGCTCATGCGGCCGGCTGGACCAGGCGGTAGACCGCCTCGACCACGTCGTTGACGGTACGCACCGACTTGAATTCCTCGGCGGCGATTTTCTTGCCGGTCTGGCGCTTGATGTGGTCGATCAGGTCGACCGCGTCGATGCTGTCGATTTCCAGGTCCTGGTACAGGTTGGACTCGAGGCTGATGCGCTCGGGCGCCAGTTCGAAGAGTTCGACCATGGCATCGCGCAGGGTGTTGAAGATGTCGTCACGGGTTTGCATGGTCGGTTCTCAAGCTGCCTGTTTTGCAATGACGAACGCCGCAAGGCTCGCCACGTTACTGAAGTGGTTGCGGGTGTCCTTGGCGTCGGCGTCGATCTTGATGCCGTACTTTTTCTGGATCGCCAAGCCCAGTTCCAGGGCGTCCACCGAGTCCAGGCCGAGGCCTTCGCCGAACAGTGTCTGGTCATCGCCGATGTCCTGGGCGCTGATGTCTTCGAGGCCCAGGGCGTCGATGATCAGCAGTTTGATTTCAACGATCAGGTCCGGGTGTGTATCGCTCATCTCTGGCGAGCTCCTTGATGAAGTAGTGGTGCAAGTGCTCATTGAGCTTGCGCGAAGCCTGAGGCGCCGGGCCTTGGGCGGCAAAGGTCTGTGGGTCTATATCGGCACCGACCTGAAAACTGAAGTGCACGCGGCGTTGCGGGATGCGGTACCAGGGCTCGGCCTTGGTCAGGGTGGTGGGGCTGACCCGGATCACCACCGGTGTGATGATTTTCGCACCGCGCAGGGCAATCGCCGCCGCCCCCCGATGAAAGGCCGGCGTGCTGCCCGGTTGGGTCCGGGTGCCCTCGGGGAAGACGATCAGGGTCTGGCCCTGCTGCAGTGCTCCGGAGGCCGCATCGAGCATGTCCATGCTGCCGTCGTTGCTGATGTATTGGGTGGCGCGCACCGGGCCGCGGGTGAAGGGGTTGCTCCACAGGCTCTGCTTCACCACGCAGTTGGCGTCACGCACCAGGCCGATCAGGAACACCACGTCGATCAGCGACGGGTGATTGGCGATGATCATCTGTCCCGGCCGCCCCAGGCGCTCGGCGCCCTGTACGTCATAGGTGAGCACGCCGCTCCTGGCCATGAAGCGGATAAACAGCCAGAACAGCTGGCTGACGGTCTGGCGCGCGCGGCGGCGCCGACTGGCGGCATCGCCGGGCAGGCAGGCGAGCAGGGGGAAAATCACCAGGCGCAGGCACAAACCACCTATTCCGAACAATGCAAAGCTCAGAGCGGTGGCCAGCAGGCGCCAATGGTAGGCATCGCGGCCCTTGGCGTTCAGTGCTTGCGTTGCCAGGTCCATACACGATTCATCCAGGCATGTTGGCAAAGGGACTGCGAGCCGAGCAGCATCCGCAGCAGGTTCAGGGCATGGGGCCAGGGAGCCCTTTGGATTTGACCGTCGTGGCTGCCCAGTGATAGCTGCCAGTCGTCGCCCGGGGTCAGCAGCAGGCCCAGGGCGTAGGGAAAGGGCACGTCGTCGATCCAGCTGGCATAGGCTTCGGGCGGCTGTTCCTCGGTGATCACCAGCAGCACCTGGGGGGCGCCATCGGCCAGCAGAGTGGCGGCTTCCAGCAGGCCGTGTTCCAGGCCATCGCCGGCGGCGGCCAGGGCGGTCATTTCACTGGTTTCGCCACGCATGATCGACCACAGGCCGATCACCGCGTTATGCACCGAAAGGCTGAACTGGGTCGGCGACAGAGGCTGCTCGGCGGCCAGGTCGCTGAGGATGTCGAAGGTTCTTGGGGTTTCGCCATGCCGCGACACGAACACCAGCGGCAGTTGCTCGAGGCCCTCGGCCAGGGGCCAGGCAACGCTGAAGGCCATGCGTGCCAGGCGGCTGAGACGGCGCCGCTGCATGGCGGGCAGAAAGGACACATCGGGAACGGCATCGCTGCTTTGCGGCAAGGCTGGCTGCTGGCTCCAGGCTTGCCAGGCGTCCACGCTTTCGAGCCCAGGGGCCCACGCGCGCCATTGAGCGATGTTGAACTTGATCACTTGATTTCATCCCGCCCCTGCGGGCTTCCTTGACGCGGTATATCGCTTCGAGCGGCGATTCACCTGGGTGACGCGATAGCGTCAGTGGCGCGCATTATCCCGGTGCGACTGGCTTGTAGCAAATGCTCCATGGCCTGTTGGTCGCAAATAGAGAATATTCCCGGGTAATTTTAGGAAACCCTGCCGGGTGCGTTGCATCGCGCGGGCAGGGCCCTCCCACGGCGTTGCGGCAGGGCGCACGACCGACGGGCCGGCCACGGCAAACTCTTGCTCCGGCGAGGTAGCTAAGGGGCGGCGCGGCCTACTACACTCGGTGATCTTTGATACACGGAGGTTTAGACATGCGGCGTGTGGTGTTCAATCAGAAGGGTGGCGTCGGCAAGTCCAGCATCGCCTGCAATCTGGCGGCGGTCAGCGCCAGCGAGGGCTATCGCACCTTGCTGGTGGACCTGGATGCCCAGGCCAACTCGACCCAGTACCTCACCGGCCTGACCGGCGAGGACATCCCCATGGGCATCGCCGATTTCTTCAAGCAGACCCTGTCGTCCGGGCCGTTCTCGAAGAAGAACCAGGTGGATATCTACGAGACGCCTTTCGACAACCTGCATGTGGTGACGGCCACCGCCGAGCTGGCGGACCTGCAGCCCAAGCTCGAGGCCAAGCACAAGATCAACAAGCTGCGCAAATTGCTCGACGAGTTGGCCGACGACTATGACCGGATCTACCTCGATACTCCGCCGGCCCTGAATTTCTATGCGGTTTCGGCGTTGATCGCCGCTGATCGCGTGTTGATTCCTTTCGACTGCGACAGCTTCTCGCGTCAGGCCCTGTATGGCCTGCTGGCGGAAATCGAGGAGTTGAAGGAAGACCACAACGAAGACCTGGCGGTGGAGGGCATTGTGGTCAATCAGTTCCAGGCCCGGGCCAGCCTGCCGCAGCAAATGCTCGACGAGCTGATCAGCGAGGGCCTGCCGGTGCTGCCGGTGTACCTGGGCAGTTCGGTGCGCATGCGTGAATCCCACCAGGCCAGCATGCCGTTGATCCATCTCGACCCGCGGCACAAGCTGACCCAGCAGTTCGTCGACCTGCACAACCTGCTGGAAAGCGCCTGAACCCAGGCCGCGCTCCGGTCCTCGGGGCGCGGCGTCAAATACCCTGGCTGCGCAGCCAGCCCATGAGTTGTGGCAGGGGCAGGGCGCCACTTTGCCGGGCCACCTCGCGGCCGTTGCGAAACAGAATCAGGCTGGGGATCGAGCGAATGCCCAATTGCGCCGACAGCTGCGGGTTGGCCTCGCTGTCGAGCTTGGCCAGGCGGCATTGGCCGCTCAGTTGCGCGGCGGCCTGCTGGAAGGTCGGGGCAAAGGATTTGCACGGCCCGCACCAGTCGGCCCAGACATCCACCAGCAGCGGCAGGTCGCCCTTGACCTGGCTGGCGTAGTCGCCCTGGGTCAATTCGAACGGCGTGCCCAGCAGTACCTGGCCCTTGCAGCGTCCGCACTTGGGGTGGTCCCCCAGGCGTTCGGCGGGTATGCGGTTGAGGCCGTTGCAGTGCGGGCAGGGGATCAGCAGTGGGTCGGTCATGGGGGGGGGCTCCGGGTCAGTGGCCAATGGCACCTATCTGGAGTCGCGTGGCGGATTTATCAAGCGTCTTGGTGGTGGTTGCACCTGCTCACATATTGGTTGCCTGTCTGTCGTTCTCAATCTCTAGGATTGAAAGGGGATGGGCCGTCGGTCTGCTCATGGCTATAGCAACTTGCGATTCATGAGTGTCCTGACTAGCCTCAATAGCAACGTGCGATAGGGATTTTGCATGCGAGTCATCACTGCTCAGCGGATATGGGAAGCCAAGGCAAAGTGGCCGCAATCGGCCAAGGCTCTGGATGATTGGTATCGATTGATAAAGGGCAACAGATTTGCCGACTTTGCGGCAATGAAGGCAATGTTCCCGGCTGTGGATAAAGTGGGTCCATGGCATGTCTTCGATGTGGGGGGCAATAAACTGCGCTTGATCGCGGTCCTGCGCTACACCACCCAGAAGCTCTACATCAGGTTCATCTTGGATCACCGGGAATACGACAGAGGTCAATGGAAGGAGGAATGGCAATGAGTGCGCTGATCGAACAGGCTGCCGAGCATTGGCAGTTCGTTGCGCCACTGCTGCGCAAGCCCAAGAGCGAGGCTGATTACGATCGGTTGGTCCAGGCCTTGGATGAGTTGCTGGATCTCACGGGTGATAACGAGGAACACCCGCTCAACGATTTGCTGGAAATCATCGGCGACTGGATCGAGGCCTATGACCTTGAACATCGGCCGATACCCGAGGCCAACGGTGTCGATGTGCTGCGTTATCTGATGCATGAACACGGCCTGACCCAAAGCGACCTGCCCGGGGTCGGTGCGCAGTCGGTGGTTTCGGAGGTGCTGAGCGGCAAGCGCCAGCTCAACCTGCGGCAGGTGCGCTGGTTGGCCGAGCGCTTCAAGGTGTCGATGGAGGTGTTTGTCTAAGGGCCCCGGGTTCAGCTGCCAGGCTGGGCCAGTTCGACGCTGACCAGGCGGTCCATGGAGCGGCCGATGTAAAAGGTGAAGGGCCGGCCCAGGTCCATGGCCATGCTTTCGCACCTGCCCATGAAGCCGATATTTTGCAGCGGGGAAATCGCCCCATCCTCGTGGGGCTGCAGGCCCAGGGAGCCGACATGGAAACCTATCTTGTCGGCTCGGCGGCCCCAGTTGATCTTGCTCACTGACAGCTTGATGCGATCGTCGAACAACAGTTGGTTGAGCCTGGGGTTGGCGAACGTGATGTTGCCGAACAGGTACTGCGCCGCTCCGTACTTGTCGTCTTTCCACTCCAGGAACACGTTGTAGTCGCCAGCTCCGCTGCCGGCCTTGCTGCCCAGCTTGCTGAACAGCATGCCTGGCGCCTGAAGGCTGGCCGGGTATTGGCAAAACGCCTCGTTGGGCGTGCCGGTGGCCGAGAGCTTGCCGCTGGTCAATTCTTCCATTGAGTAATGAAACAACACTTCGGCGTATTTCACCGGCTCCAGCGCCAGGGGGAAGCGCCGGGGCAGGGCCATGGCTTTTTTGCGGTACTCGGGGCTGGTGTATTTCCCGGTTTCCGGGGCGATCTCCAGCACGGCTTCGAAGGTGCCGGCCGCGCGCGCCTCAACAATCTCCTCGAACAGCCCCAGCAGACGCTGGCGCTGGGCTTCGGGCACGCGGCTGTCCAGGCTGATATGCAGGGTCTTGTCGTCCTGGCGGTCCATCTCCAGGCCGATGTCGGCGGCTTCGATGCCGATCCCGGCGGCCATCTGGGTGATGGTCTCGGCAAAGTACGGCACCACTTTGGCCTGCTTGGGGTCACCCACTTCGTCCTGGAAATGCAGGCTGAGGTAGGTCTGCTTGCAGCCGGTCAGCAGCATCAGCAGCAGGCCCGCAATGGAGAGATGTCGGTTCAATGCACATCCTTGTTCTTAGTGGTAATCGACGCTGGTCAGGCGATCCAGGGTGCGGCTCAGCTGAAAGGTGAATGGCCGGCCCAGGGCCAGCATCTTTTGATTGCACAGCGCTTGCAGCTCGTCTTTGCGGGTGTCGAAGGGCATGGCTGTGGTCAGGGTCTGGACGCCGATGGAGCCGATATGGAAGGCGAACTCGTCCAGGGGCACTGGGGCGGGGCGGGTGATTTTCGAGCTGGATGGCGAGACCAGGACGGTTTTCTGCTGAATGTGACGGTTCAGGTCCGGGTCATCGAAACGCACCTTGAGCGGCAGCTTGGCGATGCTGTTGTTGTGGGTCAGCAGCGAAACCAGACCGTGCTCGATGTTGTCCTGCTCCAGGGCCTCGTAGGCGATCAATTGCAAGGGCGTGGGCATGCTCAGGTGCGCGCTGATCTTGCAACTGACCGGGCCTTCGATGGCGCTCTGGCTGACGATGGCACGCCTGCTGTCTTCCTCGCTGCGGTCCAGCAGCAGGTCGAACGTCGGGTCGAACACCAGGGGGGTGTCGATGCTGTCCGGCAGGCCGCTGGGGCCCGACGGGACAACGCTGGCATGGGCGTTGTCGAGCTCCAGGTGCAGGTTCATCGAGCTGGCATTTCTCGCGGCGGTGACCTGCTCGAAGATGGCCTTGAGGCTGCCCCGTTGTTCCGGGCTCAGGGAGTAGTCCACCAGGCGCAGGTGGATCACCTTGTCATCCTCCTTGTCGCGTTCCAGGGCGATGGCGTCCGGGTCCAGGCCCTGGGCGCTGAGCGCGGCGTAGATGCTTTGCTTGTAGGCCTCGTGCACCAACTGGTCGGAGTATTGCGGGCCGGCCTTGGGGTCGGAACGCACCGAGTCCTGGAAATGCAGGGTGGCAAAGTCTTGCTTGCACCCGGTCAGCGCGAGCAGCAGGGGCAACAGCAGCAGGTAGCGAGGTTTCATGGTGGGCTCTTGCAGGGTATCGACGGGAGCAGGGCGCGCCATGGGCGAGCCGTGAAGATGGCAGCCGGGCCGCAGGTGCATCACTGGGCTGGCGGCCCGATCCCGCCGGTTGCCGGCGTGACGAGGTTGAGAAACAGCTTCATGCGCATCCTTGCAGGTACTGGACATCAGGGGTGGGCATTATCCGCATCCGCGCTCGGCGGGTCCATGTTCGATTCCGGCTGTGCCAGCTCGCCTGGGGCAGGCGAACTGGCTGGCCGAGAGCTTCAAGGTGTGGCTGGCGGCCTTGCTCCGGCTCAGGACGAACAACTGATTTCCAGGTGTTTGCCCCACTCCGGTGGCCGTTCGGCATAGCCCTGCATGCCTGGCTGTTCCTCGAACGGCCGGCTCAGCACCTGGTGCAGGCGCCGAACCTCCGAGTAGTCGCCGGCTTGCGCCGCTTCGATGGCTCGCTGCGCCAGGTAGTTGCGCAGGATGTACAGCGGGTTGACCCGGTGCATCCGCTCGCGGCGCAGTTCCTGGCCCTGGATCGGGTCCCGGGCGACCCGGGCCAGATACAGCTCGGCCCAGGCATCGAAGCCCTGGCGGTCGACGAAATCGTCCCGCAGCCGTTGCAGCGCCAGCTCCGGGGCATCCTCGCCCAGACGGCGGAAGAACAGGCTGTAGTCCACGCCGCTGCCCTGCATCAATTGCAGCAGGCGCTCCAGCAGTTGCTGGTCGGCGTCCTCGGCCTGGGTGAAGCCCAGGCGGCGGCGCATCAGGTCCAGGTAGTGGGCCTGGTACAGCGGCAGGAACAGGCCCAGGGTCTCGCGCAGTGCCTCGACGCTGATCAGCGGCGTCAGCGCCTGGGCCAGGGCGCTGAGGTTCCACTGGCCGACCGGCACCTGGTTGCTGAAGGAATAGCGGCCCTGGTCGTCGGAGTGGTTGCAGATGAAATGGGCGTCGAAATCATCGAGGAAGGCGAAGGGCCCGAAGTCGAAGGTAATGCCCAGGATCGACATGTTGTCGGTGTTCATCACCCCGTGGCAGAAACCGTAGGCCTGCCACTTGCCGATCAGCTCGGCGTTGCGCTCGACGATTTCGCGGAACATCGCCAGGTAAGGCTCCGGCTGTTCCCGGCAATGGGGGAAGTGCAGGTCCAGCACATGCTCCGCCAGTTGTGTGTGCTGCTCGGACTTCTTGGTGTAATAGAAATACTCGAAATGCCCGAAGCGCACATGGCTCGGCGCCAGGCGCAGCAGCATCGCCCCGCGTTCCTGCTTCTCGCGCCATACCGGGGTGTCCGAGCCGATCACGCACAGCGCGCGGCTGCTGGGAATACCCAGGGCGTGCAAGGCCTCGCTGGCCAGGAACTCGCGGATCGACGAGCGCAGCACCGCGCGACCATCGCCCATGCGCGAATAGGGCGTCTGGCCGGCGCCCTTGAGGTGCAGGTCCCAGTAGTCGCCCGCGGCGTTGCGCACCTCGCCCAGCAACAGCCCGCGACCGTCTCCCAACTGCGGGTTGTAGGAGCCGAACTGATGCCCGGAATAGACCATCGCCCGGGGTTCGGCCTCGGCCCACAGCTTGTGCCCGCCGAACAGCTCGGCGAACACCGGGGTGTCGGCCAGGCTCGGCTCCAGGTCCAGCAGCGCCATGGCCGCCGGGCTGGCCACCACCAGCCGCGGGTGGTCCAGGGGTTCGGGCAGTACATGGGTCGAGAAGGCATCGCCCAGGCGGGCGAAGCGGTTGTCGAAGGTCAGTTCGTCGAGGGCTTTCAACGGCCATCTCCCAGCAGAATGTCCGAGTATTCTGCTGGGCAAAGGCGCCTTAGTCGAGTTTGCTCGGTGGCGGCTCGGGCGGGGTCATGCCCTTGGGCGGGGTGGTGGCGATGCTGCCGTCTGCTTCGATCGGCACCAGCTTGTATTCCTGGCCGTGGAGGTTCTTCAGGTACACCTCCATCTGCCGGAACGAGATGTTGATGTGCTGCTTCTTGAACTCGCGGTTGATGAAGCGGTTGACCTCGTCCACCACCGGGTTGCGGTCCCCCAGTTCGCGCACATGCATGCGCAGTTCGTGGTCCAGGGTGCTTTCGCCGAAGTTGAGGAAGTACACGTGGGGCTCGGGTTCCTTGAGCACCCGCGGATTCTCCCGCGCGGCCTTGAGCAGCAGTTCCTTCACCAGGTCCAGGTCGGAGCCGTAGTCGACGCCGAGCTTGAGGGTGACCCGGGTCACGGTGTCGGTCAGCGACCAGTTGATCAGTTGCCCGGTGATGAAGGTCTGGTTGGGGACGATGATGTCCTTGCGGTCGAAGTCGGTGATGGTGGTGGCGCGGATGCGGATCTTGCTCACCGTGCCCGACAGGTTGCCAATGGTGATGGTGTCGCCGATCCGCACCGGTCGCTCGAAGAGGATGATGATGCCGGAGATGAAGTTGGCGAAGATCGCCTGCATGCCGAAACCCAGGCCGACCGACAGCGCCGCCACCAGCCATTGCAGCTTGTCCCAGCTGACTCCGAGGGTGGCCAGGGTCGAGACGAAACCGATCCCGGCGATGGCGTAGGACAGCAGGGTGGTGGTGGCGTAGGCGCTGCCCTGGGCCAGGTTGAGCTTGGACAGCACCAGCACCTCCAGCAGCCCCGGCAAGTTGCGCGCGAGGGCGAAGGTGATGCCGACGATGATCAGCGCCCCGAGCACGTCGCCAATGCTGATGGGCACCATGCTCATGTTGATGCCGGTGCCGCTGGTGTATTCGTACAAAGTGACCCGGTCGAGGTAGGAGAACACCGTGATCAGGTCGGCCCAGACCCAATACAGCGCCACCATGAAACCGCCCAGCAGGGCCAGGCGGATCAGCCGCAGGGACTGCTCGTTGACCTTCTCGATGTCCATGGTCGGTTCCTCGACCACGGGCTCGCCGCTTTCTCCCGCTTCCTTGGCCGCCTGGCGCTTGCTCAGGGCCCGCTGGTAGGCCAGGCGCCGTGCGGCAACGCTGAGGCCACGCATGAAGGTGGCTTCCACCACCAGCCAGAACATCAGCAGGTACAGGGTGTTGATCAGGCGGTCGCTGAGTTTCAGCGCGGTGTAGTAGTAGCCAAAGCACACGGCGATAAACAGGGCGATGGGCAGCAGGGTGAACAGCAGCCCCACGGCCTTGCGGAACAGTGAGGCGTTTTCGTGGGTCGGGCTGCTCAACAGCAGCCGGCTCAGCAGCCAGGCCATCAGCGCGTAGCAGGTCAGCACCACGGCGATGCCCAGCACGTCGTCGGCCAGGGCCGCAGGTTGCAGCTCGGCCACCGAAACCACCGCCACCAGCGCCAGCACCACCAGCCCCAGGCGACGGATCCAGCCGCGCAGGAACTCCACCTGGGGCCTTTCCCAGCGGAAATGCAGCTCGGCCACGCCGCCGGGGGCGAGGATCCGGTACGAGGTGTAGAACACCAGCCAGGCCTGGGCGATCTGCAGCAAGGCCGCGCCCAGGGTGGCGTTCTGCCCCCGGGCGTCGATCTGCAAGGCGTAGCCGCACAGCGCCAAGGCCAGGGCCACCGGCATCGCCAGCAGAATGTTCACCAGAATCGCCAAGGGCGTATGCCACTGGCTGTCGCGTTTGAAGTGGCCGATATCCTTGTGCACCTTGTTCAGGCGCGCATACAGGTTCTTGCGCCGCCACAGCAGGGCGCCGATCACTAGCAGCAGCGGCAGGAACAGCAACGGCCGTTGCACCAGGCCGTCGGTCAGTTCGCTGAAACTGGAGGCCCAGGGCAGTGTGGTCACCTGGTTCTGCAGGCGCTCGGGCACTTCCTGCAGCCATTCGGCGTCCAGGGGCTTGTTGCTGGGAATCCAGAACATCTGCTCGTCGAGGGTGGCGCGCAGGCTCTGGGAAGTGACCAGCAATTGCTTCTGGTTCAGTTGCAGGGTGATGGATTCGTTGAGCAGGGCACTGAGCTCGCGGTTCAGGCGATCCAGCAGGTCGACACGGGTGTTCGCCAGGTCGATCAGGGTCTTGCGCAGTTGCGGCGTGACCTGTTCGGCGGGCTGGGTCTTGAGCAGGTTGTCGACGTAGGCCACAGGGTTGCTGAGCAGTTCGCGCTGCTGGTTGACCTCGAACTGATAGAGGCGGATATCGGCGATTTCATCGGCCAGGCCCCGGTCCAGTTTCAGCCGCGGCAGGGCCTGCTTCTGTTTGTAGAGGATTTTCGACAGCAGCAGGCTGCCCTTGAGCACGCTGATCTGCTCGTCCAGGGCGGCGTCGCTCTGGGTCACGCTGTCGAGCTGCTGCTTGGTCTGCAGGTTGCGCTGGGTCTGCTCGTTGAGGCGGTCGGTGCCCATCAACAGGTAGTCGGAGAGCTTGAGGTTGGTGGCACTCTCGGTGGCCAGCAGGCTGCTGCTGCCGGCCTTCTGCGCCTCGATCGACTGCTGGGTCACGGTCTCCTGGGACTGGGCCAGGCGTTTCTGGTTGATCAGGGTCTGCAGGTCCTGGATCTCCTGCTCCAGGCGCGCGGTCTTTTCCATCAGCAAGTCGTGCTGGCTGTTGCCCAGGTCCTGCAGTTGGCTGTTGCCCGCCAGTTCCTGGCGCCGCAGCGGAATCAGCGCATTGAGCGCCGCCAGCTCGGCATTCAAGAGGTTGCGCTGGTCGCTGCTGAGCAGCTTGCCGCCGTCCTTGCCGGCCTTGAGCGCGGCATTGATCTGGAGGATTCGGGTCTGGCTGCTGCTGATCTCGGCCTGGGCCCGTTCGGGGCGGGTCTGGGCGGTGATGGTCAGGCTGTTGGCATCGGACAGGGCCTTTTGCAGGTCGCTCTGGTTGGTGCTGCGCTCGGCCAGCAACTGTTCCAGCTGGGCCACCGACATCGCGGCGTAGCGCTGAGCCACCGGCAACACCTTGCTGGCCTTGAGGCGCACCAGTTCGCGCTGGTTCTCCGTGGTCAGGCGCGGAGCGTTGATCAGCTGCTGCTTGAGGTCCGCCAGGCGCCGTTCATAGTCCTGCTTGTTGTTCAGCTGGTTCAGAGTGTTCTGCAGCAGGGTTTGCAGGGCTTTCTGATCGGCCTCCGGCAGCTTGCGCTCGGCGATCTTGTCCAGGCTCTGCTGCACCGCTTCGGCGCTGGGCGGATCACCGCCCTGGGCGGTGCCAACGGCGAGGCTCAGGCCCAGCAGGGCAATGGCGAAACATTTACGCAGGGTAGGCATAGAAGTCGGTCAGGCAATCAGGAAATAGGGGGAGCGCCATGGCGGCGGCTGATGCGCTCCCGAGTTTAGAGGAAGAGTCCGGGGCCCGGGCGACTTCCTTCGGGGAATCTGACGCCCACCTTGCCGATCTTGTTCCCGTCCATCACCGCCACGGTCCAGATGGTGTTGTTCCACTCCACCTGGTCGCCGACCACCGGGGCGCCGCCGACCTTCTGGGCGATGAAGGCACCCAGTGGCATATCGGCGTCCTGGCCGTCGAGCTTGAGCCCGTAGAGGGCCGACACCGCGCCCAGCTGGGCGTCGCCTTCGAGCACGAAGTCGCCGAAGAAGCGCAGGTCGAGGCCACGTTCCGGGGCCTGGCTGAAGAGTTTGCCCAGGGCCGGCAGGTTGTGTTCATGGCCGATCACGCACAGCAGATCGTCGGCCTCGAGCACCGTACTACCCGACGGATGGAGCAGTTGCTGGCCGCGGAACAGGGCGGCGATCCGCGTGCCCTCGGGCATCTTCAGTTCCCGCAGGGCGGCGCCGATGCACCATTTCTCGGCCCCCAGGCGGTAGACGAACAGCTCCCACTCGCTGGTGACGTGAACCTCCAGCGCCGCCCGGGAAATCGGTGCCGGCTCCGGTGGCACCGTGACCTTCAGCCACTTGGCCATCCACGGCAGGCTGGTGCCTTGCACCAGCAGCGAGATCAGCACGATAAAGAACGCCAGGTTGAAATACAGCTGGGCGTTGGGTAGCCCGGCCATCAACGGGAACACCGCGAGAATGATCGGCACCGCACCGCGCAGGCCGACCCAGGAAATAAAGGCCTTTTCCCGACCATGGAAAGCCTTGAACGGCGCCAGGCCCACCAGCACCGACAGCGGCCGGGCAAACAGGATCATCCACAGCGCCAGGCCCAGGGCCGGCAAGGCGATGGGCAGCAGGTCATGGGGCGTGACCAGCAGCCCCAGTACCAGGAACATGCCGATCTGCGCCAGCCAGGCCATGCCGTCGAGCATGTGCAGAATGCCGTGGCGGCTGCGCACCGGGCGATTGCCGATCACCAGGCCGCACAGGTACACCGCGAGGAAGCCACTGCCGTGCAGGGCGTTGGTCAGGGCGAACACCACCAGGCCGCCGGCGATCACCAGGATCGGGTACAGGCCGTTGGCCAGGTGGATGCGATTGACCAGTTGCAGCATCAACCAGCCGCCGCCGAGGCCGATCACCGCGCCGATACCGAACTCGCGCAGCAACTCCACCAACAGGCTCAGGTGCAGGCCGGTGTGGCCCTTGGCGAGCATGTCGATCAGGGTCACGGTGAGGAACACCGCCATCGGGTCGTTGCTGCCGGACTCGATTTCCAGGCTGGCGGTGACCCGCTCGTTGAGGCCCTTGCCACCCAGCAGCGAGAACACCGCCGCGGCGTCGGTGGAGCCGACGATGGCGCCGATCAGCAGGCCCTGGATCAGGTTCAGGTCGAACAGCCAGGCGGCGGCCATGCCGGTCAGCCCGGTGGTGATCAGCACCCCCACCGTGGCCAGGGACAGCGCCGGCCACAGCGCCACGCGGAAACTCGCGACCCGGGTACGCAGGCCGCCGTCCAGCAGGATCACTGCCAGGGCCAGGTTGCCCACCAGGTAGGCGGTCGGGTAGTTGTCGAAGATGATGCCGCCGCCGTCGACTCCGGCGGTCATGCCCACCGCCAGGATGATCACCAGGATCGGGATGCCCAGGCGTGATGAAAGTGAGCTCACCAGAATGCTCGCACCCACCAGCAACGCGCCGATCAAGAACAGGCTGTTGATGGTCGTCGCATTCAAAGGCAGTACTCCAGAGCGGTAAAGGCGGGCGCGAACTGACCATGCAGTCTGCGTGCCAGCGATTCTAACCTGCGTAAATGTGCCGCTGTCAAAAAGCTTTTCGCGATGGCTGCGGATTCCGTGCAAGCGATGCCTGGCGCCGTTTTACCGGCGCCAGGACGGGGCTGGCGCGGTGCTTCAGAGGCTGAAGCGGGCGACCATGCTGTTGAGGTCCACGGCCAGGCGCGACAGCTCGTTGCTGGCTGCACTGGTCTGGTTGGCGCCGGTGGCCGACTGCACCGACAAGTCGCGGATATTCACCAGGTTGCGGTCCACTTCACGGGCCACCTGGGCCTGTTCCTCGGCGGCGCTGGCGATCACCAGGTTGCGTTCGTTGATCTCGATGATGGCGCTGTTGATGGTGTCCAGGGACAGGCCGGCGCCACGGGCGATATTCAGGGTCGACTCGGCACGCTCGGTGCTGTTGCGCATCGAGTCCACGGCGTGCTCGGTGCCGCCCTGGATGCTGCCGATCATGCGTTCGATTTCGCTGGTGGACTGCTGGGTGCGGTGGGCCAGGGCGCGGACTTCGTCGGCGACCACGGCAAAGCCGCGACCGGCTTCACCGGCACGGGCGGCTTCGATGGCGGCGTTGAGGGCCAGCAGGTTGGTCTGGTCGGCCAGGCCGCGAATCACGTCCAGCACCTTGCCGATGTCCCGCGATTCGTTGGCCAGGTCGCCGATCAGGCCCGCGGTGCTTTGCACGTCGGCGCTCATGCGCTCGATGGCGGCCACGGTTTCCTGCACCAGGTCGCGACCGTCGCCGGCCGAAGAGGTGGCGTTCTTCGAGGCTTCGGAAGTGCTCACCGCATTGCGCGCGACTTCTTCCACGGCGCTGGTCATTTCATTGACTGCGGTGGCGGCCTGTTCGATTTCGTTGTTCTGCTGGGTCAGGCCGCGAGCGCTTTCCTCGGTGACGCAGTTGAGTTCCTCGGCGGCCGAGGCCAGCTGGGTGGCGGAGCCGGAAATGCGCTGCAGGGTGTCGCGCAGCTTGTCCTGCATCTTGGCCATGGCCTGCAACAGGCGGCCGGCCTCGTCGCTGCCGTCGACCTTGATCGGCCGGGTCAGGTTGCCTTCGGCGATCTGTTCGGCGGCGTTCAGGGCATTGGCGATCGGCAGGGTGATGCTGCGGGTCAGCAGCCAGGCGAACAGCAGGGTCAGACCGGTGGCCAGCAGCAACAGGGTCACCACCAGGCTGAAGGCCGAGGAGTACTGCTCGGCGGCTTTCTGGTTGGTGTCCAGGGTCTGCTGGGTGTTGATCTCCAGCAGGCGGTTGAGCACGGTGTTCATGGCTTCCGAGTTGTTCAGCAGCTCGGTGTTGAGCAGGTTGCGCAGGTCGTCCACCTGGTTGGCGCGGGACAGCGACTTCATCCGCTCCTCGATCTGCCGGTACTGGCCCAGCAGCTGCACGTACTGGTCGTAGGCCGCTCGTTCCGCCGAGCTGGTGATCAGCTTTTCGTAGTCGGTCTGGGCGCTGCGGATCTGCTGGTTACGCATCTCCAGCAGCTCGATGGTCTTTTGCTGGATATCCGGCTCACGGTTCACCAGCAGGCGATAGGACAGTACCCGCAGGCGCAGGGTCAGTTGGGTGAACTCGTCGAGGCTCTTGATGCTCGGCACGCTGCTCAGGGTGATGTCTTCGGCGGCGCCGCGGATCTTGCTCATCTGATTCAGGGCGAAGACACCGAGGATCAGCATCAAGCCGCCGATCATGGCGAAGCCGAGGAAGGCCCGTGGAGCGATATTCATATTACGAAGGGACATGGTGGTTACCAGAGAAAGGCGCATCCGTGCGGGGCTTGAGACTGATCTACCGTGACTTATCGGTCGTACGACTAAAGTCTTGAGTCCCCCGGCACTGCGATTTTCCGTGTTGCGGTGCGACGAAGGGCCGGAACCCACAGCCCAAAGTGCAGTCTCTTTAGGTCCGTGAAAAGCCCCATTGCCCAGGAAAATCAAGGTCTTGCGCCTGCATATTCCTGGCTTCCAGGGTGACTTTTCTTTATCGTACGCGCCCTTTGCAAAAAGCCTGGAAGGTCAAAATGTTGGAAGCATCCCTCAGCCAATTGGAACAGCTGGTCAGTGACCTGGTAGTACAGAACCAGGAGCTGCTCGGCACGAACGCCGCCCTCAACGAACAACTGGCCCAAGCCAAGGACGAAAACGAGAGCCTGCAACTGAGCCTGATGGAACAGGAAGAAAAGCAAGGCGCCACCGCGGCCCGCATCCAGGCCCTGGTTGAGCGCGTCAGCGCAGGCCCGGCCAATCCATGAAACATCATATCGATGGGGTGAAAGTCGTCTCGATCCTCGGCGAGGACTATTCGATCAAGGCCCCGGCTGGCCAGGAACAGGCCCTGATGGACGCCGCGCTGATGCTCAAGGCGACCCTGGCCGAGACCAAGAAAAAATACCCGACGCTGATTGGTGAGCGCCTGCTGGTGCTGGCGGCGATGAACCTGTGCTCGCAGCAGCTCGAGATGAAAAAGAGCCACGCCGAGGAGCTGGCCCGTTACCAGGAGCAGGTAAGCGCCACTGTCGAGGTGATCGCCAAGACCATCCAGCAGAACTGATGGAGTTGCATACAGCCGCCAGGCAATAGGTTGGACAAGCGAGCGTATTGTTTGTATACAACCCTGCGCGGCTGGCGCGGTATCTCAGCCTCTTATTCCAATAAGAAAGAGGTGTTCCATGCAATTCTGGCGACGCAGTATTCAATGGCAGCTGATCCTCAGCATGGGTTCGGCGCTGTTGCTCAGCCTGTTGGTGGTCGTGGCGATCTACACGGTGCTGATCAATCACCTGACCCAGAACTACCTGGTGGACAGGGCACTGCCTTCGAGCATCGAAGCCATGCGCAACGATATCGAGCGCATCCTCACACAGCCCCTGACGGCCGCCCGGGACCTGGCCGGCAACGGCATGTTGCGCGACTGGTTGGCGGCCGGCGAAGACCCGGCCCAGGCGCAGAGCTTCATCAGCTACCTGAATGACATCCGCGCCGAGAACCAGGCGTTCACCACCATGATGGCGAGCCCCCTCAGCAACCACTACTACAACGAGAAAGGCCTGGACCGGACCCTGAGTCGGGATAACCCGAAGGATGTCTGGTTCTACCGCTTTATCGACGGTGGCCAGCCGCGGGTGCTGAACATCGATATCGACGTCGCCAGTGGCGAGCTGGCGATGTTCATCAATTACCGGGTGGAGAAAGACGGCCAGCTAGTAGGCGTCACCGGCCTGGGCCTGCGCATGGCCGAGCTGTCGCGGTTGATCCACGACTACAGCTTCGGCGAGCGCGGCCGGGTGTTCCTGGTGCGCAACGACGGCTTGATCCAGGTGCACCCGGACGCCCAGTTCAGTGGCAAGCGGCAGTTGTCCGAGCAGATCGGCGCCACCGCCGCCGCCGCGCTGATGGGCCATCAGGGCCTGACCAGCAGTGATTTCGAGCGTGACGGCGAGGCCTACCTGGCCCTGAGCCTGCCCTTGCGGGGCTTTGGCTGGAGCCTGGTGGCGGAAGTGCCGCAGGCGCAGATCTACGCCGAGGCACGCCAGGCGATCTGGCTGACCAGCCTGCTGGGCCTGGGTATTGCCGCGATCTGCCTGCTATTGGTGGTGCTGCTGGCCCGGGGCCTGGTGCGGCCGCTGCGCCAGGTGACCGAAGGCCTGGTGGCCATCGGTAGTGGCGGCGGTGACCTGACCCTGCGCCTGGACGCCAGCCGCGCCGACGAACTGGGGGACCTGGCCCGGGGGTTCAACCGTTTCCTCGACAGCCAGCGAGGCATGATTGGCGAAGTGCTGGCCACCACCGAACGTTTGCGCAACTCGGTGGGCCAGGTGGCGGCGGTGGTGGAAAACACCGCCGAGCGCTCCGCTCAGCAACAGCAGATGACCGATATGGTGGCCACCGCCGTGCACCAGATGGGGCTGACGGTGCAGGATATCGCGCGCAATGCCGGGCAGGCCGCCGAGGCTTCCCAGGTGGCCCGCGATGAAGCGCTGCAGGCTCAGGAAGTGGTGGGCGGCTCGATCGGGCATATCGAGCGCATGTCCACAGAAATCGCCCAGGCCGCCGACGCGGTCAGCGAACTGGCCGAGCATGTGGCCTCCATCGACCAGGTGCTGGCGGTGATTCGCGGGGTCTCCGAACAGACCAACCTGCTGGCCCTGAACGCCGCCATCGAGGCGGCCCGGGCCGGCGACATGGGGCGCGGTTTTGCCGTGGTGGCCGATGAAGTGCGCACTTTGGCCCAGCGCACCCAGGCCTCCACCGACGAGATCCAGCAGATGATCCAGGGCCTCAAGCAGGGCGCGGAGAACGCGGTGTCGTCGATGCATGCGGGGCAGGCGGCGACCGGCACCGGCGTCGAGTCCAGCCAGCAGACCGGCACCTCGCTGACCGCGATCACCGGGCAGGTGGAGCACATCAGCGACATGAACCAGCAGGTGGCCACCGCCACCGAGGAGCAGTCGGCGGTGACCGAGGAAATCAACCGCAACGTCCAGGGCATTTCCGACCTGGCCCGGGCCACCGCGGCGGAAGTCCAGGCCTGCCGGGAAGATTGCGTCGCCCTGCAGCGCCTGGCCGAAGACCTGACGCGCCAGGTGGGTGGCTTCAAGTTGCGCTAAGCACAGCCACTCAGCCCCTTAGAACCACTGATCCTGCATCCCCAGGCAGGTATCGTCCCGGGCTTCCAGCAGATTCAGCTCATGCTGGCAGCCCGGCACTTCCCAGGTCAGGAAGTAGCGCGCGGCCTGCAACTTGCCTCGATAGAAATCCTCATCCGCGGCATTGCCCCGGGCCAGCCCCTCTTCGGCGCGAATCGCCTGCTCCAGCCAGCGCCAGCCGATCACCGCATGACCAAAGGCTTTGAGGTACAGCGCCGAGTTGGCCAGGGTCGAGGTCACCTTGCCGGTGGCCAGGTCCCCCAGCAGGCCCAGGGTCACGCTCTGCAAGCGGCTGACCAGTTGTTCCAGCGGCAGGCGCAGGGCGTCCAGGGAGGCATGGGCTCGGGACCGTTCGCCAGTGTCGGCGATCAGGCGGATCAGGCGCTTGAGCCCGGCGCCGCCATTTTGCGCCAGCTTGCGCCCCAGCAAATCCAGGGACTGGATGCCATGGGTGCCTTCGTGGATCGGGTTCAGGCGGTTGTCACGGTAGTACTGCTCCACCGGGTATTCCCGGGTGTAACCGTGGCCGCCAAGGACCTGGATCGCCAGTTCGTTGGCCTTGAGGCAGAACTCCGATGGCCAGGATTTGACGATCGGGGTCAAGAGGTCCAGCAGTTCATGGGCCTGCTGGCGCTCGGTGGCGTCGGCCAGGGTGCTGGTGTCGTCGAACAGCCGCGCGGCGTACAGCCCCAGGTCGAAGGCGCCTTCGACATAGGCCTTCTGGGTCAGCAGCATGCGTCGAACATCGGCGTGCTGGATGATCGGCACCGGTGCGGTGCTCGGGTCCTTGCTCTCCGGCAGGCGGCCCTGGGGGCGTTCGCGGGCGTACTCCAGGGAATACAGGTAGCCGGCATAGCCGAGCATCACCGCGCCCATACCGACGCCGATCCGCGCCTCGTTCATCATCTGGAACATGTAGGACAGGCCGGCGTGGGGCTGGCCCACCAGGTAGCCGACGCACTCGCCGTTGTCGCCGAAATTCAGCGCGGTGGAGGTGGTGCCGCGGTAGCCCATCTTGTGGAACAGCCCGGCCAGCAGCACATCGTTGCGCGGGCCCAGGGAGCCGTCGGCATTGACCAGGAACTTGGGCACGATAAACAGCGAGATGCCTTTCACCCCGGGCGGTGCGTCCGGCAGCTTGGCCAGCACCATATGCACGATGTTCTGCGCCAGCGGGTGGTCGCCGCCGGAGATGAAGATCTTGTTGCCCTTGATCCGGTAGCTGCCGTCGGCGGCCGGTTCGGCGCGGGTGCGGATATCCGCCAGCGAGGAGCCGGCATGGGGTTCGGTGAGGGCCATGGTGCCGAAGAAGCGGCCGTCGATCATCGGCTGCAGGAAGCGCTGCTTCTGCTCTTCGCTGCCGAAGCTTTCGATCAGGTTGGCCGCGCCCATGGTCAAGAAGGGGTAGGCCGAGCTGCCGACGTTGGCCGCCTGGAAGTGGGCGAAACAGGCCTGGGACAGCAGGGTCGGCAACTGCATGCCGCCGGCTTCGAAACTGCGCGCGGCATTCAGGAAGCCGGCTTCGAGAAAGGCCTCCACCGCCGGTTTCACTTCCGGAATCAGCAGCGCCTGGCCGTCTTCATAGCGCGGTTCATGCTCGTCGCCCTTGCGGTTGTGCGGGGCGAAGAGCTTCTCGGCGATAGTGCGCGCAGTGCCCAGGGCGGCATCGAAGGTTTGGCGGTTGTGCTCGGCAAACCGCTCGCGCTGGGTCAGGGCTTCGGCATCGAGCACCTCGTACAGCTCGAAAGCCAGATTGCGGGAACTGAGCAAGGTCTCGGACATGACGGCGCACCTGTTGACGGGGAATGCAGCGAGTCTAGGTGCGTGAATAGAGGCTGAACAGCAAGATAGATAAGGGTGATAGAGGCAGAGAAGCAGAGGGGCAAGCTGCAAGCTACAAGCTACAAGCTACAAGCTACAAGCTACAAGCTACAAGCTACAAGCTACAAGCGAGAGCATTGCACCCCCACTTGCCGCTTGCAGCTTGCCGCTACCTACTGCTGTTAGCCGATGGTCATCAGGCTGGCATTACCGCCGGCCGCTGCGGTGTTGACGCTCAGGGCGCGCTCAATCACCAGGCGTTCCAGGGCAATCGCGGTTTCGCCCTGGGACAGGCCCTGGACGCCGACAATCGCCCCGGCACGCTGGGCCACCTGCTGGCAGACGCCGCGCAGCTGATCCGAGTCGCCATGGTGCAGCACGGCGTCGAACACCACTTCGTCCTTGGTCCAGTCGGCCACGCGCTGGATGCGCGCTTGCACTTCCTTCGGCAGGCGACCGAACAGGGTCTTGACCAGTGCGCTTTCCGGCCATACCGCCGAACCGCCCACTGCCAGCACTGCTGCCAGCTGGGTCAGCAGGTCGCCTTCGACTTCCGCCAGGCACAGCACATGCTCGCGGGGCAGGATGGCGTAGCTGTTGCGTTCGCCGGTAGGGCCGGCCAACTGCCGGGTGATACCGCTTTGCGACTGGCCGGCGAACTGTTTGCACAGGGTCGCCAGCTCTGCCAGCTTGCTGCTCTCGGCCCAGGCTTGCAGGGCGTTGAGCGGCTTGCTCAGGGTTTCCCGCAGGCGCAGGTCCGGGGCGTTGGCCGCATCGGCACGCACAAAGGACTGCTCGATGGCATCCACTGGGCGGGTCGACAGCAGGCGGTACAGGTACAGCGGGCCGCCAGCTTTCGGGCCGGTGCCCGACAGGCCTTCGCCGCCGAAGGGCTGCACGCCGACCACGGCGCCGACAATGTTGCGGTTGACGTAGACGTTACCGGCATTGACGTTGTCCACCACCTTGGCAATGGTTTCGTCGATGCGGGTGTGCACGCCCAAGGTCAGGCCGTAGCCGGAAGCGTTGATCTGGGCGATCAGCTGGTCGATGTCCTTGCGCTTGTAGCGCACCACGTGCAGCACCGGGCCGAAGATCTCGCGCTGCAGCTCGTCGAAGCTTTCCAGCTCGATCAGGGTCGGCATGACGAAGGTGCCGCGCTTGATTTCGTCGCTGTCGGCAATCGCCATCTGGTACACGCTGCGGCCTTTGTCGCGCATGGCCTGGATGTGTTTCTCGATGCCGGCCTTGGCTTCGGCGTCGATCACCGGGCCAATGTCCACCGACAGGCGCTCCGGGTTGCCCAGGCGGCTTTCGGCCATGGCGCCCTTGAGCATTTCGATCACGCGGTCGGCGGAATCTTCCTGCAGGCACAGCACGCGCAGGGCCGAGCAACGCTGGCCGGCACTGTCGAAGGCCGAGGACACCACGTCGATCACCACCTGCTCGGTCAGCGCCGAGGAGTCGACGATCATCGCGTTCTGGCCGCCAGTCTCGGCGATCAGCGGAATCGGCCGGCCCTGGTTGTCCAGGCGCCCGGCGATATTGCGTTGCAGCAGGCGCGCCACCTCGGTGGAGCCGGTGAACATCACGCCCTTGACACGCTCGTCACCCACCAGGCGCGCGCCAACGCTTTCGCCCTGGCCCGGCAGCAGTTGCAGCACGCCTTCGGGAATCCCGGCTTCGAGCAGCAGGCGCACGGCCTGGGCCGCCACCAGCGGGGTCTGTTCGGCGGGCTTGGCCAGTACCGGGTTGCCGGCGGCCAGGGCCGCGGCGACCTGGCCACTGAAGATTGCCAGGGGGAAGTTCCACGGGCTGATGCACACCACAGGGCCCAGTGGGCGGTGGGCGTCGTTGCTGAAGTCGTTGCGTGCCTGCACTGCGTAGTAGCGCAGGAAGTCCACCGCTTCACGCACTTCGGCGATGGCGTTGGCGAAGGTCTTGCCGGCTTCCCGGGCCAGTAGGCCCATCAGCGGCTGGATCTCGCCTTCCATCAGGTCGGCGGCGCGTTCCAGGATCGCGGCGCGCTCGGCTGGCGGTGTGGCCTGCCAGATCGGCGCGGCATTCAGCGCGCACTGGATGGCGTTGTCCACGTCTTCCACCGTGGCTTCCTGCACCTGGCCCACCACATCGCGGTGGTCGGACGGGTTGAGTACCGGCGCCGGGGTTTCACTGCTGGCGGCGCAACCGAGCATCGGTGCGGCTTTCCAGTTGTTGTGGGCCGTGGCCAGCAGGGCGCAGGACAGCGACGCCAGACGGTGTTCGTTGGCCATGTCGATGCCGGCGGAGTTGGCCCGCTCGGCGCCATACAGGTCACGCGGCAATGGAATGCGCGGGTGCGGCAGGCCGAAGCCGCCTTCCAGGGTGGCCATCTGTTCGATCTGGCTGACCGGGTCGGCCACCAGTTCCTGGATCGAGATCGACTGGTCGGCAATGCGGTTGACGAACGAGGTGTTGGCGCCGTTTTCCAGCAGGCGACGTACCAGGTAGGCCAGCAGGGTTTCGTGGGTGCCCACCGGTGCGTACACGCGGCACGGACGGTTGAGCTTGCCCTCGGCAACCTTGCCTACCACTTGCTCGTACAGCGGTTCGCCCATGCCGTGCAGGCACTGGAATTCGTACTGGCCCGGGTAATAGTTCTGACCGGCAATGTGGTAGATGGCCGACAGGGTATGGGCGTTGTGGGTGGCGAACTGCGGGTAGATGACTTCCGGCACCGACAGCAGCTTGCGTGCGCAGGCGATGTAGGACACGTCGGTATAAACCTTGCGGGTGTACACCGGGTAGCCTTCCAGGCCTTCGACCTGAGCGCGCTTGATCTCGCTGTCCCAGTAGGCGCCTTTTACCAGACGGATCATCAGGCGGTGACGGCTGCGGCGGGCCAGGTCGATCACGTAGTCGATCACGTAAGGGCAGCGCTTCTGGTAGGCCTGGATCACGAAGCCGATACCGTTCCAGCCGCTCAGTTGCGGCTCGAAGCACAGGCGCTCCAGCAGGTCCAGGGACAGCTCCAGGCGGTCGGCTTCCTCGGCGTCGATGTTCAGGCCGATGTCGTACTGCTTGGCCAGCAGGGTCAGGGACAGCAGGCGTGGGTACAGCTCTTCCATCACCCGCTCGTACTGCGCGCGGCTGTAGCGCGGGTGCAGGGCCGAGAGCTTGATCGAGATGCCCGGGCCTTCATAGATGCCGCGACCGTGGGAGGCCTTGCCGATGGAGTGGATGGCCTGCTCGTAGGACGCCAGGTATTTCTGCGCGTCGTGCTCGGTCAGCGCCGCTTCGCCGAGCATGTCGTAGGAGTAGCGGAAGCCCTTGGCTTCGAACTTGCTGGCGTTGGCCAGGGCTTCGGCGATGGTCTCGCCGGTGACGAACTGCTCGCCCATCAGGCGCATGGCCATGTCCACGCCCTTGCGGATCATCGGCTCGCCGCTCTTGCCGATGATGCGGCTCAGGGAGGAGGTCAGGCCGGCCTCGTTGTGGGTCGACACCAGCTTGCCGGTGAGCAGCAGGCCCCAGGTGGCGGCGTTGACGAACAGCGACGGGCTGTTGCCCAGGTGCGGCTGCCAGTTGCCGGTGCTGATCTTGTCGCGGATCAGCGCGTCACGGGTGCCCTTGTCGGGGATGCGCAGCAGGGCTTCGGCCAGGCACATCAGCGCCACGCCTTCCTGGGACGACAGGGAGAACTCCTGCAGCAGGCCCTGGACGATACCGGCACGGCCGCCGGCGCTCTTCTGGTTGCGCAGTTTCTCGGCGATCGAGGCGGCCAGCTTGTTGGCGGCTTCGGCGGTGGCGGCCGGCAGGCGCGCCTGCTCCAGCAGCATCGGCACCACTTCCGGTTCCGGGCGACGGTAGGCGGCGGTAATCGAAGCGCGCAGCACCGATTGCGGCAGGATGCTCTCGGCGAATTCGAGGAAGCATTGGTGAGTGTGGTCGGTCTGCACTTCGCCGGCGTCATCGCCGCTGGCGACGGTGGCACCGCTCAGCTCGGTCAGGGTTGCACCACCCTCGAGTTTTTCCAGGTAATTGAAGATCGCCTGCTTGATCAGCCAGTGCGGGGTCCGATCGATCGAGGCCGCGGCCGCCTTGAGACGCTCGCGGGTAGGGTCGTCGAGTTTGACCCCGAGGGTGGTGGTAGCCATATTTTTATCCTCATGTTTGCCACGCACGTGTGGCATCAGCTGGCGGCAAGATTATCCGTGCGCCGAAATAGGTGCAACCGGGTGCAACCCATTTTTGCCTGGAAAAAACCGCAGCTTGTCAGGAATAAATTTCTTGCAACGGGTGGCGTGCATCTCACTGATATCTTTGCTTATGAAAAGGCAGTTTCTTGCGCCAAAAAGGAGCAAAAAGCGGCGTCGGTAGTGGATTAATCGACGAGGTGCAACTGATTCGGCGCAAATTGGTTGCACCTTGTTCGTCTTGTTGCATAGGATTCGCGCCCAAGGTGCAACCGACTCCACGGTCGGTGCATCGGCTGATGGCTTTCCTGGGGAAACATCAGTCATAAATGCGCGGCACGCCTGATCGTCTCCCAAGCGAAATCGTTTGGCGGAGAGAGGCAGTGACCGCCGCACCATAAAAACAAAGCCAGGGCGTAACTCAATGAGTGCAAGCAATCCAACCTTGATCACCTTCGTGATCTACATCGCGGCAATGGTGCTGATCGGCTTCATGGCCTATCGCTCCACCAACAACCTTTCCGACTACATTCTGGGTGGCCGCAGCCTGGGCAGCGTGGTGACCGCGCTTTCCGCCGGTGCCTCCGACATGAGCGGCTGGCTGCTGATGGGCCTGCCGGGCGCCATCTACATGTCGGGTCTTTCGGAAAGCTGGATCGCCATCGGCTTGATCGTCGGTGCCTACCTGAACTGGCTGTTCGTGGCCGGTCGCCTGCGGGTGCAGACCGAACACAACGGCGACGCACTGACCCTGCCGGACTACTTCTCCAGCCGTTTCGAAGATAAGAGCGGCCTGCTGCGGATCATCTCCGCGGTGGTGATCCTGGTGTTCTTCACCATCTACTGCGCTTCCGGCATCGTCGCCGGCGCCCGTCTGTTCGAAAGCACCTTCGGCATGTCCTACGAGACCGCGCTGTGGGCCGGTGCTGCGGCAACCATCGCCTACACCTTCGTCGGTGGTTTCCTGGCAGTGAGCTGGACCGACACCGTGCAAGCGACCCTGATGATCTTCGCCCTGATCCTCACGCCGATCATCGTGCTGCTGGCCACCGGTGGCGTCGACACCACTTTCCTGGCCATTGAAGCCAAGGACCCCACCAGCTTCGACATGCTCAAGAACACCACCTTTATCGGCGTGATCTCGCTGATGGGCTGGGGCCTGGGCTACTTCGGCCAGCCGCATATCCTGGCGCGCTTCATGGCGGCGGATTCGGTCAAGTCGATCGCCAAGGCTCGTCGCATCTCCATGACCTGGATGATCCTCTGCCTGGGCGGCACCGTGGCCGTGGGCTTCTTCGGCATCGCCTACTTCTCGGCGCACCCGGAAGTGGCTGGCCCTGTGACCGAGAACCCGGAGCGGGTGTTTATCGAACTGGCCAAGCTGCTGTTCAATCCGTGGATTGCCGGTGTGCTGCTGTCGGCCATCCTGGCTGCGGTGATGAGTACCCTGAGCTGCCAACTGCTGGTGTGCTCCAGTGCCCTGACCGAAGACTTCTACAAGGCTTTCCTGCGCAAGCATGCTTCCCAACGCGAGCTGGTGTGGGTCGGTCGCGCCATGGTGCTGGTGGTTGCGCTGATCGCCATCGCCATGGCCGCCAACCCGGAAAACCGCGTACTGGGCCTGGTGAGCTACGCCTGGGCCGGCTTCGGTGCCGCCTTCGGCCCTGTGGTGCTGATCTCGGTGCTGTGGAAAGGCATGACCCGTGACGGCGCGCTGGCCGGGATCATCGTCGGTGCCGTGACCGTGATCCTGTGGAAACACTTCGCTCTGCTGGGTCTGTACGAAATCATTCCGGGCTTTATCTTCGCCAGCCTGGCCATCGTGCTGGTGAGCAAGATGAGTGCACCGAGCGCGGGCATGGTCCAGCGTTTCGAAGCCGCCGAGAAGGACTTCAAGCTCAATCACTAAGCTGAACAGAGCTGGCCCTGATTCCCCAGGGCGTTGTACAACGGCCCGCTGCGTCACCGCAGCGGGCCGTTTTTATTGGTGTGTATCGCTGTCGGGTTGGTTGAGGAAGATCAGCACGCCAAGGATCGCCATATAGAACTTGAAGGCTGCGTCCTGGCCGTTCCAGGTGTGGGATTGCCACATCATGAACCACTCGCCGCCCACCACCATAAAGCCGAAGAACCACACGCAGAAGCCCAGGCCGAAGCCGGCAATCGCCCAGCCCTTGGCCTGGTTGAAGGTGCTGGCGCTGGCGTTGCGCACGCGCCACAGGCGCCAGGCACCCAAGGCCAGCAGCAGGCCGGTGAGGCTTTCACCGACAATGATCAGCCAGTAACCGGCGTGCCACAGCCAGGGCTGGGCCAGGGCCCGGTCGGTGGCGCTGTTGCCGGGAAAAACGCTGTCCATGCTCAGCACATGCTGGACGAAGGCGAAGTTGGAGCCGTAGTCGCTGATGTTGTTCCAGGCCACCAGCAGGGCGAAGGCGGCCACGGCCAGGGTCATGATGATTTTCACGTCACGCACAATCATGGTTGAGTCCTTTTATGGGCAAGAAAGCGTCCTGGGGGTGGTGGAAGGGTATATGAAGGCCCGTCGCCCTGTGGCGACGGGCCCTTGCGGGGATCAGGCCTGGCGCAGCGCCTGGTCGAGGTCTTGCAGCAGGTCTTCGATGGCCTCGATGCCCACCGAGAGGCGGATCATTTCCGGTTTCACCCCGGCCTTGGCCTGCTCCTCTTCATTCATCTGCCGATGGGTGGTGGAGGCCGGATGGCAGGCCAGGGACTTGGCGTCGCCAATGTTCACCAGGCGCTTGAAGATCTGCAGGGCATCGTAGAAGCGCACCCCCGCGGCATAACCGCCCTTGAGGCCGAAGGAGAGGATCGCCGAGGGCTTGCCGCCCATGTACTTGCGCGCCAGCTCGTGGTGCGGGTGGTCGGCGAGGCCTGCGTAGCTGACCCAGGCCACCAGCGGATGGGCCTTGAGGAACTGCGCCACCTGGATGGCGTTGTCGGTGTGGCGCTCCATGCGCAGGGCCAGGGTTTCCAGGCCTTGCAGCAGCAGGAAGGCGTTCATCGGCGCCAGGGCCGCGCCGGTATTGCGCAGGGGCACGGTGCGGGCCCGGGCGATAAAGGCCGCGGGGCCGAACTTCTCGGTGTAGACCACGCCGTGGTAGGCCGGCTCCGGGGTGTTGAGGCTGGCGAATTTCTGCGGGTGCTCGGCCCAGGGGAAGTTGCCGCTGTCGACTATCACCCCGCCCAGGGAGTTGCCGTGGCCGCCGACGTACTTGGTTACCGAGTGCACGACGATATCGGCGCCGAACTGGATCGGCTTGCAGAGGATCGGCGTGGCCACGGTGTTGTCCACCATCAGTGGCACATGGCGGGCGTGGGCGACCTCGGCCAGGCCCTCGATATCGACGATATTGCCCGCCGGGTTGCCGATGCTCTCGCAGTACACCAGCTTGGTCTTGTCGTCGATCAGCTCGGCGATGGCTTCGGGGGAATCGTCCCGGGCAAAGCGCACGTCGACACCGAAACTCGGCAGCAGGTGGGCAAACAGGGTGTAGGTGCCACCGTAGAGCTGCGGGGTGGAGACGATATTGTCGCCGGCCTGGGTCAGGGTCTGGATCGCGTAGTGGATCGCTGCACTGCCGGCGGCCACCGCCAGCCCGGCGATCCCGCCTTCCAGGGCGGCGATACGCTGCTCCAGCACATCGTTGGTGGGGTTCATGATGCGGGTGTAGATGTTGCCGGGCACATCGAGGTTGAACAGGTCGGCACCGTGCTGGGCGTTGTCGAACTCGAAGGCGACATTCTGGTAGATGGGCACGGCCACGGCCTTGGTGGTCGGGTCTGACTTGAATCCATGGTGCAGCGCAATCGTTGCGTCTTTCATAAATCCTCGACTCAGTAGCAATCCATTAATGAGCGCAGCAGTCAGTGGTCCCGTGTGTCTGAGTCGCCAGCAACCGCGTGGTCTGCCCGCCGCTTGGCCGCAGGCGGGCGCGTCAGTGTCCAACAGGCGTGGCGCTTGGGCAAGATGGCTGCAGCCGGGTCAAGGCGATGGTCTGTCCTGACGTGCCTTGCGGCACAGGGTAAACTTGCCCCCCTGCGCAGGAGCAACCATGAACTATCGTCACGCCTTCCACGCCGGCAATCACGCCGACGTTTTCAAACACCTGACCCTGACCCGCCTCATCGCCCTGATGTCGCGCAAGGAGCAGCCGTTCGCCTACCTCGACAGCCATGCCGGCATTGGTCTGTACGACCTCCAGGGCGACCAGGCGAACCGCACCGGCGAGTACCTGGAAGGCATCGCCCGCCTGTGGGGCGCCGAGGACCTGCCGGCGCTGACCGCCGACTATATGCGCGTGCTGCACAAGCTCAACCCGGATGGCCAGTTGCGCTACTACCCCGGCTCGCCTGAGCTGGCGAGGCGCCTGGTGCGTTCCCAGGACCGGGTGCTGCTCAACGAGAAGCATCCTGAAGACGGCCTGCTGCTCAAGGAAAACATGAAGCGCGATCCACGGGTGGCGGTGCATCTGGGGGAGGGCTGGCATGTGGCCCGGGCGCTGCTGCCGGTGGCGGAAAAGCGCGCGGTGATGCTGATCGATCCACCCTTCGAGCAGTTGGACGAGATGCAGCGCTGCGCGGCCTCGCTGAAGGAAGCCATTGGCCGCATGCGCCAGACCGTGGCGGCCATCTGGTACCCGGTCAAGGACCAGCGGGCGCTACGTCGCTTCTACCAGGACCTGGCCGGTACCGGCGCGCCAAAACTGCTGCGGGTGGAATTGCTGGTGCATCCCCTGGACACTCCCAACAGCCTGAATGGCTCGGGCCTGGCGATTGCCAACCCGCCTTGGGGGCTGGAAGAGGAATTGCGCGAGCTGCTGCCCTGGCTGGCGCAGAAACTCGGCCAGACCCAGGGTGGCTGGCAGATGGACTGGCTAATAGCTGAGTAGCAGCGGCAAGTTGCAAGCTACAAGCGGCAAGCTGAGGTGCTTGCACTTGCAGCTTGAGGCTTGCAGCTTGCGGCTGCTTCAAATGGGGCAGGTGACGCCGGTGCCGCCGATGCCGCAATAGCCTTCGGGGTTCTTCGCCAGGTACTGCTGGTGGTAGGCCTCGGCGAAGTAGAGGGTCGGGGCCTCGGCGATTTCAGTGGTGATGCTGCCCAGGCCGGCCTTGGTCAGTTCCGCCTGGAACACCTCCTTGCTGTGCAGCGCCTGCTCCAGCTGGGTCGGGTTGGTGGTGTAGATCACCGAACGGTACTGGGTGCCAATGTCATTGCCCTGGCGCATGCCCTGGGTCGGGTTGTGCAGTTCCCAGAACATTGCCAGCAGTTGCTGGTAGCTGACCTTCTCCGGTTCGTACACCACCAGCACCACTTCGGTATGCCCGGTCAGGCCCGAGCAGACTTCTTCATAGGTCGGGTTCGGGGTAAAGCCGCCGGCGTAGCCCACTGAAGTGCTGTACACGCCCTCGCGTTGCCAGAAGCGCCGCTCGGCGCCCCAGAAGCAGCCCAGGCCGAAGATGGCGAAATCCACTTCGCCCGGGAAGGGGCCCAGCAGCGGGTGGCCGTTGACGTAGTGTTCATCGGGAACGGTCATGGGGGTTTCACGGCCGGGCAGAGCTTGTTCTTTGGTTGGAAGCACGTTTTTATTCACCAGGATTTCCGAGCGCAAGACCATGTCGCAGTCCTCTCAGTCAGGTTGGGGAGTAGGTAAGAAGATAGACCCGCAGTTTGCCCGAGTGTTACAGCGCTGTCAGGCAATTGGGCCGCGCGGATAGCGCTTGAGCTTGGCGATCAGCTCGCTGCCGGGGATTGGCCGGTCGAACAGGTAGCCCTGGCCCACGTCGCAGCGATGACGACGCAGGAATGCCAGTTGCTCGGCGGTTTCCACCCCTTCGGCCACCACCTTGATCTTCAGGTTGTGGGCCATGGCGATCACCGCCGAGGTGATTTCCATGTCGTCCTGGTTGTCGGGGATCTCGTGGATAAAGCTGCGATCGATCTTGATGATGTCGATGGGGAATTTCTTCAGGTAGCTCAGGGACGAATAACCGGTGCCGAAGTCGTCCATGGCCAGGGTCAGGCCGAGTTTCTTCAATTGCTCGAGTTGCTGGTGGGTGTCGTCGGTGGCTTCCAGCAGCAAGCCTTCGGTCAGCTCCAGCTCCAGCAGCGAGGGCGGCAACTGTTCTTCCTTGAGGATGCCGGCGATGGAGGCCACCAGGTCCGGGTCGGAGAACTGCTTGGGCGACAGGTTGATGGCCACGTGCAGGTTGCCCAGGCCGGCGGCGGTCAGCTGCTTGCTCATGCGGCAGGCCTGGCGGGCGATCCATTTGCCGATGGGGATGATCAGGCCGGTTTCTTCCGCCACGCTGATGAACTGGTCCGGACGGATCATGCCCTTTTCCGGGTGATTCCAGCGCAGCAGCGCTTCCATGCCCAGCAGGCGGCCGCTGCGCAGGCACAGCTTGGGCTGGTAGAACACGTCCAGCTCGTTCTGGGTCAGGGCGCGGCGCAGGTTGTTCTCGACGAACAGCTTGTAGCTGGCCTCGGCATTCAGCGCCTCGGTGAACACCTGCACCTGGTGCTTGCCGTTGGCCTTGGCCTTGTGCAGCGCCAGGCCGGCGTTGCGCATCAGGGTTTGCGGATCGCGACCATGCAGCGGCGCACTGGCCAGGCCCACCGAGCCGGTGACGCTGATCAGCTGGTTGTCGACGAACATGGGTTTGTCCAGGGTCATCAGCAACTGGCTGGCGATCTGCTGGCCGGCTTCCAGGTCGGTGTTGTCCAGCAGCACGGCGAATTCGTTACTGGCAAAGCGCGCCAGGCTGCCGCTGGGGCTCAGGCTGTTGCGCAGGCGCCGGGCCAGGCTGATCAGCAGTTTGTCGCCGGTCTGGTGGCCGAGGCTGTCGTTGATCCGCTTGAAATTGTCGATATCCACCAGCAGCAGGCTGATCGGGGTATCGCTGTCTCGGGCGAAACGCTCGTCGAGGTTGCGGATGAACGCCGGGCGATTGCCCAGGTTGGTCAGGTTGTCGGTGTAGGCCAGGCGTTCGATGCGTTGCTGGGCCAGCTTGGTCTGGGTGATGTCTTCGTAGATACCGATGTAGTGGGTCAGTTCGCGATTGTCGCCATACACCTTGGAGATCGACAGCTGGCCCCAGTAGGGCTCGAGGTTCTTGCGCCGGCTCTTGAATTCGCCCTGCCAGCTATTGCTCTTGGCCAGGCTGGAGGGGGCGTCGAACAGCAGTTCGCTGAGGTTTTCCAGGGCCGGCAGTTCCGCCAGGCGGTGGCCGTGGACCTCTTCGGTGCTGTACTGGGTGATCGCCGTGAAGCTCGGGTTGACGTACTCCACCACCCCGTCGCAATTGACCAGCAGAAAGGCGTTGGCGCTCTGTTCCACGGCGCGCTGGAACAGGTGCAGGGCGCTGGTGGCGGCACGCCGGTTGTGATTGTTGATGACCTGGGCGAACTGGTCCGCCAGCTCGCCGGCAAAGGCGATCTCGTCGGACTGCCAGGCTCGGGTCATGCCGGTCTGTTCCAGGCACAGCACGCCGACCACCTGGCCGTCGATGCGGATGCTGGCGTCGAGCATGGCGTTGACATCCCGCGGGCGCAGGCTTTCGGCCATCTCCCGGGTGCGCGGGTCGCGCATGGCGTTCTGCGCATCGATGGCGCGGCAGCTGTGCAGGGCTTCCAGGTAGTCGGGAAAGCTGCTGGCGTCGATGGGCTCCGGCAGGCGGTATTCCTGGGGGCCACGATGATAGGCGGCAATTGGCACCAGTTGCTGGTCTTCGAGGTTCCAGATACTGGCGCAGTCGATCTGGTAGATATCGCAGGCGCAGCGGGTGATCAGTTCCGCGGCTTCCTTCAGCGAGTTGCCGCTGCTGTAGCGCTGGCGGGTCAGGAGCAGGATCAGGTCCTGCTGGGCGCGGACCCGTTCCAGATGCTGCAGTTGTTCCTGCTGGGCTCGCTGGTTGAGTTCCAGGGCGATCTGCAGGCGTGAGTTCTGGGTTTCCAGGTCCTGGGTCGGCAGCGACGCGGCAGAGTTGAACAGCCCCTCGACCACCAGCAGGTAACCGCGCAGCAGGTGGCGGTTGTGCTGTTTGTAGGCTTCGCCCAGCTCCAGGATGCTCAGGGGGCCCTGGCTGGTGTGCAGGGTGTAGCGGATCAGGTAATGGGGGCTGCTGCTCAGCTGCTGCTGGATGGTGTCGTGCAGCTGATAACGGGCTTCCGGTTCCATCAGGCTGGCGTAGGGCGAGCCCACCAGGGCGCAGAGCTCGACAGCGGGCAGGCCGAACTGGCGTTCGCAGTTGGGGTCGAGAAACAGCAGTGCCCAGCTTGCTTCATTCAGCCGTTCGAAACGCAGCATGCCGAGCCGCGAAGGCACCGGCAACTGCGTCACTACCTCGGCCACCATACGGCTGGCGGCATCGGGTTGGCTTTTCATGGGGAAACTCGCTTCGAAATTGCTGATCGCGCCGGGCACTCGCCCTCTTTACTGCAGCCTGCGGCAAGGTTGCATCATGCAGCATCGACTGACAAGTGAGATGAAGGCTAAGTGCTATAAACCTGTATCGGCAAGCCGCGGGATTTCTGCAAAGTTACTTTTTCGACCTTTCGTCGCCCTGGGGTGCCGGAGGATTGGCGACTTTTTTCTGGCAAAAAAAGCCCCGCCAAAGTGACGGGGTTGAGGTACGAGCGTGGCGCTCGAAAGGGTTGCGAAGCCGGCCCGCCCATGACGGGTGGGCCGGCTTGCGGATTACAGCAGCATGGTGCGGATATCCGCCAGCAGGTCGCCCAGGCGCTTGGTGAAGCGCGCGGCGGCGGCGCCGTTGATCACGCGGTGATCGTAGGACAGCGACAGCGGCAGCATCAGCTTCGGCTGGAAGGCCTTGCCGTCCCAGACGGGCTGGATGGTGGCCTTGGACACGCCGAGGATCGCCACTTCCGGTGCATTGACGATCGGCGTGAAGCCGGTGCCGCCAATGTGGCCGAGGCTGGAGATGGTGAAGCACGCGCCTTGCATCTCGTCTGCGGAAAGCTTCTTGGTCCGGGCCTTTTCCGCCAGGGAAGCGGCTTCGGCAGCCAGTTGCAGCAGGCTCTTCTGATCGACGTTCTTGATCACTGGTACCAGCAGGCCATCCGGGGTGTCCACGGCGAAGCCGATGTTCACGTACTTCTTGCGGATGATCGCCTTGCCGCTTGGTGCCAGGGAGCTGTTGAAGTCCGGCAGTTCCTTGAGCAGGTGGGCGCAGGTCTTGAGCAGCAGCGGCAGGATGGTCAGCTTGACGCCGGCCTTCTCGGCCACGGCTTTCTGCGCCACACGGAAGGCTTCCAGCTCGGTGATATCGGCCGAGTCGAATTGCGTCACGTGCGGCACGTTCAGCCAGCTGCGGTGCAGGTTGGCGGCGCCGACCTGCATCAGGCGGGTCATCGCCACTTCCTCGACTTCACCGAACTTGCTGAAGTCCACCACCGGAATCGGCGGAATGCCTGCGCCACCGGTTGCGCCGGCAGCCGGTGCTTCCTTGGCCTTCTGCATCATGGCCTTGACGTAGACCTGCACGTCTTCCTTGAGGATGCGACCGTGCGGGCCACTGGCGCCTACCGCGTTCAGCTCGACGCCGAACTCGCGGGCCAGTTGACGCACGGCTGGGCCGGCGTGAACTTTGGCACCCGGCTTGGCCGGTGCGGCAGCTGGTGCGGCGGCAGCCACTGGCGCGGCAGCCGCAGGAGCTGCTTCAGCCTTGGCTGGAGCCGGTGCAGCAGCAGGAGCCTGCGCGGCGGCCGGGGCAGCGCCCTTGACCTTGAGTTTGAGGATCAGGTCGCCGGTGCCGACTTCGTCGTCCAGCTTGATCGATACGCTTTCCACGATACCGGCGGCTGGCGATGGGATTTCCATGCTGGCCTTGTCGGATTCGAGGGTGATCAGCGATTGGTCGGCAACCACGCTGTCGCCGGCCTTGACCAGCACTTCGATGATCTTGGCCTTGCCGGCCGAGCCGATGTCCGGAACGTGGATGTCCTGGACGCTGTCGGCCACTGGAGCAGCCGGGGCTGCTGCAGGAGCAGGCGCAGCGGCAGCGGCTGGAGCGGCAGCCTGGGCCGGAGCGGCAGCAGGAGCCGCAGCACCCGCCACTTCCAGATCCAGGATCAGGTCGCCGGTGCCGACTTCGTCGTTGAGCTTGACGCTGATGGCCTTGACCACGCCAGCGGCAGGCGATGGGATTTCCATGCTGGCCTTGTCGGATTCCAGGGTGATCAGCGACTGATCGGCAGCAACGGTGTCGCCGACCTTGACCTGGATCTCGATGATCTGTGCCTTGCCCGACGAGCCGATATCCGGCACGTGCACTTGCTGCACCGAAGCGGCAGCCGGTGCTGCTGGGGCCGCGGCAGGAGCCGGAGCGGCCGCAGGCTGTTCAGCCTTTGGCGCAGCAGCCGGGGCAGGGGCCGCAGCAGCGGCACCCTCGACTTCCAGTTCCAGCAGTTCGTCGCCTTCTTTCAGGCGGTCGCCCAGCTTCACTTTCAGGCTCTTGACCACCCCGGCCTTCGGCGCAGGGATTTCCATGCTGGCCTTGTCCGACTCCAGCGTCAGGATGCTCTGGTCGGCTTCGACACGGTCGCCGACCTTCACAAACAGTTCGATTACTTCACCTTCACCGCTGCCGATGTCAGGTACGCGAATGAGTTCGCTCACAGAAAGTCTCCTCAGCAGTCCAGTGGGTTGCGTTTTTCCGGGTCGATACCGAACTTGGTGATGGCCTCGGCCACAACCTTGGGTTCGATGTCGCCACGGTCAGCCAGGGCTTCCAGGGCTGCCAACACCACGAAATGACGGTCGACTTCGAAGAAGTGACGCAGTTTCTTGCGGCTGTCGCTGCGGCCGAAACCGTCGGTGCCCAGGACCTTGAATTCCTTGGACGGCACCCACTGACGGATCTGCTCGGCGAACAGTTTCATGTAGTCGGTAGAGGCGATGACCGGACCTTTACGGCCGCTCAGGCACTCTTCGACGTAGCTCAGCTTCGGCTTCTGGCCAGGGTGCAGGCGGTTGCTGCGCTCTACGGCCAGGCCGTCGCGGCGCAGTTCGTTGAAGCTGGTAACGCTCCAGACGTCGGCAGCGACGTTGAACTCGTCACGCAGGATCTTCGCCGCTTCGCGAACTTCGCGCAGGATGGTGCCGGAGCCCATCAGCTGTACGTGGTGTGCGGCTTCGCGGGTGTCTTCTTCCAGCAGGTACATGCCCTTGATGATGCCTTCCTCGACACCGGCCGGCATGGCTGGCTGCTGGTAGGACTCGTTCATCACGGTGATGTAGTAGAAGACGTCCTGTTGCTCTTCGGTCATCTTCTTCATGCCGTCCTGGATGATCACCGCCAGCTCGTAGCCGTAGGTTGGATCGAAGGTGCGGCAGTTCGGGATGGTGCCGGCCAGCATGTGGCTGTGGCCGTCTTCGTGCTGCAGGCCTTCACCGTTCAGGGTGGTACGGCCGGCGGTGCCGCCGATCAGGAAGCCGCGGGTACGGCTGTCGCCGGCAGCCCAGGCCAGGTCGCCAATACGCTGGAAGCCGAACATCGAGTAGAAGATGTAGAACGGCAGCATCGGCTGGTTGTGGCTGGAGTACGAAGTACCGGCAGCGATGAAGGAGCTCATGGCGCCCGCTTCGTTGATGCCTTCCTCGAGGATCTGGCCCTTCTTGTCTTCGCGGTAGAACATCACCTGGTCTTTATCGACTGGCTCGTAGAGCTGGCCGACGGAGGAGTAGATGCCCAGCTGGCGGAACATGCCTTCCATACCGAAGGTACGGGCTTCGTCCGGGATGATCGGCACGATGCGCGAACCGATTTCCTTGTCCTTGACCAGCTGCGCGAGGATCCGCACGAAGGCCATGGTGGTGGAGATTTCACGATCGCCGGAACCGTCGAGGATGGCCTTGAGGGTTTCCAGTGGCGGGGTCGGGATGCTGAAGCTCTTGGCGCGACGCTGAGGCACGAAACCGCCCAGCGCGGCACGACGCTCGCTCAGGTAGCGGGCTTCGGCGCTGCCTTCTTCAGGCTTGAAGAACGGCAGGTTCTCGATGTCGTCGTCTTTCACCGGAATGTCGAAACGGTCGCGGAACAGCTTCAGGCTGTCGACGTCGACTTTCTTGGTGTTGTGCGCGGTGTTCTTCGCTTCGCCGGCGCCGGTGCCATAACCCTTGATGGTCTTGGCCAGGATCACGGTCGGCTGCTCTTTGTGGTTGACCGCCTCGTGGTAGGCCGCATAGACCTTGTACGGGTCGTGGCCGCCACGGTTGAGTTTCCAGATCTCGTCGTCGGACAGATCGGCAACCATCGCCTTGAGTTCAGGGGTGTTGAAGAAGTGCTCGCGGACGAACGCGCCGTCCTTGGCCTTGTAGTTCTGGTACTCGCCGTCGATAACTTCGTCCATGCGGCGTTGCAGGATGCCGTCGACGTCCTTGGCCAGCAGTGGGTCCCAGAAACGGCCCCAGACCACCTTGTTGACGTTCCACTGGGCACCACGGAACACGCCTTCGAGTTCCTGGATGATCTTGCCGTTGCCGCGAACCGGGCCGTCGAGGCGCTGCAGGTTGCAGTTGATGACGAAGATCAGGTTGTCCAGCTTCTCGCGGCCGGCCAGGGAGATCGCGCCCAGGGATTCCGGCTCGTCGCACTCGCCGTCGCCCATGAAGCACCAGACTTTCTGCTTGCCGGCCGGGATGAAGCCACGGGCTTCCAGGTACTTCATGAAACGCGCCTGGTAGATCGCCTGGATCGGGCCCAGGCCCATGGAAACGGTCGGGAACTGCCAGAAGTCAGGCATCAGCCAAGGGTGCGGGTAGGACGACAGGCCGTTGCCATCGACTTCCTGGCGGAAGTTGTTCATCTGGTCTTCGGAGATGCGGCCTTCCATGAACGCACGGGCGTAGACGCCTGGCGATGCGTGACCCTGGAAGTAGATCAGGTCGCCGCCGTGTTCGTCGGTCGGGGCCTGGAAGAAGTAGTTGAAGCCGATGTCATACAGGGTGGCGCTGGAGGCGAAGCTGGAGATGTGACCGCCCAGGTCAGAATCTTTCAGGTTCGTACGCATAACCATGGCCAACGCGTTCCAACGTACCAGCGAGCGAATGCGGCGTTCCATGAACAGGTCGCCAGGCATGCGTGCTTCGTGGGTGACGGGAATCGTGTTGCGGTACGGCGTGGTGATGGCGTAGGGCAGTTGCGAGCCGCTGCGGGTCGCGAGTTCGCCCATACGGGTCATCAGATAGTGAGCACGGTCTTCGCCTTCTTTTTCGAGAACCGATTCCAGGGCGTCCAGCCATTCCTGGGTTTCGACGGGATCGAGGTCTTGCATGGCTTGCTCCAGGGCGGAAAGGCTTCCAGAATCGGTTGCCTGAGTTTGCGACTGGCCTTGTGGGCAGACGATTATAAATTCTTGGATTGCCGGAGGTTGATCCGGCGGCGTGTAGTTTTACTACAAATCGTCGGCCATTTCAGCCTTTCGAATGTATAGACGAGTAGTAAAACTACAGAAGATTGGCTCGTGGCCTCCTGCTGCGTTGTGAGAATCATCGTTACTCTTGGTCGGTGGCCAAGGGGAATAGGTAATAAATTAATGCCCGCTGCTAAAAAAAACCTATTTTCAGCTATTTCTAACTTTTGTTCGACAGTCCATCACGCCGTTTGCCCTTGCCAACCATCCCCGCCCGCTTTTTCCACGCCGATCAAGGATAGCCCATGAGCCTGCCCGCGCTTGCCCAAGTCCCTGCGATTCTCCAGCCATTGGTCAGCCGTGGCGAGCAGTCGTTGCGCAGTGCGGTGGCGGCGCTGGAGGGTGACCCCGGCATCGGCGATTGGAGTGCCGAGCGCTGGGCCGAGTTCGCCCGGGTTTGTGCCGCCAGCGACTTCGTCATTGAACAGAGCCTGCGTGACCCTTTGATGTTGCTGGAGCTGGTGCGTTCCGGGGAACTGGATCGCGGCTTCGCCCCGGGGGAGCTGTGTGGGCAGATTGCCGCCGCCGTGCAAGCCGCCGAAACCGAGGACCAGCTGGGGCGCGTGCTGCGCCGCCAGCGTACCCGCCAGCAGGTGCGGATCATCTGGCGCGACCTGAATCGCCAGGCCGACCTGGTGCAAACCTGCCGCGATCTTTCCGACCTGGCCGATGCCAGCATCGACCAGGCCTATCAATGGCTGTACCTGCGCCATAGCCAGCAATTCGGCGTGCCCACCGGCGCCCGCAGCGGCGAGCCGCAGCAGATGGTCATCCTCGGCATGGGCAAGCTGGGGGCCGTGGAGCTCAATCTGTCGTCGGACATCGACCTGATCTTCGCCTACCCCGAAGGGGGCGAGACGGTGGGGGTCAAGCGACCGCTGGATAACCAGGAATTCTTTATCCGTTTGGGGCAGCGGCTGATCAAGGCCCTGGACCCGATGACCGTCGACGGCTTTGTGTTTCGTGTCGATATGCGCCTGCGGCCCTACGGCTCCGCCGGCGCCCTGGTGCTGAGCTTCAACGCCCTGGAACAGTACTACCAGGATCAGGGTCGCGACTGGGAGCGCTACGCCATGATCAAGGCCCGGGTGGTGGCCGGGGACCAAGTGGCCGGCGCGCAGCTGCTGGAGATGCTGCGGCCTTTCGTCTACCGCCGTTACCTGGATTTCTCCGCCATCGAAGCGCTGCGCACCATGAAGCAGCTGATCCAGCAGGAAGTCCGGCGCAAGGGCATGGCCGACAACATCAAGCTGGGCTCGGGGGGCATCCGCGAGGTCGAGTTCATCGCCCAGGCCTTCCAGTTGATTCACGGGGGGCGCGACCTGAGCCTGCAGCAGCGTCCTTTATTAAAGGTGCTGGGCACGCTGGAAGGGCAGGGCTACCTGCCGGCGGCGGTGATCAGCGAATTGCGCGAGGGCTACGAGTTCCTGCGCTACACCGAGCATGGGATCCAGGCCATTGCCGACCGCCAGACCCAGATGCTGCCGGACAATCCCCAGGACCAGGCACGTATCGCCTTTATGCTGGGCTTTGCCGACTGGAACGCCTTCCATGAACAGCTGATGTACTGGCGTGGGCGGGTGGAGTGGCACTTCCGCCAGGTGATCGCCGACCCGGATGAAGACGAAGGCGCCGAGAGCGAAGTGGTGGTGGGCGGTGAATGGCTGCCGCTGTGGGAGGAGGCCCAGGATGAAGAGGCCGCTTGCCGGCAGTTGCAGGAGGGCGGTTTCATCGATGCGCCCAAGGCCTTGCGCGCCCTGGCCAGCTTGCGCAGCAGCCCACAGTTGCGTGCCATGCAACGGCTTGGCCGCGAACGCCTGGATGCCTTTATTCCCCGCCTGCTGGCCCAGGCGGTGGAACACGCCAATCCGGACCTGGTGCTGGAGCGGGTGTTGCCCCTGGTGGAAGCCGTGGCGCGACGCTCGGCCTATCTGGTGCTGCTGGCCGAGAACCCCGGTGCCCTGCGCCGATTGCTGACCCTGTGTGCCGCCAGCCCGTGGATTGCCGAGCAGATCACCCGCTTCCCGCTGTTGCTGGATGAGCTGCTCAACGAAGGGCGTCTGTTCAAGCCGCCCCTGGCGCCGGAATTGGCAGCCGAGTTGCGCGAACGCCTGACACGGATTCCCGAGGACGATCTGGAACAGCAGATGGAGGCCCTGCGCCACTTCAAGCTGGCCCACCGCCTGCGGGTAGCGGCCTCGGAAATCGCCGGCAGCCTGCCGTTGATGAAGGTCAGCGATTACCTGACCTGGCTCGCCGAGGCGATTCTGGAACAGGTGCTGGCCCTGGCCTGGCGCCAGACCGTGGCCAAGCATGGCGCGCCGCAGCGGAGCGACGGCACCTTGTGCGACCCGGGATTTATCATCGTCGGTTATGGCAAGGTCGGCGGCATCGAGCTGGGCCATGGTTCCGACCTCGACCTGGTGTTTATCCACGACGGTGACCCCCAGGCGGAAACCGACGGGCCCAAGCCCATAGACGGTGCGCAGTTCTTCACCCGCCTGGGGCAACGGATCATCCACCTGCTGACCACCCAGACCAACTCCGGGCAGTTGTACGAGGTGGACATGCGCCTGCGGCCATCCGGAGCCTCGGGTTTGCTGGTGAGTTCCCTGGGGGCCTTTGGCCGTTATCAGGAGAACGAAGCCTGGACCTGGGAGCATCAGGCACTGGTGCGCGCCCGGGTGCTGGTGGGCAGCCAGGATGTGGGGCAGGCCTTTGAACAGGTGCGTGCCGCGGTGCTGGGCAAGCAGCGCGACCTGCCCAAGCTGCGCCAGGAAGTCAGCGAGATGCGCGCCAAGATGCGCGACAACCTGGGCAGCCGCCTGACCGCCGCCGGAACCGCGGCCAACGCCTTCGAGGCCACGGCGCCGTTCGACCTCAAGCAGGACGCCGGAGGTATCGTCGATATCGAATTTATGGTGCAATACGCCGCCCTGGCGTGGTCCCAAGAGCACCCCTCGCTGCTGCGCTACACCGATAACATCCGCATCCTGGAAGGCCTGGAGCAGGTCGGGCTGATGCCGGCGAGCGATGCCAGCCTACTGCGTGAGGTCTACAAGGCCTACCGTTCAGCCGCTCATCGACAGGCGCTGCAGAATGAGGCCGGAATCATTACCGGTGATCAATTCGTGACCGAACGACGGGAAGTGTTACGAATTTGGCACGAGCTGGGGCTAAGCTAGGCGGCATAATGCGGCCGCAATTGTATCGGGCGAGCTGCGAGGCTCGCCCCAATCAAACCGACGGTGAAGGCCGCGGTGCTGGATTCTCGAGGCGGGGAGGCGTAGGCCTCCCCGGCTCGTTTATGGAAACCACATGAATATTCTGATCGTTGGGCCCAGTTGGGTCGGTGACATGGTGATGGCGCAGACACTCTTCGAGTGCCTGAAACAGCGTCATCCACAATGCGAGATCGACGTGCTGGCCCCCGAGTGGAGTCGGCCGATTCTCGAGCGCATGCCCCAGGTGCGTCGGGCCCTGAGCTTCCCCTTGGGGCACGGTGCTCTGGAGCTGGCGACCCGCCGCAAGATCGGCAAGTCCCTGGCCGGCCAGTACGACCAGGCGATCCTGTTGCCCAACTCGCTGAAATCGGCCCTGGTGCCGTTTTTCGCCGGCATCCCCAAACGCACCGGCTGGCGTGGCGAGTTCCGCTACGGCCTGCTCAACGACGTGCGCAAGCTGGATAAACAACGCTATCCGCTGATGATCGAGCGCTTCATGGCCCTGGCCTATGAACCGGGTGTCGAGCTGCCCCAGCCTTACCCGCGCCCGCGCCTGCAGATCGATGCCCAGAGTCGGGAGGCGGCCCTGGCCAAGTTCGGCCTGGCCCTGGATCGTCCGGTGCTGGCGCTGTGCCCGGGGGCGGAATTCGGTGAGGCCAAGCGCTGGCCGTCCGAGCACTACGCCCAGGTGGCCGAGGCCAAGATCCGCGAGGGCTGGCAGGTCTGGCTGTTCGGGTCGAAGAACGACCACGCCGTGGGTGAAGAGATTCGCGGCCGGCTGATTCCCGGTTTGCGCGAGGAATCGACCAATCTCAGTGGCGAAACCTCCCTGGCCGAAGCCATCGACCTGCTGTCCTGCGCTGACTCGGTGGTGTCCAACGACTCCGGGCTGATGCATGTGGCCGCGGCGCTGAACCGCCCGCTGGTGGCGGTGTACGGTTCCACCTCGCCGGGCTTCACCCCGCCCCTGGCCGATCAGGTGGAAGTGGTGCGCCTGGGCATCGAGTGCAGCCCGTGCTTCGATCGCACCTGCCGTTTCGGCCATTACAACTGCCTGCGCCAGCTTCTGCCGCAGCCGGTGAACGAAGCCCTGCAGCGGTTGCAGGGCTCTGTGGTCGAGGTTCAGTAAGTTGCGGGTACTGTTGATCAAGACCTCCTCCCTGGGGGATGTGATTCACGCGCTGCCGGCCCTGACCGATGCCGCGCGAGCGATTCCCGGGATCAAGTTCGACTGGGTGGTGGAAGAGGGTTTCGCGGAGATTCCGACCTGGCACCCGGCTGTCGGCAAGGTGATTCCAGTGGCCATCCGCCGCTGGCGCAAGAACATCTGGCAAACCATCAAGAGCGGCGAGTGGCGGCGCTTCAAGCAGAATGTGCGCTCGACCAAGTACGACCTGGTGATCGATGCCCAGGGCCTGCTGAAAAGCGCCTGGCTGACCCGCTATGTGCGTGCCCCAGTGGCTGGGCTGGACAAGGACTCGGCCCGTGAGCCCCTGGCCTCGCGCTTCTATGACCGACGCCTGTCGGTGGCCCGTGGGCAGCATGCGGTGGAGCGGGTGCGCCAGCTGTTTGCCGTGGCCCTGGGTTATGACTTGCCGCAGCGGCTGGGCGACTACGGGCTGAACGTCGAGAAATTGGTGGAACTGCCGCGCAAGAAGCCTTTCGTGCTGTTCCTGCATGGCACCACCTGGGACACCAAGCACTGGCCCGAAGCCTACTGGCGCGAGCTGACCGAGCGCATGGGCATGCTCGGCGTCGAGGTCAAGCTGCCCTGGGGCAACGCCGCCGAAAAGGCTCGCGCTGAACGTATTGCCAGTGGCCTGAAAAACGCCACGGTTCTGCCCAAGCTGAACCTGGCCGGGGTCGCCAAGGTGCTGGCCGACGCCCAGGCCTGCGTGGCCGTGGACACCGGTCTTGGTCACCTTGCCGCAGCCCTGGATGTACCCACCATTTCCCTGTTCGGCCCGACCAACCCGGGGCTGACCGGGGCCTACGGCCGGGTGCAGATCCACCTGGGCAGCAACTTCCCCTGCGCACCCTGCCTGCAGAAGAAATGCACCTATCAGCCCACCGCTGCGGACCAGCAGCGTTTTGACCTCAAGCGCGAGTGGCCACTGTGTTTCACCCGCCTGAATCCCGAGCGTGTCGCCAGCCGACTGAGCACCTTGTTATTGGCTGAGGAGCCACGCTGATGCAATTGGCTTTTGTCCTTTACAAGTATTTTCCCTTCGGCGGCCTGCAGCGTGACTTCATGCGCATTGCCCTGGAGTGCCAGCAGCGCGGGCATCAGATCCGTGTCTACACCCTGATCTGGGAGGGCGAGGTGCCCCCGGGTTTCGAGGTGCTGGTGGCGCCGGTCAAGGCGCTGTTCAACCATCGACGCAACGAGAAACTCAGCGCCTGGATGGAGGCCGACCTGGCCAAGCGCCCGGTGGACCGGTTGATCGGTTTCAACAAGATGCCGGGGCTGGACGTGTACTACGCCGCCGATGGCTGTTTCGAGGACAAGGCGCAGAACCTGCGTCATTCGCTGTACCGGCGCTGGGGCCGCTACCGGCACTTCGCCGAGTACGAGCGAGCGGTGTTCGCCAGGGATGCCAAGACCGAGATCCTGATGATCTCCGAAGTCCAGCAGCCGCTGTTCATCAAGCATTACGACACCCCGCTGGAGCGCTTCCACCTGCTGCCGCCGGGCATCGCCCAGGACCGTCGGGCACCGGCCAATGCCGCCGAAATCCGTGCCGATTTCCGCCGTGAATTCAACCTCAAGGACGACGACCTGCTGCTGGTGCAGATCGGCTCCGGGTTCAAGACCAAGGGCGTGGACCGCAGCCTCAAGGCCCTGGCGGCGTTGCCGTCGGCGCTGAAAAAGCGCACCCGGCTGTTTGTAATCGGCCAGGACGACCCCAAGGTATTCCAGGTGCAGAGCGCAGCGCTGGGCCTGAGCGACCAGGTGCAGTTCATGAAAGGGCGCAGTGATATCCCGCGTTTCCTGCTGGGGGCCGACCTGCTGATTCACCCTGCCTACAACGAAAACACCGGCACCGTATTGCTCGAAGCCCTGGTGGCCGGGCTGCCGGTGCTGGTCAGCGCGGTGTGCGGTTATGCCCACTACATTGCCGAGGCCGGGAGTGGCCTGGTGCTGGATGAGCCTATGGAGCAGGCGCAGCTCAATCAGTATTTGAGCACCATGTTGGCCGACGACGCTGCGCGTGCGACCTGGAGCCGTAATGGCCTGGCGTTCGCCGAGACGGCCGACCTCTACAGCATGCCGCAGCACGCTGCGGACGTGATTCTGGCGGAGCAACACCGATGAAGTTGATGCTTGCCGAACCCTTCAAGTCCCTCTGGGCCGGACGCGACGCGTTCGCCGCGGTCGAGGAACTCAAGGGCCAGGTCTACCGTGAGCTGGAGGCGCGCCGTACCTTGCGTACGGAAGTCGAGGGCCGCGGCTATTTCGTGAAGATCCATCGTGGTATCGGCTGGGGCGAGATCCTCAAGAACCTGATCACCGCCAAGCTGCCGGTGCTTGGCGCCGGCCAGGAATGGCGGGCGCTCGAGCGTCTGCATCAGGTCGGCGTGCCCACCATGACCGCCGTCGCCTATGGCGAACGTGGTCGCAACCCGGCGGACCAGCATTCATTTATCGTCACTGAGGAACTGGCACCGACCGTCAGCCTCGAGGACTTCAGCATCGACTGGGTCAAGCAGCCTCCGGCGCCGGCCCTGAAGCGAGCGTTGATCGCCGAAGTGGCGCGCATGACCGGCACCATGCATCGGGCCGGGGTCAACCATCGCGACTGCTACATCTGTCACTTCCTGCTGCACACCGACCAGCCCATCGCCCATGGCGAGCTGAAACTCTCGGTGATCGACCTGCATCGCGCCCAGACCCGGCCGCAGATCACCCAGCGCTGGCGCAACAAGGACCTGGCCGCACTGTATTTCTCGGCCCTGGATATCGGCCTGACGCGCCGCGACAAGCTGCGTTTCCTCAAGGGCTATTTCCAGCAGCCGTTGCGGCAGATCCTCGCCGAAGAAGCGGCGCTGCTGTCCTGGCTCGAGGGCAAGGCGGAAAAGCTCTACGCCCGTAAACAACGATATGGAGACGCGCTCTGATGGCGGGTTGGAACCTGGACCCTGCCTGTCAGGCGCTGGCACAAGATTTTGGCAGTCTGGAGGCGGTATTTGCCCTTGAGGGCGAGCACCTGACCCGCGATCCGCTGTCGGAGGTCATTCGCGTCAAGCGTGATGGCGTCAACTACTACGTCAAGCGTTACACCGGCGCCGGCAAGAATCTGCGGCGCTACCTGGGCAAGCCCCGGGTCAAGTTCGAATGGCAGAACCTCAAGCGTTTCGCCAAGTGGGGCATCCCCACCGCCGATGTGGTGGCCTGGGGCCTGGAACGGCGCGGCCTGGCCTATGCCCGTGGGGCGATGATCACCCGCGAGCTGCCGCAGACCGAAGACCTGTCGGTGCTGGCCGAACGCAACGATCCGCGGCTCAAGGACAGGTCCTGGGTGGATTGTGTAAGCCGGCAGCTGGCGGCCTATACCCGAGTCATGCATGACCATCGCTTTACCCATAACGACCTGAAGTGGCGCAACCTGTTGATCGACGATCACAGCCGCCTGTATCTGATCGATTGCCCCAACGGTGATTTCTGGCGCGGATTCTGGCTCAAGTACCGGATCACCAAGGACCTGGCCTGCCTGGACAAGGTGGCCAAATATCATCTGTCGGCGACTCAGCGCCTGCGTTTCTACCTGCAATACCGTGAGCGCGAGCGCCTGAGCGCTGCCGACAAGGAGCGTATTCGCCACGTGGTGAGATTTTTCGAGGGGCGTGAATGACTGATTTTCTGGCCGCCGAGGAGCGTGCGTTGCTGGAGCGCAACGGCCTCGGTACCTTTGACCAGCTGTGGGCCACGCAACTGCAAGCCGTGGACGAGCCCAATACCGGCCGCGGTGGCAGCAGCAGCGTCTTCCGCCTGGATGTGGAAGGGCAGGGCTTCTATCTCAAGCGGCAAACCAACTACCTGACCCGGACCCTGCACCGACCGTTCGGCGAGCCGAGCTTCGCCCGGGAATTTCGCAATATCCGCCGCTATCAGCAGCTGGGTATTCCGGCCTTGCAGGCGGTGTTCTTCGGCATGCGCAAGGTTGCCGGCGAGTCGCGGGCGATTCTCCTGACCCGAGCCCTGGACGGCTGGGACGACCTGGATGCCTTGCTCTCGCGCTGGGATCAACTGGGCGCGGCAGAGCGCCAGGCGGTGCTTGTTGCCTGTGGGCAACTGGCCCGGCAACTGCACGGCGTGCGCCAGGTGCACGGCTGTTTTTATCCCAAGCATATTTTCCTGCGCCCCGACGGCGAGGGTTACCAGGCGCAGTTGATCGACCTGGAGAAAACCCGGCCATTGCTGTTCGGCCAGCGCGACCGGGTCAAGGACCTCGAGCCCCTGTTGCGCCGGGCCTCGGTGTGGAACAACGAGGAAGTGCGCAGCTTGCTGGCGGCCTATCTGGATCAACCTCGGGACGCTGCCCTGGTGGATGCCTGGCTGGCACGCCTGAGTGCTCGCCGCGATCACAAGGGATCTCGCTGATGCGTTTGTCCGAGCTGAAAAACAGTGGGCGCAACCCGGCCCTGCCCCTGAGTCTGGAGTTGGCGGACGCCGCCGGCCCGGCCCAATTGCAGCTGCTCAGCCTGCTGCGGGTGTTGCCGGGGCAGCGCTATGTGGGTGCCGCTGTCTGGCGTGGGCGCATGGTGCTGGCCAAGTTGCTGGTGGGGCCCAAGGCGGCGCGGCATTTTCAGCGCGAGCTCAATGGCGTGCGCCTGCTGGCCCAGCAAGGCCTGACCACGCCACTGCTGTTGGTCGATGGCTTGCAAGACGGCGAAGGCGGCTGGCTGTTGTTCGAGTTTCTTGAGGGCGCGCACAGCCTGGGCGAGGCCTGGAAGCAGGTAGAAACGTTGCCGGTGCTGGCCGATGAACAGGTTGCGGTGCTGGCCGAGGCCCTGGGCGCGATTGCCCAGTTGCACGCCAAAGGCCTGTGGCAGGAAGACCTGCACCTGGACAACCTGCTGCGCCATGACGGCAAGCTGCATCTGATCGATGGCGCTGGCATCTGCGTCGAAGAGGCCGGCAAGCCACTGTCGCGGCACAAAGTGCTGGAAAACCTCGGGGTGTTCTTCGCCCAGTTGCCCAAGAACCTGGAGCCCTTTACCGAAGAGCTGCTGGTGCATTATTTGCTGAGCAATGCCGAGCACGCCTTGCCCCTGGAAGCCCTGCAGAAGCAGGTGGACAAGGTGCGCGGCTGGCGCCTGCGGGACTTTCTCGCCAAGGTCGGCCGCGAGTGCAGCCTGTTCGCCGTGCAGCGCGGGCCTTTCGCCTTGCGGGCGATTCGCCGTGAGGAAGAGGCGGCAATGCTGCCGGTGCTGGAGCAGGCCGATGCGCTGCTGGATCAAGGGCATCTGTACAAGACCGGCGGTGCGGCCAGTGTCGGTCGGGTCGAGGCCGCGGGCCGCACGCTGGTGCTCAAGCGCTACAACATCAAGGGCTTTGCCCATTGGCTCAAACGTTTCTGGCGCCCGAGCCGGGCCTGGCACTCCTGGCGCGAGGGCAATCGCCTGGCGTTCCTGGGGATTGCCACGCCCAAGCCGCTGGCGTTGTTGGAGCGGCGTTTCCTCTGGCTGCGCCAGCGTGCCTACCTGATTACCGAATACCTGGCCGGGCCGGACATCATCGAGCGCTTCGCCCCGTTCGTGGACAGCGGCGCAGCCCCCGAGCAGGAGTTGCAGGCCCTGGAGCAGCTGTTTGCCCAGTTGCTCAAGGAGCGCATCAGTCATGGCGACCTCAAGGGGCACAACCTGTTCTGGCAAGACGATCGCTGGGCCCTGATCGATCTGGATTCCATGCGCCAGCACGCCAGTTTGCGCAGCTTTGCCCCGGCCTACGCCCGGGATCGCGCACGTTTCATGCGCAACTGGCCGCAAAGCTGCAATTTGTATCAGGTGATTGATCAGCGGCTGCCCAAGACCGTGCAGGCCGCTCAGGGCTGACCTGCGACCCATGGTCGCTGCTGCTGGCAGCGACCATCGGCCAGGGCGGACGCAGCCCCCGGGCTCGCCGCTTGCCGCTAGAGGCTTGCCCCCGCTTTTACGCTATAATCCCGCCCTTTCGTTGTTTCTCGCCCCTTGCGAGCACACTTCATTTTCAAGGCGCATCGCGCCCGCATGCAGACTAAACGAGGCTAGACCCCTGTGGCATTGACGATTCTTGGCCTGTCCGGCGCCCTTAGCCATGATCCTTCGGCAGCCCTGTACATCGACGGCAAACTGATCGCCGCCGCCGAAGAAGAGCGTTTCGTGCGCGACAAGCATGCAAAGAACCGCATGCCCTACGAGTCGGCGAAGTTCTGCCTGGAACAGGCCGGGATCAAGCCTTCCGACGTTGATGTGGTAGCGATTCCATTCGCCCCGATCAGCCTGTTCGGCAAGGCCCGCTGGCACTACGCCAAGCGCTACTGGTACGCCCCGGACCGCGCCCTGGACGCGATCCTGATGGGCAACCGTCGCTACAAGCGCTACCGCAAGAAGATCGTCTGGTGCCTGGAGCAACTGGGCTTCGATCCGAAGAAGATCAAGATCGAGCCGGTGGAGCACCACCTGGCCCACGCCTCCAGTGCCTACCACTGTTCGGGCTTCAAGGAGAAGACCGCGATCCTCGGCATCGACGGCAAGGGCGAGTACGCCACCACCTTCTTCGGCTATGGCGAGAACGGCAAGATCCACAAGATCAAGGAATTCTTCGATCCGGATTCCCTGGGCGGCCTGTATGGCGCGATCACCGAGTTCCTCGGTTTCGAGATGCTCGACGGCGAGTTCAAGGTCATGGGCATGGCGCCTTACGGCGATGCCAGCAAGTACGACTTCTCGCGCCTGGCCAGCTTTGAAAACGGCGAGCTGGTGATCAACACCGACTACGCCAACGTTATCGGCCTGCGCCGTTACAAAGAGAAGGGCAAGGGCTTCTACTTCTCGCCAAAACTCATCGAGTGGCTGGGTCCCAAGCGCGAAGGCGATATCGCCGACGAGCCCTACATCCACTACGCGGCGAGCATGCAGGCGCTGTTCGAGAAGCTGGCCCTGCAGATGATCGACCATTACCTGGGCGACACCCTGAAGGAAACCGGCAAGCTGGCCTTCGCCGGCGGCTGCGCGCTGAACGTCAAGCTGAACCAGAAGATCATCGCTCGTTCGGACGTGAAGGAGCTGTTCGTGCAGCCGGCCTCCGGCGACGCCGGTACCGCAGTGGGTGCCGCGGCCTATGTGTCCCATGCCCGTGGGGTGCCGGTAGAGAAGATGGAGCACGTCTATCTCGGCCCGTCCTACAGCAACGAAGACGTGATTGCGGCCTGTGCCCGCCACCCGCATAAGCCGGCCTGGCGGCAGATCGACAACACCCCGGAACGCATCGCCAAGATCATGGTGGACGGCAACCCGGTGGCCTGGTTCCAAGGCCGCATGGAGTTCGGTCCGCGGGCCCTGGGCGGTCGTTCGATCATCGGTTGCCCGAGCGCCTCGGGCGTGGCCGACCGGATCAACGAGCAGATCAAGTTCCGCGAGCGCTGGAGGCCTTTCTGCCCGTCGATGCTCGACACCGTTGCCCCGCAGATGATCAAGGTCGATCACCCGGCACCCTTCATGACCTTCACCTTCGAAGTGGCTGAAGAGTGGAAGACCCGGGTACCGGAAGTGGTGCACGAAGACGGTACCTCCCGGGCCCAGGTGCTCAAGCGCGAGTACAACCCGCGCTACTACGACATGATGAAGGCCCTGGAAGTGCTGACCGGCAACGGCGTGTCGCTGAACACCTCGCTGAACCGCCGTGGCGAGCCGATGATCTGCTCGCCTACCGACGCCCTGAACATGTTCTACGGCTCCGACCTGCAATACCTGATCATGGAAGACATTCTGGTGGTCAAAGACGGTGTCAATGCCTATGACGAACTCTGAGGCGCTGATCAGCGTAGTTGTACCGACTTACAACTATGCGCATCTGCTCCCTAGAGCGCTTGATTCGGTTCTTGGTCAGTGGGCAGCTGACCTTGAACTTATCGTTATCGACGATGGATCCACTGACAACACGGCGGCAGTCCTGGCGGACTATGTCGCTCGTTTTGCTCAGGTGCGGGTGCATGTGCAGGCCAATGCCGGCGCTGCCGCCGCACGCAACCACGGCATTGGCCTTGCCACTGGCCGTTATGTGTTGTTGCTGGATGCCGATGATGAGCTGACTGACGGGGCGATTGCCGAGCTGCGCAAAATCGTCCTGGCCGATCCTGCCATCGATGTGGTGCTGGGGGCTCAGCTATCGGTAGAGGTCGACGGTCGCGAGCGCCTGCGCTTGCCGACTTCCGTGCCGCGGGCAGATGCTCGCACGCTGGCCCGTCAGTATCTGCTGAGCAAGCGTATTTCCCTCTCTCACTGCTGCACGCTGTTTTCCCGCCGGCTGTTGCTGCAGCGTCCCTATCCCGAGACGCTGCGAACCGGGGAAGACATTGCCGTATTTGCCTACCTGGTGGTCAATGGGCGCTTTGCCATAACCTCCACGCCCCTGGCGCGAATCCACAAGCATGCCGACAGCTTGCGTCACAGTCGTGATGACGAGGAACAGGTGGCGCTGGGCATTGTGGAGGAGGTTTTCAGCAGCTTGCCCGAAGCCTGCCAGTCGCTGAAGAAGCGCTATAAAGCGCAGCGTTACCTGTCGCTGTTCCGGGCTGCACTGCTGGGTAATGAGGTCGGCCTGGCGCGACGGTTCTATTGGACGGCGTTTTCCTTGAGTCCGTTGCAGGCCATGCGCTGGACTTATTTACGCAAAGTATTGCGACTGTATTTGAAAGGGGGGAACGCTCGTGGTTGAGGGGGGTGCATGGAAGTGGGGCTTGAGGGTTATCAATCAGTATCCCGTTCGTTTGACCTTGGTAGGCAGTTTGCTGCTGTCCCTGATTGCGATACTGGGCGCGGCAACCGTTGGTCGTGATGCGGCCTACTACATCAATATTGCGCAGAAGGTTACCGAACAGGGGCCGGCAATCGCCTGGACGATATTCGATTGGCCCTGGTTCCCCCTGCTGTTGGCGCAAACCCATATCTTCCTGGGGTTGCCTCTGGAACTGAGTGCCTATCTGTGGTGCGCACTCTTCGTTGCCGGAACCAGTGCCTTGATGGTCGATTGTGTTCGCCAGCGTGTGCCAGAAGCCGCGGGATGGGCTTGCCTGGTGATGTTGGCGATGCCCGCAGTCAATGCGTTCCGTGACGATATCATTCGGGAATGCGGTTTCTGGTTCTTCTGCACCTTGAGCCTCTGGCTGGCCTTGCGCTGGCAGGCCCGTGGTGGCTGGTGGCGAGCCGGGACTATTCACCTGGCAATCGGGGCGGCGGCGCTGTTTCGCCTTGAGGCCATACTGCTGCTGCCCGCGTTGGGGTTATGGCAGTTGCCGAATCTTTTCTCCGGCTCCCGGCGCAAGGCATTCTTCGAGTTCATGTTGCTTCCGCTGCTGGGTCTGGTTGCGGCAGTGGTGCTGGTATCGGTATCGGGGCAGTTGTCTTCCGCCCGCGTCAGCTATTACCTGGACATGATCAATCCGCGGCACGTCTTTGCTTCGTTCAATATGTTGTCCGAGCAGTTTGCCAACTCCCTGATCAACAAGTATTCGAAGGATGATTCGGGGCGGATCATCTTCTTCGGCATTCTCGCCACCTTGATGATTTCCTTCGTCAAGCTGATGGGGCCCTTTGCGCTTCCCTTTGTGTTCCGGCGCAATTGGCAGGTGTTGCGTACCTACTGGGATCAATATCGTCCATTTGCCTGGGCGGCCTTGCTTTATACCCTGGTGCTGATGCTGTTCTTCATCAAGCAACAATTCATGAACTCACGCTATCTGAGCTTCCTGAACCTGTTGATGGTTCCCGTGCTGGCCATGGCCCTGATGCTCTTCGTGCGGGAGTTTCCGCGGCTTGGCAAGGCGTTGGTGGCAATCGGGCTGTTGCTGATGCTGTCGAACGTGATTTCCACCAGCCCGGGCAAGACCCAGTATGTCGAGGCCGGTCGCTGGCTCGCCGCGAACACCGATGCGCAGGCACCGGCGTATTTTGAGGATGGGCGTATCGGCTATTACGCTGGGCGAGGGTATCTCAACAGCATGCCGCGGGAGCAGGCGATGTCTGCCGAGCACGCCGGCGACTATCGCTACTTCCTGATTGAGGCCAAGCCCGACGAAGCCTGGCTGGCCGGCTGGCTGGCCGAGCACCAGATGCGCATCCTGGCGCAGTTTGCCAATCGCAAGGGCGCCAGGGTGCTGGTCATAGGTCAGTAAGGCCTAGGCCAGCAACTGCCGCAGTTGTTCGATAAACGGCGCTTGGCGGGGGCTGGCCTGCACACCCTGGCGGTATCCTTCGACGAAGGTGCTGCCAGCGTCCTGGCCCAGCAGCCATTGCCGATCTTCCTGATAGCGCAGCACGTGGACGAAGTTGCGCAGCCGCTTGCGTTCGCTCAAGGGCGAGTTCTGGCAGCGTAAATCGGCGATATCGATCAGCCCCAGTTGGTTATCCGGCGTCAGGACCACGTTGCCCAGGTGCAGCGAGCGGAAATACACGCCTTTTTCATGCAGGTCGGCAATGAAGCGGCCCAACTGAGCCCTGAGCGCATCGGCGTTGTCGCGTTCGTCGAGCAGTTGCCTGAGGGTCTTGCCTTGCAAGGGCTCGTAGTAGACCCCGTCACGCTGGATGCTCGGGATACGGTATACGGCAACGATCCGCGGGCAGGCGATGCTGCGTTGCGCCAGGGCTTTGGTGTTGTCGGCAAAGCGCCGGGCATAGGGGTAGAACAGGGCCGAGCTCAGCAGGCGCTTGCGGCGGAAGAGTTTGAGCATGCGCCCGTCGCTCAAGCGCAGTACCTTGTCTCCGGAGCCGTCGGCCTCGAGTACCTGGGCTCCGGCGCGCAACGTCTCGTAGGTGCGGTGATCAATCTCTTGCATTGGCGACTCCAGATCATTAGCCGGTTATCTTAACCGACTTGCTGCTGGGCAGGTCCGGTGGTCAGGTTGTTTGGCGCAAAAGTGCCTGTGATATCATCCGCGCTTCACTGATTTGCACGGATTCCCATGAGCAGTCCTGAACCCAAAGCCCAGTCCACGCTGGCTATCTATTTCCGACTTCTGGCTTATGTGCGGCCCTATGTCGGCTTGTTCATCCTGAGCATTGTCGGGTTCCTGATCTTTGCATCGACGCAACCGATGCTCGCTTACATCCTCAAGTATTTTGTCGACGGGCTGGCCAATCCGGAAGCCAGCCTGTTCCCGGGCAACCCCTACCTTGGCAAGTTGCAGCTGCTTGAAACCGTTCCGCTGATGATTGTCCTGATCGCCGCCTGGCAAGGGGTGGGCTCGTACCTGGGCAACTTCTTCCTGGCCCGGGTGTCGTTGGGGCTGGTGCATGACCTGCGGGTCGTGCTGTTCAACAAGTTGCTGGAACTGCCGAACAGGTTCTTCGACAAGCACAACTCCGGCCACCTGATTTCCCGGATCACCTTCAACGTGACCATGGTCACGGGGGCGGCCACCGATGCGATCAAGGTGGTGATTCGTGAAGGCATGACGGTGATTTTCCTGTTCTGCACCCTGATCTGGATGAACTGGAAACTGACCCTGGTCATGCTGGCGATCCTGCCGGTAATCGGCATGATGGTGAACAGCACCAGCCGCAAGTTCCGCAAGCAGAGCAAGAAGATCCAGGTGTCGATGGGGGATGTTACCCACGTCGCCTCCGAAACCATCCACGGCTATCGCGTGGTGCGCAGCTTTGGTGGCGAGAGTTACGAGCGGGTGCGTTTCGAGCAGGCCAGCCAGAGCAATACCGACAAGCAGCTGGCAATGACCAAGACCGGGGCGGTCTATACCCCGATGTTGCAGTTGGTGACCTACAGCGCCATGGCCGTGGTCATGTTCCTGGTGCTGTATCTGCGTGGTGATGCCTCGCCTGGCGACCTGGTGGCCTACATCACCATGGCTGGCCTGCTGCCCAAGCCGATTCGCCAGCTCTCCGAAGTCAGCTCGACCATCCAGAAAGGCGTTGCCGGGGCTGAGAGCATTTTCGAACAGCTGGATGAACCGGTGGAAGTCGACCAGGGGACTTTCGAGTCCGAGCGTCTCGAGGGACGGCTGGAAGTGCGCAACCTCAACTTCCAGTACCCGGAGAGCGACAAGCAGGTGCTCGATGACATCAGCTTTGTCGTCGAGCCTGGGCAGATGGTGGCGCTGGTGGGGCGTTCCGGCAGCGGCAAGTCAACCCTGGCCGGTTTGATTCCGCGCTTCTACCAGCATGAGCAGGGAGAAATCCTGCTTGACGGTGTGCGCGTTGAGGATTTCACCCTGCAAAGCCTGCGTCGGCAGATCGCCCTGGTGACCCAGCAGGTCACCTTGTTCAACGACACCGTCACCAACAACATCGCCTATGGCGATCTTAGCGGATCGTCGCTCGAAGAAGTCCGGCGTGCCGCAGCAGAAGCCTATGCCGATGAGTTCATCGCGAAGATGCCGCAAGGCTATGAAACCCTGGTGGGCGAAAATGGCGTGCTGCTTTCCGGCGGTCAACGTCAACGTATCGCCATCGCCCGGGCCCTGCTCAAAGATGCGCCGCTGCTGATTCTTGACGAGGCGACTTCGGCTCTGGACACCGAGTCCGAGCGACACATCCAGGCAGCCCTGGACCACGTGGTGCAGAACCGCACCACGCTGGTGATCGCGCACCGTCTGAGCACCATCGAGAAGGCCGACCTGATCCTGGTCATGGATGACGGGCGGATCGTCGAGCGTGGTACCCACACCCAGTTGCTGGCGCAGAACGGTTATTACTCCCGGCTGCATGCCAAGGAGTTCGAAGAAGGCGACGAGCAGCCGGTATCGGTGATTGGCGCATGCTGAGTTTCTTTCGTCAGTGGCGTGAGCGTGGCTGGACCGAGATCGACCTTGAAAGCTACCGACATGCATGGCAGCAATTTGGTGGCAGCGTTGCCACCCACCCCGAAGTAGTAGAGCGGCTTTCCTCTCTGGTTGGGATCAAGCCGCGTTACCTGGGCTGGCTGCAAAATGGCCAGCCGGTGGCGGCAATTCCAACCTGGGGGCGACACGTCGCGCTGTCCAAGGACGTGCTCAAGCGTGAAGGCAAGCGCGGGCTGCTGGACATGGGCAATGCAGAAATCATTCTGCCCGTGGCGCCCGAAGCCAGGGTGCCGGTGCGCCAGCGCATGGCTTACGTTTCGCAGTTGAATGCCGAGCAGATCACTACCCTCAAGGTGCAACCGCAGGGGCTGGCCCTGGCCCGTGCTCCTGAGGATTACTCGAAGAAATTCCGTTACAACCAGCGGCGTGAACAGCGTCTGCTGGAGGAAGCGGGCGGCGTTCTGCTGCCGATGTCGCAGCTGTCGCCACAGGAGCAGGCGGCGATCTATGGGGATCTGTTTCAGCGGCGCTGGAATTTCGAGGTTCCGGGAAAGGCCGGCCTGGCAGAGGTCTTCACCCTGTTACGCGAGTTCATGACCGGTTCGGTGGTGATGCTGGATGGCGCGCCCATCGCGATCCAGATCCTGTATCGCGTCGAGGCCCCGCAATGGATCTCCCTGGAGTACATCAATGGTGGGGTCGATCCGCAGAGTCGCGAGTTCAGTCCGGGCAGTGTCCTGAGCTTCGTCAACACCCAGCATGAATGGGAGTGCGCCAAGGCGGCCGGCAAGGCGTTGCGCTATTCGTTCGGTCGCGCTGACCGGGAGTACAAGGATCGCTGGTGCCACAAGGTGCCGGTCTATCAGGTCTGACTCTATGACGGTCCGTAAACAGCGTTTACTCAAGGCCCATCGCCGCAACAAGCGGCTGTTCCTGATGGTCATGCTTCTGGTACTGGCGGCACTTGGCTTCTGGCTGAGCTGGTGGTTGTTGCCGGTACTGTTGGTGCTGCTGTGGGTGGGCCATGAAGCCTGGTTCGCCGATCATCTGTTCTATCGCGCCAGCGATGATTATCAGTACCGTTTTCCCGCTGCTACCCCGCGCCAGAGCGTGACGCTCGTGGGTGGCCTGCTGCGTCTTGATCAGCCGCTGGCGGCAGGGGAGACGCTGGTTCTTGAGTTGCACCTGAAGTCCAGCTGGCTCGGCCGCTGGCTGGACCCTTTCGTCGAAATCGGCGACGACCGCCAGGATTTCGAGCGCGGTGTCAAAGGCCTGCGTTACCTGAACCTCTCGGGGCAGGAAGCCGCCTTGGCCCAGGGCATGCTGGCCGTACGCGGTCGTCGTTGCACGCTGGCTTCGAGCGGCACGCTGTGGGTCATGGCTAACCCCGATTACGCCCAGCAGTCGCTGATGGTGCTGGCGCCGCATGCGGATGATGCCGAGCTGGCAGCCTTCGGCCTGTATGGCCGTGGCCAGGACGTCAGTATCGTCACACTGACCCAGGGCGAGATCGAGGCCGAGGCGTACCGGCAACTCGGGCTGGACACCGCGCAGGCGGCCCGACTAAAAGGGCGTTTGCGCAGTTGGGACAGCCTGGCCGTTCCGCTCTGGGCTGGCGTGCCTGCCAGCCGTTGCGTGCAACTGGGGTACTACTGCCTGCAACTGCCATTGATGGCCCAGTCCCCCAGCGAGCCTTTTGCCTCCCGCGAGTCTGGGGAAAGCGATATCCGCAGCGTGCGCCAGCACAACCCGATGCGCCTGCCTGCCGATGCCGATGGCGCGCCGACCTGGAACAACCTGGTGGCCGACCTGGTGGCCCTGCTGGAGCATGTTCGCCCCCAGGTCCTGGTCACTCCCCATCCCGAGCTCGACCCCCACAGCGATCATGTGGCAACCACACAAGCGCTGAACGCGGCGATCGCCCTCAGCGCATGGAAACCTGCGACCCTGCTGCTGTACGCCAATCACCTGCATGACAATGATCGCTGGCCCATGGGGCCGGCGGGTGCGGGTATCGCTTTGCCGCCGGCCATCGAGCCATTGCCGGCCGATCGTCTATGGAGCCCGCAGCTGTCCGCGGACGTGCAACTGGACAAGGCCATGGCGCTGGCCATGCAGCATGACTTGCAGGGGGCGTTGCCATTCAAGCGCCGGTTGCGCCGCTTGATCCAATGGCTATTGGCGGGTCGACGCTGGCCGGCCACGGGGGCCAACGAGTTTTTCCGCAAGTCGGTCCGGCGCCATGAACTGTTCTGGGTGCGTGACCTTTCGGATTGAAACAGCCGCGGCTTTACCCTGTGTTAATATCGCGCCCCTGTTCATTTTGTATGTGGGATGCTCCATGAAGTTGTCCATGCCGCGATTCGATCAAGCCCCTGTCTTGGTGGTCGGCGATGTCATGCTCGACCGTTACTGGCATGGTGGTACCTCACGGATTTCCCCTGAGGCGCCGGTGCCGGTGGTCAAGGTCGAGCAGATCGAGGACCGCCCGGGCGGTGCCGCCAACGTTGCCCTGAACATCGCAGCCCTGGGCGCTCCGGCGTCCCTGGTGGGGGTGACCGGCGACGACGAGGCCGCCGACAGCCTGGCCAACAGCCTGCAAGGCGCAGGCGTGCGTGCCCTGTTCCAGCGCATCAAGCACCAGCCGACCATCGTCAAGTTGCGGGTCATGAGCCGTCACCAGCAACTGTTGCGCATCGATTTCGAAGAACCCTTCGCCACCAACGCCCTGGCCCTGGCGGCCGAAGTCGACACCCTGCTCGACGGGATCAAGGTGCTGGTGCTCTCCGACTACGGCAAAGGCGCGCTGCGCAATCACCAGGTGCTGATCGCTGCTGCGCGGGCCCGGGGCATTCCGGTGCTGGCCGACCCCAAGGGCAAGGATTTCTCCATCTACCGTGGCGCCAGCCTGATCACCCCGAACCTCAGCGAGTTCGAAACCATCGTTGGCGGCTGCGCCGACGAGCACGAACTGGTGAGCAAGGGCGCCAAGCTGATGCACGACCTGGAGCTGGGCGCGCTGCTGGTGACCCGTGGCGAGCACGGCATGACCCTGTTGCGCCCCGAGCACCCGCCCCTGCACCTGCCGGCCCGGGCTCGGGAAGTGTTCGATGTCACCGGTGCCGGCGATACGGTGATTTCCACCTTGGCGGCGGCGATTGCCGCTGGTGAGGAACTGCCTCACGCCGTGGGCCTGGCCAATCTGGCTGCGGGCATTGTGGTGGGCAAGCTGGGTACAGCGGCCATCAGTGCGCCGGAACTGCGCCGGGCGATCCAGCGCGAGGAAGGTTCCGAGCGCGGGGTGCTGAGCCTCGAACAGCTGTTGCTGGCCATCGACGATGCCCGGGCGCACAACGAGAAGATTGTCTTCACCAATGGCTGCTTCGACATCCTCCACGCCGGGCATGTGACCTACCTCGAGCAGGCGCGGGCCCAGGGTGATCGGCTGATCGTGGCGATCAACGATGATGCCTCGGTCAGCCGGCTCAAGGGCCCGGGCCGGCCGATCAACAGTGTCGACCGGCGCATGGCGGTGCTGGCGGGGCTGGGTGCGGTGGACTGGGTGATCAGCTTCCCCGAGGGCACGCCGGAAAACCTGCTGTCCCAGGTTCGACCGGACGTACTGGTCAAGGGTGGCGACTACTCCATCGACCAGGTGGTGGGTGCGGATATCGTCAGCGCCTACGGAGGCACCGTGAAGGTGCTGGGGCTGGTGGAGAACAGCTCGACCACGGCGATCGTCGAGAAGATCCGCAAGACCGACAAGGCCGAGTGACCCCCGCGGCTGAACCAGACGGCGCCTGATCAGGCGCCGTTTTTTTTGCCTTCAGCCCTGGCGCCGGGCCTTGGCCGGGACCATCTTGCGCAGGATCTGCCGGGCCTTGCCGGTCAGGCGCAGCAGCTTGGAATCCGCCTCCGGCTCGCTCAGGCCGCGTTGCCGGAGCCAGTCCTTCCAGCGAATCCGTTCCTCGCGCACCACCCAGCCGTCCTGCTGGGCGAAGCTTTCCGCCAGGTGCAGGCCGCGGGTGCTGGCCGGGTGCAGTTGATCCTTTTTCAGGGTGTAGAGCTCTGCGCGGGGCTGGCCGTTTTCCAGGGGCATCAGGTACAGGTCCGGGCGCTTGCGGTCCAGGCGGGCCACCAGCTGGTCGCCTTCCAGGCGCTCGTCGACGTGGAACAGGCTCAGGGACTTGGCTTCCTTGGGCACTTCCAGGCGCAGGTCGTAGATCAGTTGCAGCGAGGCGGTGGGCAGGTGCACATAGGCCTGGGGCCGCTCCAGCAGTTGCAGGTTGGCGCAGCGCACCGGGCGTGCCGCGCCGGATTGCGGGGTCAGGCGAAAGGGCAGGGCCTCGCGGTAGTGCAGGGCGCCGGAATAGGGGGCGGGCAGCCAGGTGTCGTTGAAGCGTCCGCCGAGCCAGCCTTCCGGGGTTTCCAGCAGGCATTCCTCGGCGATTTCCTGGATCGCGGTGTGCAGCGGCAGGTTCAGCTCATGGGCCGGTACGTAACCTGAGATCAGCTTGAGCACCACGTCGCCGCGATCCTGGCGGCGCTGGCGCACCAGCACCCAGTAGTCGCGATTCTGCCAGTGCAGGGTCAGGCGCACCGAGACCCCGAGGTTGGCCAGTTCCAGGGCGAAGCGCTGGTTGTCGGGCACCGTCACCGCGCGGCGGCGTTGCAGGGTCTGGGCGAAGTTCAGCGGCATGCCGACGCTCTGGTAGCACAGGGCGTCGGGAGTCGCTTCGACGAACAGGGGCAGGGTCTTGAAGTTGCTGGGATTCTTGCGGATCAGCGGTCGCGACATCTCGACTCCTTCCTGCGTCGGTGGGCGGCCGCGTCGGCGGCTTCAGTTCTGGCCCAGGACCTGGGCCAGGGTTGTCACATTGTGGGCCAGGTGCAGTGGATTGATGGTCCCGACAATAGCACTGGCGACGCCGGGCCGGTCAAACAGCAATTCGAAGCTGGCCCGCACCGGATCCACCCCCGGGCTGAGGCAGGCATGACCACTGGCCAGGGCCTTTTTCACCAGGATGCCCTTGTGCTGGGCGGCAGCATAGTCAATGACCGCCCGCTCCGCCTGTTCGTTCAGATTGTAGGTAACCATGGCGCAATCGCCTTGCTCCAGGGCCTTCAAGCCGCCGTCGACGGTCTTGCCGGAGAAGCCGAAACCGCGAATCTTGCCCTCCTGCTTGAGCTGCGCCAGGGCCTGATAGACCTCGCTGTGCTCGAGGATCGCCAGGTCGTTGCCGTCGGAATGCACCAGCACCAGGTCGATGAAGTCGGTTTCCAGGCGCTGCAGGCTGCGCTCCACCGAGAATCGGGTATGGGCGGCGCTGAAATCGTGGCGGGAGATGCCGTCGGCGAATTCCTCGCCGACCTTGCTGACGATCACCCATTCCTGGCGTTGGCCCCGCAGCAGCGGGCCCAGGCGTTCTTCGCTGCGACCGTAGGCCGGCGCGGTGTCGATCAGGTTGATGCCCAGGTCGCGGGTCAGCTTGAGCAGCTGGCGTGCGTCCTGGTCGTCGGGGATCTGGAAGCCGCTGGGGTATTTCACCCCCTGGTCGCGGCCCAGTTTCACCGTGCCCAGGCCCAGGGGCGACACCATCAGGCCGGTGCTGCCGAACGGACGGTGCAGGTGGTGCAGGGTTGGCTGGCTCATGGCAGCAGTTGCTCCCAGGCCGGTTGCGCGACGGGCGGCCGCGGCAGGGCGGGCAGGGGGTCATGGCTGCCGGGGCGAATGCCATCGCGTTCCAGGGCGGTCAGTACCCGGTCGGCGAAGTCCGGGGCCAGGGCCAGTTTGGTTGGCCAGCCCACCAGCAGGCGCTCCTGCTCGGCGAGGAAGGCGTTGTCCGGACGGGTCAGGCCCGATTGTGCCGGCTCGGCGCGGTCGACACGCAAGGTGGCCCATTGCGCCTGGCTCAGGTCGATCCAGGGCAGCAGTTGTGCCAGTTCTTTCTGGGCGGCGGCGATCTGCGCTGCCGGCTCCCGGTTCACCGCGTCGCCTTCGGCGATATCGCCCCCCAGGTACCAGACCCACTGGCCATTGGCTGCGGGGTGGGTGGTGACGGTGACCCGCGGCTTGGGCCCGCCGCCCAGGCAGTGGGCATACAGCGGTTTCAGGCTCGGGCCCTTGACCAGCACCATGTGCAGCGGGCGCAGTTGCATGGCCGGCTGGCTCAGGCCCAGGGCCTGCAGTAGCGCGGCATTGCCGGCGCCGGCGCTGAGGACGACGCGCTGGGCGCGGATCTCCCGCCCATCGACCCGCAACCCGCAGAGTTGCCCGTCTTCCATCAGGGGTTCGATCTGCTGTGCAGCCAGCAGCCCGTCGCCGGCCAATTGCGCCAGGCGTTCGATCACGCTGGGTACATCCACCACCAGTTCGGCCAGGCGATAGACCTTGCCCTTGAAGCGCTTGTCTTGCAGGGCCGGAGGCAATTGCTCGCCCTTGACCTGGTCGACCCGGCCGCGCACCGCCTTGCTGGCGAAGAAGCTGGTGAGGTTGCCGGCCAGGGTGCCGGGAGACCAGAGGTAGTGGGCATCGGACAACAGGCGCACGCCGGACAGGTCCAGCTCGCCATTGCCGGCCAAGGCTTCGCGCCAGCGCCGGGGCATGTCGGCGATGGCTTCCGAGGCGCCGGTGAGGGCGCCGTGCAGGGCGTACTTGGCACCGCCGTGGATGATGCCCTGGGATTTCACGCTTTGTCCGCCGCCCAGGCTGGCGCTTTCGACCAGCACAGTGGAAAAGCCCTGGCGGCGCAGGCGGGCATTGAGCCAGAGACCGGCGACGCCTGCGCCGACAATCAGCACATCGGTGGAAATAGCGGAAGGCATGCAGCGACCTCGGAAAACAAACGAAGCCGCAAGTTTCAAGCTTCGAGCCCCAAGCTGCAAGCAACAAGCGGTTATCGCGTCCTCTTGTCGCTACCCGCTTGAGGCTTGCCGCTGCTGTTCAATGGCCGGCGGTTTTCGAGAACAGCTGGATCACCACCACGCCGAGGACGATCAGCGCCATGCCGAGCATGGCCGGAATGTCCAGTTTCTGACCGTAGAGGATCAGCGCGGCGACGCTGACCATGACGATGCCCAAACCGGCCCATACCGCGTAGGCCACGCCCACCGGAACGGTGCGCACCACCAGGGTCAGCATCCAGAAGGCCACGCCGTAGCCGACGATGATCAACGCCAGGGGCAGCGGGGTACTCAGGCCCTTGACCGCTTTCATTGAAACAGTGGCGATCACTTCCGCGCAGATGGCGATAGCCAGGTAGTAGTAAGCGTTCATGGGAGGGTTCCTCGTATCGGGGGCTGCTTTCTGAGGGGGCATTCTAGAGACTGGGCAGATGGGGTAAAGTCATTACCTATCTGAATTGAAGATAGGTTGACCCATGAACATGCAATGGAACCTGGAGCAGTTGCGGCTGTTCGTCAGCGTGGCCGAGTTGCGCTCGTTTTCTGCGGTGGCGCGCCAGCAGCGCAAGGCCCAGTCGGCCATCAGCAGCGCCATTGCCTTGCTTGAGGAAGACCTGGGGGTGAGCCTGTTCGAGCGCAGCAGCGGTCGCCAGCCCAAGCTCACTGAAGCCGGCACGGCTTTGTTGCAGGAGGCCCGGGAGATCCTGCGCCAGTGCGATCGCCTGAATGGCCGGGCGCTGGCCCTGATGCGCGGCCAGGAAGCGCGCTTGCGCCTGGCCCAGGATGAGGCCATGCCCTACCAGCCGGTGCTCGACAGCCTGGAGGCCCTGGCTGAGCGTTTCCCCAGCCTGGAGGTACAGCTGGCCAGCGGTGCCCAGGGCGATGTGGCGCGCAAGCTGCTGGAGCGCCGGGCTGACCTGGGGCTGCTGTTTCACCATGAGCACATGCCCGAAACCCTGGAGCGCCAGGCCCTGGGCAGTGTCGAGATGGTCACCGTGTGCGCGGTGGGGCACCCGTTGGCCCATGAGCGGCGGGTCAATCGCCAGCTCCTGGCCCGGCACCGGCAGTTGCTGATTGCGCCGCAGCAGAGCGGCTACCCCGGCGGCGAGCAGGTCAGCCCCCAGGTCTGGCGGGCCGACAGTTTCTACGTCATGGCCGAGTGGCTGATGCGTGGCCTGGGCTGGGCCTGGCTGCCGCGGCACGTGGTGCAGTACCCGGCCTATCAGCATCAGATGGTGGAGCTGACCAGTGAATGGACCCCGCCGGCGCTGGTGGTGGAACTGGCCTGGCGCCGCGACGAACCCCTGGGGCCGGCGGCACGCTGGCTGGCGGAACGTTTTGCCGTTCATCTGAAGGCGATCGGCTAAAAAACCGATAAACTCCGCCGCCATGAATAGAACTCTGTACACCGCACTGTTTTACCTGGGGCTGCCACTGGTAGCGATCCGCCTGTGGTTGCGCTCGCGCAAGGCGCCGGCCTATGCCAAGCGCATTGGCGAGCGCTTTGCCATCGGCTTGCCGGCGATGCAGCCTGGCGGCATCTGGGTGCATGCGGTGTCGGTGGGCGAGAGCATCGCTGCGGCGCCGATGATCCGTGGCTTGCTGGCGCGTTATCCACAGCTGCCGATCACCGTCACCTGCATGACGCCCACCGGCTCCGAGCGGATCCAGGCGCTGTTCGCCAATGAGCCGCGGGTGCAGCACTGCTACCTGCCATACGACCTGCCTTGGGCCGCCGCGCGCTTTCTCGACCGAGTGCAGCCCAAGCTGGCGGTGATCATGGAAACCGAGCTCTGGCCCAACCATATCGACCAGTGCGCGCGCCGGGGGATTCCGGTGGCCCTGGCCAATGCCCGGCTGTCCGCCCGTTCGGCCAAGGGTTATGCCCGCTTTGCCGGCCTGACCGCGCCGATGCTGGCGCAGATGAGCCTGTTCGCGGTGCAGACCGAGGCCGAGGCCGAGCGCTTTCGCCAGTTGGGCGCACGCCCCGAGACGGTAGAGGTGACCGGCTCGATCAAGTTCGACCTGAAAATCGATGAGCAACTGCTGCGGCGTGCCGGTGAACTGCGTGAGCAGTGGCAGGCCATGGAGCGTCCGGTATGGATCGCCGCCAGCACCCATGAGGGCGAAGACGCGGTGGTGCTCGATGCCCATCGGCAGTTACTGGCCAGTTACCCCAATGCCTTGCTGATCCTGGTGCCGCGGCATCCGGAGCGCTTCGATTCGGTGTACGAGCTGTGCCGGCAACAGGGCCTGGCGACCCTTCGCCGTTCCAGCGGCGAGCCGGTGACCCCCGGCACCTCGGTGCTGTTGGGGGACACCATGGGCGAGCTGCTGTTCCTCTACGCCCTGGCCGACAGTGCGTTCGTCGGCGGCAGCCTGGTGGCCAATGGCGGGCACAATCTGCTGGAGCCGGCGGCCCTGGCCAAGCCGGTGATCAGCGGGCCGCACCTGTTCAATTTCCTGGAAATCGCGGCGCTGCTGCGCGAGGCCGGTGCCTTGCAGGAAGTGGACGACGCCCAGGGGCTGGCGGTGGCGGTACAGCGCCTGTTCGAGTTGCCCCAGGATGCACGCAAGATGGCCGACGCCGGGCTCAAGGTGCTCAAGGCCAACCAGGGGGCCCTGCAGCGGCTGCTGGATGGCCTTGGCCGGCTGATGTAGCGGCAGCTACAAGCGGCAAGTAACGAGCGGCAAGATGCGGCCAGGAGCGCCAAGTAGTGAGCTGCGGTTCATCAGCTCAAGTCGTGAGCGTCAGGACTCAGTTAAGCGCTAGAGCGAGCAAAAATGACCTGTGGCGAGGGAGCTTGCTCCCGCTGGGGCGCGAAGCGCCCCCAAGAAAGGGACGGCTACGCAGTCCTGCGGGAGCAAGCTCACTCGCCACAACTACAGTGCTTGCCCTTAACTGACGGGCATTAACGTTCGCCGGTGGCCTTTTCCTTTGTGCTGCTTTTCAGGGGCGGGCTTTGAGCTGCTCGGCGGCGGCCTTGGCCAGGTCTGGCGGGAGGAAGTCGCGATCCGGGTTGTAATCAGCCTTGAGGTAGCGCGTCAGGTCCTGCAAGTCCCCCGGGTTGAGGGTGCCGGCCGCCTGCTTCAGGCGCAGGTTGTCGAGGATGTAGTCGTAGCGGCTGTTGTTGTAGTTGCGCACCGAGCTGTACAGCTGGCGCTGGGCGTCGAGCACGTCGACGATATTGCGCGTGCCCACCTGGTAGCCGATTTCCGTGGCTTCCACGGCGCTCTGGTTGGAGATGATCGACTGGCGCCGGGCCTGCACCTGCTCGACATCAGTGTTCACCGCGCGGTGCAGGTTGCGGGTGTTTTCCACCACCTGGCGGCGCAGGGATTCACGCTGCTGCTCGGTCTGGCTCAGGCGCGAGTAGGACTCGCGAACCTGGGAACTGGTCAGGCCGCCGCTGTAGATCGGGATGTTCAACTGCAGGCCGATGGAGCGCTGCTCCACATCACTGCCATAGCGGGTCAGCGGGTTGGGGTTGCTGAAGCCCAGGGCGTCGTTGTCGCCTTTCTTGTACTGCGCCACGGCGTCCAGGGTGGGGGCGTGCCCGGCCTTGCGCTGCTTGAGGGTTTCCTCGGCGGCGCTGACTGCGTAGTTGCTGGCCAGCAGGTTGAGGTTCTGCTTGGCGGCGGTCTCGACCCAGGCCTTGGCGTCGTTGGGCGTTGGCGCCAGCACGGGCAGGGTATGGACTATGCCCTGGATCGAGTTGTAGTCGCGGTTGGTCAGGGTGATCAGCGCTTCGAAGGCGTCATCCACTTGGCGCTGGGCGACGATGCGGTTGGCCCGGGCGGTGTCGTAGCTGGCCTGGGATTGCAATACGTCGGTCTTGTCCGACAGGCCCACGTCGAAGCGCTCGTTGGACTGGTCCAGCTGGCGCTTGAAGGCGGCTTCCTCGGCCTTGGTCGAGGCCAGGTTGTCCTGGGCGCGCAGCACTGCGAAGTAGTTCTCGGCACTTTGCAGGATCAGGTTCTGCTCGGTGGCGGAGAGTTGCAGCGAGGCCTGCTCGTCGATGTCCTTGGCGGCTTGCAGCTGGAACCAGCGGTCGGCGCGGAACAGCGGCTGGGCGAGGGTGGCCTGGTAGACGTTGCCACTGCGGGTGGAGGTGCCCGAAGGCTCATCGAAATGGGTGCGGGTGTTGTTCACGTCCGCTCCCGCCGAGAGGTTGGGCAGCAGGCCGGCGCGGGCCTGGGGCACCACTTCCTTCTGGGCGCCGTACTGGGCGCGGGCGGCGGCCAGGTCGGCGTTGTTGTCCACGGCTTCCTGGTAGACGCTGACCAGGTCGGTGCGGTTGGACAGAGGCGCTTCGGCTGCCCATGCCAATCCATTGGACGCACAAGACACGGCAACAGCCAGTGAGAGTTTGCGCAGCATTCGGCGATCCCTAGAGTTGATATTACGTAGATAATCCAGGCGCCAAGGCTAAGGCGCGGCCCCCAGAGCGTCAAGATTAGACACAGGTCAGGCAGTGTAGAGGTGCTGGCGGATCGCAACAATCCGTTGTTTGCGCCATTCATCAAGCTGATTGCATGGGTATTGGCGTTCTGCCGTGGCTTTGTCTAGACTGGCCCGGTTCTTGTCGGGGTGCCTTGCTATGAGGCTGAGATCGGATAATCCGGATCCCGTTGAACCTGATCAGGTTAGCGCCTGCGTAGGGAACAAGATTTCTCGTCACCCGGCGAGTCCTCTTGTGCTTAGTCCGGGATCTTGTTCGACAATCGAACACCTCGCCCCGAGTTCCAAGCACTGCACTCACTAGTTGCCTAGTCAGGGTGCGTCCGTCCGTTACAGGTTCGCTCCGACAACCAATCCACTGCCTGGATGCTGTCTGGAGAGCCCGTGATGACTACAACATTAAAAAACGCTAGCAACCTCAGTGAGTCGGCCCAAGTCGACCAACAATCGGTGCAGCCCTTTACCCGCTCGCAAAAAGTCTATGTCCAGGGTTCCCGCCCTGACATCCGCGTGCCCATGCGCGAAATCACCCTGGATGTGACCCCCACCGACTTCGGCGGCGAGATCAACGCCCCGGTCACCGTGTACGACACCTCCGGCCCCTACACCGATCCGAACGTGGTGATCGATGTGCGCAAGGGCCTGGGCGATGTGCGCTCGGCCTGGATCGAAGACCGGGGCGACACCGAGCGCCTGGCGGGCCTGAGCTCCAATTTCGGCCAGCAGCGCCTGGCCGACCCGGAGCTGACCAAGCTGCGCTTCGCCCACGTCAACAACCCGCGCCGGGCCAAGGCCGGGGCCAACGTCAGCCAGATGCACTACGCGCGCCAGGGCATCATCACCGCCGAGATGGAATACGTCGCCATCCGCGAAAACATGAAGCTGCAAGAGGCCCGCGCCGCCGGCCTGCTGAAGCAGCAGCACGCTGGCCACAGCTTCGGCGCCAGCATCCCCAAGGAAATCACCCCGGAGTTCGTGCGCGAGGAAATCGCCCGCGGCCGCGCGATCATTCCGGCCAACATCAACCACGTGGAGCTGGAGCCGATGATCATCGGCCGCAACTTCCTGGTGAAGATCAACGGCAACATCGGCAACAGCGCCCTGGGTTCCTCCATCGAGGAAGAAGTGGCCAAGCTGACCTGGGGCATCCGCTGGGGTTCGGACACGGTGATGGACCTGTCCACCGGCAAGCACATCCACGAGACCCGCGAGTGGATCATCCGCAACTCGCCGGTACCGATCGGCACCGTACCGATCTACCAGGCGCTGGAGAAGGTCAATGGGGTGGCCGAGGACCTGACCTGGGAGCTGTTCCGCGACACCCTGATCGAGCAGGCCGAGCAGGGCGTGGACTACTTCACCATCCACGCCGGGGTGCTGCTGCGCTATGTACCGCTGACCGCCAAGCGGGTCACCGGCATCGTCTCCCGGGGCGGCTCGATCATGGCCAAGTGGTGCCTGGCGCACCACAAGGAGAACTTCCTCTACACCCACTTCGATGAAATCTGCGAAATCATGAAGGCCTACGACGTCAGCTTCTCCCTGGGCGATGGCTTGCGTCCGGGGTCGATTGCCGACGCCAACGACGAGGCCCAGTTCGGCGAGCTGGAAACCCTCGGCGAGCTGACCAAGATCGCCTGGAAGCATGATGTGCAGTGCATGATCGAAGGCCCGGGCCACGTGCCGATGCAGTTGATCAAGGAGAACATGGACAAGCAGCTGGAGTGCTGCGACGAGGCGCCGTTCTACACCCTCGGCCCGCTGACCACCGACATCGCCCCGGGCTACGACCACATCACCTCCGGCATTGGTGCGGCGATGATCGGCTGGTTCGGGTGCGCCATGCTCTGCTACGTCACGCCCAAGGAGCACCTGGGCCTGCCGAACAAGGATGACGTGAAGACCGGGATCATCACCTACAAGATCGCCGCCCACGCCGCCGACCTGGCCAAGGGGCACCCCGGTGCGCAGATTCGCGACAACGCCCTGTCCAAGGCGCGTTTCGAATTCCGCTGGGAAGACCAGTTCAACCTGGGCCTGGACCCGGATACCGCGCGCTCCTACCACGACGAAACCCTGCCCAAGGATTCGGCCAAGGTGGCGCATTTCTGCTCCATGTGCGGGCCGAAGTTCTGCTCGATGAAGATCACCCAGGAAGTGCGTGAATACGCGGCCAACCAGCGCATCGACGCGGTGGATGTGGACGTCGCCAAGGGACTGGCGGAACAGGCTGAGCGCTTCAAGCAGGAAGGTAGCCAGCTGTACAAGAAAGTCTGAGGAGCAGCGGCAAGCTTCGAGCGGCAAGCTGCAGGTTCAAAGCCGGTTGTAACCGGCTGTTCTTGTCGCTTGCGGCTCGAGGCTTGCCGCTTGCTGCTGTTCCCATTTCCTTCGAGATAACCACCTTGAGCCGTCCAAGTACCTATTCCCCTGATCTGCCGGTGCCGAGCGACAAGCGCGTATTCGGCGCCCGCGATCTGTTTTCCCTGTGGTTCTCCCTGGGCATCGGCCTAATGGTGCTGCAGGCCGGCGCCTTGCTGGCGCCAGGCCTGGGGTTGGCCCATGGGGTGCTGGCGATCGTTTGCGGCACGGCCGTGGGCGTGCTGCTGCTGGCCGCGGTGGGGGTGATCGGCAGCGATACCGGGCTGTCGTCCATGGCCGCTCTCAAGCTCAGCCTGGGCCGGCGCGGCGCCAGCCTGCCGGCGCTGCTCAACCTGCTGCAACTGGTGGGTTGGGGGGCGTTCGAGATCATCGTCATGCGCGATGCCGCAAGCCTCCTGGGCAGTCGGGCGTTCAGCGAGGGCAGCCTGTGGGCCAGTCCGTTGCTCTGGACCCTGTTCTTTGGTGCCCTGGCCACCTTGCTGGCGGTCAGCGGGCCCTTGACCTTTGTCCGGCAGATTCTGCGCAAGTGGGGGATCTGGCTATTGCTGGCGGCCTGCCTGTGGCTGACCTGGAACCTCTTCGCCCGGGCCGATCTGGCGGCGCTCTGGGCCCAGGCCGGGGATGGTTCGATGCCCTTTGCCGTGGGCTTCGATATCGCCATTGCCATGCCGCTGTCCTGGTTGCCGCTGATCGCCGACTACTCACGTTTCGGCAAGCGCGCCAAGAGCGTGTTCGGCGGCACGGCGCTGGGCTTCTTTATCGGCAACCTCTGGCTGATGAGCCTGGGCGTGGCCTATACCCTGGCGTTCGCCCCCAGTGGTGAAGTGAACGCGCTGCTGCTGGCGCTGGCGGGGGCCGGGCTGGGGATTCCGCTGTTGCTGATTCTGCTGGACGAGTCGGAAAACGCCTTTGCCGATATCCACTCGGCGGCGGTTTCCAGTGGCATTCTGCTGCGCCTGAAGGTCGAGCACCTGGCCCTGGCCATCGGCCTGCTCTGCACCCTGATTGCCTGCCTGGCGCCCTTGGCCCAGTACCAGAATTTCCTGCTGTTGATCGGTTCAGTGTTCGCACCGCTGTTCGGCGTGGTGCTGGTGGATCACTTCATTCTGCGGCGCCGTGGCGGGCTGGAATCGCCGTCAGCCTTGCGCTGGCCGGCGCTGCTGGCCTGGCTGGGTGGGGTGAGCACCTATCACCTGTTGGCCAACCTGTACCCGGATGTCGGCGCAACCCTGCCGGCGCTGGTGCTGGCAGGGCTGCTGCAGTGGCTGTTGGGCCGGGCCTTCAGTTACCGCCAGGAAACAGCTCGGGCTTGAGCACACCCTTGAGGCGGTCGTAGGGGATCTGCAATTCGACGTGGCCCAGGGCCGCTGGCGCGATGCTGCTGAGGTTGTACTTGAGGGTCAGCGCGTTCTTGGTCAGGGCAATATGGGCGGTTTTCTGGAACGGCCAGGCCTTGACGAATTCGGCTTCGCGATCCAGGTGGGTGCTGATCAGCCAGTTGTTGTGAGCCACTCGTGCGGCTTTCCAGAAGTTCTCCTCCTGGCCGGGCAGCAGCATGTCCGCCAGGCTCAGGGCCCGCTGCTGCTGGCGCGAGTAGTTGATAAAGCCACGGCCCGGGGTGCCATTGGCGGCGCCGGTGTCCAGGTAGCTGGCCAGCTCGATGATCACCAGGCCGTCATGCTGCTCCCGTAGCTTGGCTTGCAGGTACATGCCATGGCGATCCGGCGCGCTGCGCAGGAACTGCTCGCGATAGGTCGCGAGGCTTGCGGGCAGCGGGCTGTCTGGGCTGGTACGGGTCATTTGCAGCAAGCGCTGTTCAATGATGGCGTCCAGCTGCGGTTCGGCGGCAAAGTGCAGGGTGTCGAGGTTGACCAGCGGGCAATCAGCGCCGCTGCAGCCGGGCTTGAGTTGTTCCGACTTGTCCGGGGTGCTTGCCAGCGGCGTCATGTAGCTGGGCTGGAACAGGCTCTGGCAGGCGCCCAGGGTCAGGGCGATACAGGCCACGGAGGCGATTTTGACAAGCGACATGGGCGTCCTTCATAAACCAGGGGGGAGGCAAAAGTTACCGGCTTCGACTGCCTGCGAGGCAGTCGGTTCGCCACTAAGCTCAATGCAGGCAATTAGAGTTGGTTTCGCCCCTCGCCGTCTATCCCGCTGAAGGCAAAGGGGCTGCATCGGTGCCCGCGGGCGCGTTAGGATGGCGCGAAGTCGAGGGGGATCCTCGGGTTGAACAGGCTGTACACGAGGATAGCTATGACTGAATTTGCCAACGCCACGCCGAGCGCCGTCGAGATCATTCGGCGGGAAAACTGTTTCCAGGGTTTCTGCCGGCTTGATCGCCTGCATCTGCGTCATGAGTTGTTCGCCGGTGGTATGGGGCGGGAAATCGATCGTGAAGTGGTGGTCCGGCGTGATGCGGTGTGCGTGCTGCCATACGACCCACTGCGCGATGAAGTGGTGCTGATCGAGCAGTTCCGGGTGGGCGCCATGGGCAAGATCGCCAGTCCCTGGCTGGTGGAGCTGGTGGCCGGCCTGATCGACAAGGATGAGCAGCCGGAACAAGTTGCCCGCCGTGAGGCGCAGGAGGAAGCCGGCCTGGATATCTCGGCATTGTGGCCGATGACCCAGTACTTCCCGTCACCGGGCGGCAGTACCGAGTACATCCACCTGTATCTGGGGCGTTGTGACAGCAGCGCTGCTGGCGGCTTGCACGGGCTCGAGGAAGAGGCTGAGGACATCCGGGTATCGGTGATGGCTTATGAAGATGCATTGCAGGCCATGCGCGACGGGCGGATCTGCGATGCGGCGAGCATCATTGCCTTGCAGTGGCTGGCGCTCAATCGCGCGGAAGTGAGGGGGTTATGGTCGTAAACCAGGTACGCGACCGCTATCGGGTGGATCTCGCGGGGCTGCAAGCTTCCTGCGAGGCCAACTACGCCCGGCTGATGCGCCTGTTGCCCGACATGCGCAGCCAGCCCGTGGCGCGCCGCATTGCCGTGACCCAGGGTGAGCAGATGCTCGGGGTGCTGGCTCTAGAAGTGCTGCTGGCCTGCCCCTACACCACCACCTTGCGGGTGCGCCAGGAACACAGCCTGCCCTGGCTGCCGGTGCCGCAACTGGAAGTGCAGGTGTATCACGATGCGCGCATGGCGGAGGTGATCAGCGCCGAGCATGCGCGGCGGTTCCGTGGCATCTATCCCTACCCCAATGCCCTGATGCACCAGCCGGACGAGAAGGCCCAGTTGAATGTGTTTCTGGGCGAGTGGCTGAGCCATTGCCTGGCCTGCGGGCACGAGTTCGAGGCCGTGCGCTAGATGTGAACTGGGTCCGTTTCCCAGGTTTCCTCTTTGTCACATACCCCAGCATAATTGCAGCCTTCTTACTGCCTTGTGATCTTGCTCCGGGAGAGCGCCGTGCCAAGCGTATCCGCACTGACTGACGACTCCGTATTGCTGGTGCAACTGTCCGACAGCCATCTGTTTGCCGAGGCGGACGGTGCACTGCTGGGCATGAACACCGCCGACAGCCTGCAGCGAGTGATCGAGCTGGTGTTGGCGCAGCAGCCGCAGATTGACCTGATGCTGGCCACCGGCGACCTGTCCCAGGATGGCAGCCTGGAGTCCTATCAGCGTTTTCGCCAGCTGACCCGGCAGATCCCGGCCCCCGGTCGCTGGTTGCCCGGCAACCACGATGAGCCGCAGGTGATGCAGCAGGCCACGGACGACAGCGAGCTGCTGCAGCCGGTAGTGGATATCGGCAACTGGCGCATCACCCTGCTGGATTCGGCAGTACCGGGTTCGGTGCCGGGCTACCTGCAGGATGACCAATTGCAACTGCTGACCCGCTCCCTGAGCGAGGCCCCGCAGCGCCATCATTTGATCTGCCTGCACCATCACCCGGTGTCCATCGACTGCGCCTGGATGGAGCCCATCGGCCTGCGCAATGCCGAGGCGTTGCTGGCCCTGATCGACGGTTTTCCTCAAGTGCGTGCAGTGCTCTGGGGCCATGTGCATCAGGAAATCGACCGGCTGCGTGGCGATGTGCGACTGTTGGCCTCACCCTCCACCTGCATCCAGTTCGAGCCCGGCAGCGATGATTTCAAGGTCCAGGAGCAGGCCCCGGGCTACCGCTGGCTGCGGCTGCTGGCCGATGGACGGCTGGAAACCGGCGTGCAACGGGTCGAAGGCTACGCCTTCACCATCGACTACGGCAGCAACGGCTACTGAAGCGGCTGCGTTACCGGCATTGCTCCCTGTAAACTGCGCCCTTCATTCAGGTGCGCAGGGAGTTCGCATGTCCGGTTCCATCCTTTATATCCACGGCTTCAACAGTGCCCCGGCCTCGACCAAGGCCAGCCAGCTACGGCAGGTGATGGAGCAGATGGGGCTGGCTGGACAGTTGCGCGTACCGGCCCTGCACCACCATCCGCGCCAGGCCATTGGCCAGCTGGAACAGGCGATTGCCGAACTTGGTCGACCATTGCTGGTCGGCAGCTCGCTCGGCGGCTACTATGCGACTCACCTTGCCGAGCGCCATGGCCTGAAAGCCCTGCTGATCAACCCTGCCGTGAGCCCGCACCGGATGTTCGACGGTTATCTGGGCCCGCAGAAGAACCTCTACACCGATGAAACCTGGGAGCTGACCCTCGACCATGTGGCGGCCCTGGAGGCGCTGGAAGTTGCGCCACCCCAGGACCCCGAGCGTTATCAGGTGTGGTTGCAAACCGGGGACGAGACGCTGGATTATCGCAGCGCCGAGCGCTACTACCGTGCCTGCGCCTTGCGGATCCAGGCGGGCGGCGATCATAGTTTCCAAGGATTTACCGGCCAATTGCCGGCGATATTGAATTTTGCCGGCATCACTGCCGATCAGTACCAGGCGATCGACTTCAGCGCACTGTGAAGCCACGCCCATTTTCATTGAACGACTAACGACGAGAACCCATGGCCACTCCCAGCGCTAGCTCCTATAACGCAGACGCCATCGAAGTCCTCTCGGGACTCGACCCGGTGCGCAAACGCCCGGGCATGTACACCGACACCACGCGGCCCAACCACCTGGCCCAGGAAGTCATCGACAACAGTGTCGACGAAGCCCTGGCCGGCCACGCCAAGTCGATACAGGTCATCCTGCATGCCGACCATTCCCTGGAAGTCTGTGACGACGGCCGCGGCATGCCCGTGGATATCCACCCGGAAGAGGGGGTGTCCGGGATCGAGCTGATCCTCACCAAGCTGCACGCCGGCGGCAAGTTCTCCAACAAGAACTACCAGTTCTCCGGTGGTCTGCACGGGGTGGGTATCTCGGTGGTCAACGCCCTGTCGACCCAGGTGCGGGTGAAGGTCAAGCGCGACGGCAACGAATACCAGATGACCTTCGCCGACGGCTTCAAGGCCACCGAGCTGGAAGTGGTCGGCACTGTGGGCAAGCGCAACACCGGCACCAGCGTGTACTTCGCCCCGGACCCGAAATACTTCGATTCGCCGAAGTTCTCCGTCAGCCGCCTCAAGCATGTGCTCAAGGCCAAGGCCGTGCTGTGCCCGGGGCTGCTGGTGAGCTTCGAGGACAAGTCCAGCGGCGAGAAGGTCGAGTGGCATTACGAAGATGGCCTGCGTTCCTACCTGGTGGATGCGGTCAGCGAATTCGAACGCCTGCCGGCCGAGCCGTTCTGCGGCAGCTTGGCAGGTAACAAGGAAGCCGTGGACTGGGCCCTGCTGTGGCTGCCCGAGGGCGGCGACAGTGTCCAGGAAAGCTACGTCAACCTGATTCCCACTGCCCAGGGCGGCACCCACGTCAATGGCCTGCGCCAGGGCTTGCTGGATGCCATGCGCGAGTTCTGCGAGTTCCGCAACCTGCTGCCGCGGGGCCTGAAGCTGGCCCCGGAAGATGTCTGGGAACGGATTGCCTTCGTGCTGTCGATGAAGATGCAGGACGCCCAGTTCTCCGGCCAGACCAAGGAGCGCTTGTCGTCCCGCGAGGCCGCGGCCTTCGTTTCCGGGGTGGTCAAGGACGCCTTCAGCCTGTGGCTCAATGCCAACCCCGAGCTGGGCATGCAACTGGCGGAGCTGGCTATCAGCAACGCCGGCCGCCGCTTGAAGGCCAGCAAGAAGGTCGAGCGCAAGCGCATTACCCAGGGCCCGGCATTGCCCGGCAAGCTGGCGGACTGCGCCGGCCAGGACCCGATGCGTTCCGAGCTGTTCCTGGTGGAAGGCGACTCCGCCGGCGGTTCGGCCAAGCAGGCGCGGGACAAGGAATTCCAGGCGATCCTGCCGCTGCGGGGCAAGATCCTCAACACCTGGGAAGTGGATGGCAGTGAAGTCCTGGCCAGCCAGGAAGTGCACAACATCGCCGTGGCCATTGGCGTCGATCCGGGCGCCGAGGACATGAGCCAGTTGCGCTACGGCAAGATCTGCATCCTCGCCGACGCCGACTCCGACGGCCTGCACATTGCCACCTTGCTCTGCGCCCTGTTCGTCCAGCATTTCCGCCCGCTGGTGAATGCCGGTCACGTGTATGTGGCCATGCCGCCGCTGTACCGCATCGACCTCGGCAAGGAAATCTACTACGCCCTGGACGATGCCGAGCGCGACGGCATTCTCGATCGCCTGGTGGCGGAGAAGAAACGCGGCAAGCCCCAGGTCACCCGATTCAAGGGCCTGGGCGAGATGAACCCGCCGCAGTTGCGTGAAACCACTATGGACCCGAACACCCGGCGCCTGGTGCAGTTGACCCTGGACGATGTCGAAGCCACTGCGGAAGTCATGGACATGCTGCTGGCGAAGAAGCGCGCCGGCGATCGCAAGTCGTGGCTGGAGTCCAAGGGCAACCTGGCGGTACTGGACTGATGCACAGGGGTATTGCCCTGGCCCTGGCGCTATTGGCAACCTCGGTGGTGGCCGCGCCGGCCCCCGAGCTGACCCTGCTTGCCGAGCATCCTGTGACGGGCATGCGCGGTGGCAACCTGTCGGGGCTGGCGCTCTGTGGCCAGGCGTTGTGGACGGTTTCCGACCGCGACGACGAGCAGATCTACAAGCTCGATACCCGGGACACTGTCTGGCAGGCCGAAACCGTCAAGCTCGACGTACCCCCGGTGCCGGACACTGGCTTGCCCTGGGGCCTGAAGTCGCGCACCTGGGCGGCGTCCTTCGTGCGCGGTGGCGACCTGGATTTCGAGGGCATAACCTGCGATGCCGCCGGTAACAAGTACCTGGTCAGCGAGGCTCACGCCTCGGTGCTGCAGGTGCCGGTGCAAGGTGTGCCGAACTGGCTGAAAATCTCCCCGATCATGGTTCGCGAGGCCCGTGCCAGTGGCATGCTGCTGCACTTCAACGCCTTGTTCGAAGGCCTGGCGGTGGACCCGGCCGGGGACCGTATCTGGCTGGCGGCGGAGCGCGAGCGGCGTGGCCTGCTATTGATCAAGCGCGGCCAGAGCACCTGGGATTGCGACGGTGGCTGCGTGCTGCTCAGCGAAGCCGGGGTGCTGATGCAGCCTGCGCAGATGCCCAATGCCAAGGCGGTGACTCGGGATTTCGCCGACCTGTCGCTGTTCGACGGCAAGCTGTTCACTCTGGAACGCAACGCCTACCAGATCTGCCGCCGCGACTCGCAGAGCGCCAAGGTCGAGCAGTGCTGGTCGTTCGCCGCCGAGGCCCTGAAGGAGCATCGACGTTATCCACAGCCCTATGGCCTGGCCGAGGCCCTGGTGGTGGACGCCGAGGGCGCCTGGATCGGCGTGGACAACAACAACGGTGCCCGCGCCGATGGCGAGGCCCGACCGATCGTCTGGCGCTTTGCCGCGCCTGCAGGCGGCTGGAGTGCCAAGCCATGAGTCAGCAACCGGGCAAGAGCGCCGGGCGGGTGATGCTGATCCTGGCCTGGGCCGCGGCGCTGTTCCTGGCCACGCGGTTCTTCGCCGATTGGGAGGCGCGCCAGGAGAACCCCAACACTGTCGTCACCTCGCAACAACATGAGGGTTACATCGAAGTGAAACTGGTGGGCAACGGCCAGGGGCATTTCGTCGCCAGTGGCCATATCAACGGCCAGCCGGTGCAATTCATGCTCGACACCGGTGCCACCGAAGTCTCGATTCCCCCAGGGCTGGCCGAGCGCCTGGGCCTGGAGCGCGGGCTGCCGGTGAGCCTGAGTACCGCCAATGGCCGCAGCGAGGGTTACCGCACTCGCATCGAGCGCCTGCAACTGGGGGACATCCTCCTGCGGGACGTCAGGGCCCTGGTGGCCCCGGGGCTCGACGGCGACCAGGTTTTGCTGGGCATGAGCGCGTTGAAGCAACTTGAATTTACTCAGCGCGGCGGCACCATGCTGCTGCGCCAGACCACGAACCAATGAGGCCCGCATGAGCGACTCCCTTGATCTCAGCCTGGATGGCGTAGAACGCCGGTCACTGGCTGACTTCACCGAAAATGCCTACCTCAACTACTCCATGTACGTGATCATGGACCGTGCTTTGCCGCATATCGGCGACGGCCTGAAACCGGTACAGCGGCGTATCGTCTACGCCATGAGTGAGCTGGGGCTGGATGCCGATTCCAAGCACAAGAAATCCGCGCGGACCGTGGGCGACGTGCTCGGCAAGTTCCACCCCCACGGCGACTCGGCCTGCTATGAAGCCATGGTGCTGATGGCCCAGCCGTTCAGCTACCGCTACACCCTGGTGGACGGCCAGGGCAACTGGGGTGCGCCGGACGATCCCAAGTCGTTCGCCGCCATGCGTTACACCGAGGCGCGGTTGTCGCGCTATTCCGAGGTGCTGCTCAGCGAACTGGGCCAGGGCACCGCGGACTGGGGGCCGAACTTCGACGGCACGCTGCAGGAGCCGCTGGTGCTCCCGGCGCGCTTGCCGAACATTCTGCTCAACGGCACCACCGGCATCGCCGTGGGCATGGCCACCGACGTACCGCCGCACAACCTGCGGGAAGTGGCCACGGCCTGCGTGCGCCTGCTGGATGAGCCCAAGGCCACGGTGGAACAGCTCTGCGAGCATATCCAGGGCCCGGACTACCCCACCGAAGCCGAGATCATCACCCCGCGTGCCGACCTGCTGAAAATCTACGAGACCGGTCGTGGTTCGGTGCGCATGCGCGCCGTGTATCGGGTCGAGGACGGCGACATCATCGTCACCGCGCTGCCGCATCAAGTTTCCGGGGCCAAGGTGCTGGAGCAGATCGCCGCGCAGATGCAGGCCAAGAAGCTGCCGATGGTGGCCGACCTGCGTGACGAGTCGGACCACGAGAACCCGTGCCGCATCGTGATCATTCCGCGTTCCAATCGGGTCGATCCCGAGGAACTGATGCAGCATCTGTTCGCCACCACCGAGCTGGAGTCGACCTACCGGGTCAACGTCAACATCATCGGCCTGGACGGCAAGCCGCAGTTGAAGAACCTGCGGGCGCTGCTGGTGGAATGGCTGGAGTTCCGCGTGGCCACGGTGCGCCGGCGCTTGCAGTTCCGCCTGGACAAGGTCGAGCGTCGCCTGCATCTGTTGGACGGTTTGCTGATCGCCTACCTCAACCTCGACGAGGTGATTCACATCATCCGTACCGAGGACCAGCCGCGGGCCAAGCTGATCGAACGCTTTGCCCTCAGCGAGATCCAGGCCGACTACATCCTCGATACCCGCCTGCGGCAATTGGCGCGGCTGGAAGAGATGAAGCTGCGGGCCGAACAGGACGAACTGCTCAAGGAACAGGCCAAGCTGCAAGCGCTGCTCAACAGCGAAGCGAAGCTGAAGAAACTGGTGCGCAGCGAGCTGCTGCAAGACGCCGAAACCTACGGCGATGACCGCCGTTCGCCGATCGTCGCCCGGGCCGAGGCCAAGGCACTGTCGGAAAACGAGCTGATGCCGACCGAGCCGGTGACCATCGTTCTGTCGGAAAAGGGCTGGGTGCGTTGCGCCAAGGGTCATGATATCGACGCTACGGGCCTGTCCTATAAGGCTGGTGATGGTTACAAGACCGCGGCACCCGGGCGCTCCAACCAGTTCGCGGTGTTTATCGACTCCACCGGCCGCAGCTATTCGGTGGCGGCCCACACCCTGCCGTCGGCCCGTGGCCAGGGCGAGCCACTGACCGGCCGCCTGACCCCGCCGCCGGGCGCGACCTTCGAATGCGTGCTGCTGCCGGACGACGACGCGCTGTATGTGATCGCCTCCGATGCCGGCTACGGCTTCGTGGTCAAGGGTGAAGACCTGCAAGCCAAGAACAAGGCGGGCAAGGCGCTGTTGAGCCTGCCGAACAACGCCAAGGTCCTGGCGCCGCGGCCGGTGGCCGATCGCGAGCACAACTGGCTGGCCTCGGTGACCACCGAAGGGCGCCTGCTGGTGTTCAAGATCAGCGACCTGCCGCAACTGGGCAAGGGCAAGGGCAACAAGATCATCGGCATTCCCGGTGAGCGAGTGGCCAGCCGTGAAGAGTACGTCACCGATATCGCGGTGCTGCCGGACGGCGCGACCCTGGTGTTGCAGGCGGGCAAGCGCACGCTGTCGCTGAAGGCCGACGACCTCGAGCACTACAAGGGTGAGCGTGGGCGTCGCGGCAACAAACTGCCTCGCGGATTCCAGCGGGTGGATGCGTTGTTGGTAGAGCCTCTCAGTTAAGCCTGGGGCAGAGCGTTCGATCTGCTATTTAAGCGGTGGATCGGCGCTTGAACACTGGAGTCATGGCGCATATTCACGGATGATATGCGCTTTCAAAAGCCGGCCTGGCCGGTGGTTATTCAGTTTTTTGCGTATTTACACTGTGGCCAGCCTGGTGGCCGCCACTTGGATGGGATGATGACTGCTCTGCGCCTTCCACTCGTATTCTTGCTCGCTGGGGTTCTTGGCCTGGCGGGTTGCAGCGTGCACCAGCCGGTGTCGCTGTATCAGCTGGACAGCGGAAGTCCAGCTCAGCCGGCCAGTGCCGGCATGTCGGTGTTGCTGGGCCCGGTGTTGATCGCCGACTACCTGCAACGTGAAACCCTGCTGCAGCGCCAGGACGATGGCAGCCTGCAAGCGTCCACCGATGGCCGCTGGGCTGGTAGCCTGTCTGCGGATATCGACCAGTTGCTGATGCGTCAGGTCGCCGGTCATCTGGACAGCCAGCGCGTGGTGCTGGCTCCGGCCACCAGCGGCTTCACCCCGGATGTGCAGGTGTTGCTGTCGATCACTCGCCTGGATTCCGGCAAGTCGCAGCCGGCGGTGCTGGATGCCCAGTGGCGCCTGCTCGACCGTCGCGGCCAGGTGCGGGACAACCGCATCGTCCACCTACAGGAACAGCACGCGGGCAGCACGGCTTCCCAGGTCCAGGCCCAGGGCGTGCTGCTGCAGCGCCTGGCCGAGCAATTGTCGGTGGCCCTCAAGCCCCTGGCCAACCAGCCAGCGGTAGCCGACGTGCCACGCAAGGCGCCGGCCCCTGCGCCAGCAGCCAAGCCGGTAGAGCACGAGAAGCAGCCGAAGATTCCGATGGCGGTGCCGATCCGTACCGATATGGAAGTGTTCAGGTTCTAAACGCCAGTTGTTGCATGACAAGGCCCGCCTATTGGCGGGCCTTGTCGTTTCTGCGGTGGGGCCTGGTCCATGGTCTTCACTGGCAAGCCAGCTCCTACGACGGGCCGCTGTAGGAGCTGGCTTGCCAGCGAAGGGCATCACCCCAGCCACCCGCCAGGCACAAAAAAGCCCGCACATGGCGGGCTTCTTGTCGCACGATTGCGGCCTTAGAGCTTGGCCCGAGTCTCGTGCATGCGTGCCAGTTGCCGCTCCAGCATCGACGGGTAGGGCTCCATCAGGCGCTCCACGCAGCAAGCACCTTCCGGGCTGGCGATTGGGCGGATACGCGCGCGCTGACGCAGCAGCACATCGTCGTTGACCTTGCGTTCCACCAGCAGCAGGTTGCGGCTGTGCTGGGACAGCGCCAGGGCGTCCTGGGCGGTTTCGGTCAGCAGCAGGTCGATCTGGCTCAGGCCGAACAGGTCGTCACCCAGGGTCAGGCCCAATTGCAGTTGCAGGGTGATGCCGCTGTCCGCCACTTCGATCTGCAGGGCATGGCCCAGGGCGCGCAGCAACTCGCCGCAGCAAATGGCATTGGTCAGGTAGTCGTCACCGCTGTCTTCGCTGTGGAACAGCATCAGCGTGCTGCCGTCATTAAGGGTGTGCAACTCGCTCTGATAGAGCTGCGCCGCTTGGTCGAGGCAGTCGCGATAGCGTTCCAGCAACTCGGTCAGGCGGGCCCGTGGCAGGCGTCGCAGTTGCTCCTGGGCGCCCAGTTGCACCGCCAGCACGGCGCTGTGCTGAGGCTGGCTCGGGGCCTGGGGCTGCGGCTTGGGGGCCGGTGCCGAGCTGTGGTCGCGCAGGTCGGCGAAGGGGTCTTCCTCGTCCTCGTCTTCCTCGGCGCTCACCAACTGCCGGGCAACCGGCTTGAGGCCGGCCACCGGGGCGCTTTCATCGAAGCTCGGATCGCGCAGGTTGCGCACTTCGAAGGCCGGTTCGTCCGCTTCGTCGTCCTGGTAATCCGCCGCCTGGAACGCGGGTTGCGCAGCAGGCTCGGGCTTTTCCGGAACCAGGCGCGCGTGCAGCTGGCGCGCCAGGTCGCCGATTTCATCCTGGCGCTGGGTGGCCGGGGTGTGTTCGTCCAGGTCCCGCAGCCATACCCGCAGTTGCAGTAGCGGAGTGGAGATATGCCGGCCCAGGCGCAGGCTCAGGGCAAGTGCCAGGGCCAGCAGGATGGCGCTGAGAATGCCCATGCTCTGCAGGCTGATGGTCATCGGCTGCTGGAACTGGGTCATGTCCAGGCTGATGCGCAGGTTGCCGGCGGTCACGTCCTGGAAGGTGATCTTGGTCTGGTACACGCCCTCGGTCTCACCCAGCAGGCTGCTCTTGGGGCGCTGGCCGGCCTCGGCGAGGATGCGGTTGTCGACGCTGTAGATCGCCGCATGGGCCACCAGCGGGTTTTTGGTCAGGTTATTGAGCAGGACATTGAGGCTGAGGATGTCGTTGGACACCAGGAGCTCGGTGGCCGAGGTGGCGGTCTGGGTGGTCAGGCTCTGGCCCAGGGCGTCAGCCTGTTCATGCATGGCTTGCTTGAATTGCAGGCCCATCACGCCGGCATAGATCACCAGGGCCAGGGCGACCAGGATCACGTTATGGCTGGCGATGCGCAATGCAATCGGCACACGGCGGTGGCGCAGTGCACGGAAGATCAGCAGGAAGAAGTTATCGGTTTTGACTGGCGTGGGCCGGTTCACTGAGCTCGGCTCTTTTGTCCGTGAATTTGACGCGCAGTATAGCGATAGGCCCTAGACCGGCAAAGCGCTGGCTGTGCCCGATGGTCAGCGAAAGTGGGTAGAATGCGCTTTTTTCCACCTCGGGGGTGCGCCTTGCGCGAAATTGTCCTGATAAACATCACCGGCGAAGATCGTCCTGGTCTGACGGCGGCCATCACCGGCGTTCTGGCCCAGGGCGGTGTGAACATTCTCGACATCGGTCAGGCCGTGATCCACGACACACTGTCGTTCGGCATCCTGGTGGAGATACCCGGTGATGAGCAGAGTTCGTCGGTGCTCAAGGACGTGCTGTTCACGGCCTACAAGCTCGACCAGCAGGTGCGCTTTACCCCGGTGTCCGAGGCGGACTACCAGCTATGGGTCGCCGGCCAGGGCAAGCAGCGCCATATCGTTACCCTGCTGACCCGCAAGGTCACCGCCGAGCAGTTGCAGCGAGTGAGCTCGATCACTGCCAAGTACGGCTTGAACATCGACCATATCGATCGCCTGTCCGGGCGCATGCCCCTGGATACCCCGGCCGACCAGGGCAAGGGCTGCATCGAGTTCTCGGTACGTGGCGAAGCCGCTGATCCGCAGGCACTGCGGGCCGAGTTCCTCAGCGTGGCCCAGGAACTGAACGTCGATATCGCCTTCCAGGAAGACTCGCTGTTCCGTCGTAACCGCCGCCTGGCGGTGTTCGACATGGACTCGACGCTGATCGAGGCCGAGGTCATCGACGAGCTGGCCAAGGCCGCCGGGGTGGGCGACCGGGTGGCCGAGATCACCGAGCGGGCGATGGCCGGCGAGCTGGATTTTCGTGCCAGCTTCAAGGAGCGCCTGGCGCTGCTCAAGGGCCTGGATGTCAAGGTGCTGGACTCCATCGGCGCTTCCCTGCGCCTGACCGAGGGCGCCGAAACCCTGTTCGCCGAGCTCAAGCGCCTGGGCTACAAGACCGCGATTCTCTCTGGTGGCTTCACCTACTTCGCCAAGCAACTGCAGGCCAAGCTGGGCATCGACTATGTGTTCGCCAACGAGCTGGAAGTGGTGGACGGCAAGGTGACGGGCGTGGCGGTCGAGCCGATTGTCGACGCCCAGCGCAAGGCTGACCTGCTGCGCGAGCTGGCGCACAAGGAAGGCCTGCGCCTGGAGCAGACCATCGCCGTGGGTGATGGCGCCAACGACCTGCCGATGCTGGGTATTGCCGGTTTGGGCGTGGCCTTCCGTGCCAAGCCGCTGGTCAAGCAGTCGGCCAAGCAGGCGATCTCCACCCTGGGCCTGGACGGTGTGCTCTACCTGCTGGGCTTCCGCGATCGCGACGGCCAGCTCTGAGTCGCCGGGATACTCCCCGGGCATAAAAAAACGCCGCTGATCAGCGGCGTTTTTTTGTCCAGCGTTCAGGCATCAAGCCTTGGGCAGGCCTAGGCCCTGGCCCATGCGCACTGGCGAACCGGCAGCCAGTTCCTCGGCCCACTGCACCTGGCCTGGGCCAAACAGCACGATGGCGGTGGAGCCCAGCTTGAAGCGGCCCATTTCGGCGCCTTTCTCCAGATGGATCGGTGCCCGGGCGGCTTCGTCGTAGCGCACTGTCTTGAGTTCGCGCTTGGGCGGCGTGACCAGGCCGGCCCAGACGGTTTCGATCGAAGCGACGATCATCGCCCCCACCAGCACCAGGGCCATCGGCCCGCGTTCGGTGTCGAAGATGCACACCACGCGTTCGTTGCGGGCGAACAGCTCGGGCACGTTCTCGGCGGTGGTCTGGTTCACCGAGAAAATCCGCCCCGGTACATAGACCATTTCGCGCAGGGTGCCGGCCAGGGGCATGTGCACCCGGTGGTAGTCCTTGGGCGACAGGTAGATGGTGGCGAAGTCGCCGCCCATGAAGGGCTGGGCCAGGGCCGGGTCGCCGCCCAGCAGTTCCAGCACGCTGTAGCTGTGGCCCTTGGCCTGGAATACCCGGCCGTGTTCGATCGGGCCCAGCTGGCTGACGGCACCGTCGGCGGGGCTGAGCACGGCGCCAGGGGTTGGGTCCAGTGGCCGTACGCCGTCTTTCAGGGCTCGGGTGAAGAAGGCGTTAAAGTGCTCGTAGGCGGTCACGTCCTCGACCTGGGCCTCCGACATATCCACCTGATACTGCTTGGCGAACCAGCTGGTGAAGGCATTCTTGAACCAGCGCACGCGGCACTCGGCGATGCAGCCGGCCAGGCGCGACAGCAGGTGATGAGGCAGCAGGTACTGGCTGATGATGAACAAGCGCTTTTTCATTGGGTGTCCTTAAAAAACCTTAAATCTCTACAGGCGTATCGGGATGGTTGCCCCATTCGCCCCAGGAGCCGGCGTAGCCCTTGACCCGTGGATAACCCAGCGCCTTGGCCACCAGGTAGGTGAAGCCGGAGCGGTGGTGGGTCTGGCAGTGGGTGATCACTTCTTTGTCTTTGCTGATACCCAGGTCGGCGAGGATCTGTGGCATGTCGCGGCGGATGCGCAGGTGCCGGGCCTGGTCCATGCCGGCGGTCCATTCGAAATTCACTGCGCCGGGAATATGCCCGCCCTTGGCGGCCAGGACCTTCTCGCCGGAATACTCCAGCGGGCCACGGGCGTCCCAGATTGCCAGGTCGGCGGCGCCGAGGCGGCTTTGCAGGTATTCGCGGGTGGCGGTGGGTTCGTCGTGCAGGGTCAGTGGCACCGGGCCGCCCGCTGCGGCCGGAACCTCGGTGGACATCGGCAGGCTTTCCGCCAGCCAGGCCGGGAGGCCGCCATCCACATAGTGGTAGTGGCGGTGGCCGATTACGTCCAGCAGCCAGATGAAGCGCCCGGCCCAGCCACCGCCTTCGTCGTCATACACCACATAGACCGCGTCGGGGTTGTGCCCGAGCTCGCCGAACAGGGCCTCGAGGGCGGTTTTCGCCGGCAGCAGGCCGGGGGCCGGGGCCTGGCCCAGCTGGGTGCGCTTGGGGTCGACGAAGCGTGCCCCGGGAATGTGCCCGTTGGCGTAGCGGGCGGCGCTGGTGAGGTCGACCAGGATCAGTTCGCGGGCGTCGAGGCGGGCGAGCAGCTCGCTCGGTTCGATGACCAGCGGCAAGCCGGAAAAATCAGACATGTCAGGTCCCCAGGGCACAAAGGGTGGGATTGTAGCGCAAGCGTCACTGGCTGCGGTTGGTAAAGCTGTGCAAGGCTTTTTCGATGCACTGGGCGGTCTTGCCGAAGGCCTGGACGCTGACTTCGGCGAAAGGTGCGCCGCCCTGGTCGGCCACTGCCAGCATCAGCACCCGGCCGTTGCAGGACAATGAGCGGATCAACAGGTGGTCGCCGCGGAACAGCTGGCGCAGCGGCCCTGGCACATGGGGCCAGAACTGCCCTTTGTTGCTCGGCCCCAGGCGTACCTGGGCGGACTTCTCCAGCAAGCGCTGCAACAGTGTGCTCTGCTTGGCTTGCAGGGTCATGCCGGCGGCCTCGCCGGGCAGGCCGAAAAGTTGCTGCACCCGCAGATGGCTGAGGCTGCGGTCGACCATCAGCAGCATCACCCGCTGCATGCCACAAGCTGCCAGGGCATCCCGGGCAAAGCCGGTGAGGTGCACGGCATTGGTGAAGGGGCTGGGCTCCAGCAGCAGTTCGCTGCAGAGCTTGCGCCACTTGGCCAGTTGTTCCGCCGTGGGTGGGTGGGCCGGTTGCTCGCCAGGGTGCAGGCGGCGTGCGTCCCAGGGCCAGAGCAGGGCCTGGGCCGGGTGCCAGAGGTCGGGCTGGGCGTCGTTGCGGGCGCTTTGCGCGGCTTGCTGGTGCAGCTGTTGCTGAACCTCGGCCAGGGGGAGTTGCAGGTACAGCGCCGTGAGGTTCTGCCAGCGGCGGCCGTGGGCGTTGTTCCAGGAATGCTGTGCCGCCAGTGCCAGGCCGTTGGCCAGGAGCACGGTGTTGGCGGGCTGGTTCAGCCAGCGTCGCAGGTCCGGTTCGGCATCCAGGCGCTGTTGCTGGCGCAGCGGGTTGTGGTGGTCGCGAGCGATCAGCATGACCTTGGCCAGCAGGTGCTGTTCCTGGGTCAACAGGCGATAGCCCTGCTGGACCCAGATCGGCAGATGCCAGGCCTGCACCAGGGCCTGGCACATTTCCATCAGGCGCACGCCGAACAGCTGCAGTTCGACTTCCCGAGCCGACTCGTGCTTATAGATGACCCGCAGCTCCCATTCTTCCAGCAGCTTGGGGTAGACCAGGGCCATGGCCCACAACGGCGAGAGAAACAGCAGGCTGCCCCAGTGGATGTCTTGCCAGAGCCGGGCCAGGCGCCCGGCGAAGAAGCCGCTGGCTTGCTGGCTGGCGTGCTGGCTGATCATTTGAAACTGGCGCAGCGCCTGGGGAATCTGTTCTTCGGGCAGGGTCGGCAGTTGTTCCAGCAGTTCCTCGGTGCGCTTGAGGCCGAGACGGTTGACCGCGACTTCGAGGTTCTCCGCGGGCTCGCTCATGCTGCCATGGGTGTGTCGGTTGGCTTCGCGGATCAGGCTCAAGGCCAGCGCCGGGCTGTCCTGCATCAGATCGACGATATCGCGCAGCGAACTTCTATTGTTGGCAATGGCTCGGCAGACCCGATCATGGCTGCCCTGGGGCACCGGCAAGCGCACGCCATTGAGAAGCCTTACCCAGGCATCCAGAGAGCTGGGCGGGGAATGTGGAACGCTGGTTTCATTAGACATGGCTGGGCGTAATCATCGTCTGCTGTGAACACGCCCAGAGCGGGCCAAACTGGCTTTTCGCCTTAACTGGCTATAGTCTGGCGCAGTTTTGCCGATAAGTAGAAGAAGAGTTTTAAGAACTTCCGAATATGACCTTGAACCCGACTCAATAAGTACTCCTCCTACTATGGCTAAAATAATCGGCATCATCGTCGTATTCGCGAGCGTGCTCGGCGGATACGTGCTCTCCCACGGCAAAATCGCAGCGCTGATCCAGCCTTTCGAGGTTCTGATCATCGGCGGTGCGGCCTTCGGTGCATTTCTCCAGGCGAACCCGGGCTACATGACGATGCACGTCATCAAGAAGTCCCTGGGCATGTTCAGCTCGCGTTTTACCCACACCTTCTATTTGGAAGTGCTGGGCCTGATCTACGAGATCCTCAACAAGAGCCGTCGCGAAGGCATGATGGCCATCGAAGGGGACATCGAAGACGCAGCCGCCAGCCCGATCTTCGCCAAGTACCCGGCAGTGCTCAAGGATGAACGCATGACCGCGTTCGTGTGTGATTACCTGCGCATCATGTCCTCCGGCAACATGGCCCCCCACGAACTGGAAGGCTTGTTCGACATGGAGCTGCTGAGCCTCAAGGAAGAACTCGAGCACCCGTCTCACGCAGTGACCGGGATCGCCGACGGCATGCCCGGCTTCGGTATCGTCGCGGCGGTACTGGGGATTGTGGTGACCATGGCGTCCCTGGGCGACGGCGACCAGAAGTCCATCGGCCTGCACGTAGGTGCGGCGCTGGTAGGTACCTTCTTCGGTATTCTCGCGGCCTACGGCTTCTTCGGCCCGCTGGCCAACTCCCTGGCCCACGATGCCAAGGAAGAGCTCAACGTCTACGAAGCCATCAAGGCTTCCCTGGTGGCCTCGGCTTCCGGCATGCCGCCGTCGTTGGCGGTGGAGTTCGGGCGCAAGGTTCTGTACCCGTCGCACCGTCCTAGCTTCGCCGAGCTGGAACAAGCGGTTCGCGGTCGCTAAGTCATGGAAAATAATCAGCCGATTATCATCAAGCGCGTCAAGCGCTTTGGCGGCGGACACCACGGGGGCGCATGGAAGATCGCCTTCGCCGACTTCGCCACGGCGATGATGGCGTTCTTCCTGGTGCTGTGGTTGCTGTCCACCGCGACCCCGGAACAGAAGATCGCCATTGCCGGCTACTTCAAGGACCCGGTCGGCTTCTCTGAAAGCGGCACGCCCTACATCATCGATCTGGGCGGCTCGCCGCAGCTGGCGCCGGAGAACACCCTGAACCCTGAGGTCAAGTCCCAGCCACAGCCGGACAAGGTCACAGTGGATGCCGACCAAGTGGAGGGCATGGCCGAGCAGGTCGAGCGCGAGCGTCTCGAACTGCTGCTGCAGGAGTTGCAGAACAAGGTTGAAGAGAACCCGCAACTGCAGAAGTTCAAGGACCAGATCCTCTTCGAGATCACTCCGGATGGTTTGCGGATCCAGATCATGGATGCCGAGAACCGGCCGATGTTCGACTCTGGCAGTGCGCGTCTGAAACCCTATTTCGAAGACATCCTGCTGGCCATGGCCGACACCATCAAGGCGGTGCCGAACAAGATCAGCATCAGCGGCCACACCGATGCCAAGCCGTATTCGGGCACTGGCGACTTCGGTAACTGGGAACTGTCGGCCAACCGTGCCAACGCTGCACGGCGTGCATTGGTGGCTGGTGGTTATCCTGATCCGCAAGTGGCACGGGTGGTGGGCTTTGCTTCTTCGGCGCTGTTCGATCGCAAGGACCCGTTCAATCCGGTCAACCGGCGCATCGACATTGTGGTGCTGACCAAGAAGGCCCAGCGCGCCATCGAAGGCGAGCAGACCGATCCCAACGCTCCGGCGCCGAACCAGGGCAGCGGTGCTCCGGGCGAAGTGCCGGGGGCTGCGGTCGATCCCCATGCCTTGCCGCCGGGCAGCGAACCGCTGCCGGCCCACGAGGTGCGCCAGCGCATGAACATCTTCGAGGATGGTGTGCTGAAGATGGACGAGCAGGGCAGTGCAGCCCAGGCGCCGGCACCCGCTGCGGCGCCGGCATCGCCGGCTGCCCCTGCTGCCGCACCGGCAGCTCCGGTAACGCCGAAGTGACAAACAACAAGGCCGCGATGATCGCGGCCTTGTTGTTTCTATGGCAGAGGTTTCAGTAGCTGCTGTCGGGCAGGCTGGCGAGGATCGAGCGGTAGCTGTTCATCCGCTGTTGCTGGATGCGCCCGTCTTCCAGGGCCTTGAGCAGCGCGCAGCCCGGTTCGCGATCATGCTTGCAGTCACGGAAGCGACAGGTGCCCAGCAGGTCGTTGAACTCGATAAAACCGGCCTCGACATCGGCGCGGCTGACATGGCCCAGGCCGAATTCGCGAATGCCGGGGGAGTCGATCAGTTCGCCGCCGCCGGGGAAATGGAACAGTCGCGCGGTGGTGGTGGTGTGGGTGCCCTGGCCGGAGAACTCCGACAGCGGGCCAACCCGGGTCTCGACTTCCGGTAGCAGGCTGTTCACCAGGGACGATTTGCCCACCCCGGACTGACCGACGAATACGCTGATGCGGCCATCGAGCAGGGCCTGCAACTGCTCCATGCCGTCGCCGTGATGAGCCGAGACTTCCAATAGCGGGTAACCCAGCTGGCGATACACGGCCAGCAAGGCATTCAACGCGGGGGCGTTCTGCTCATCGATCAGGTCGGCCTTGTTCAGCAGCAGCAAGGGGCGGATACCCGCGTGCTCGGCCGCCACCAGGTAACGGTCGATCAGGTTGGCGTGGGGCTCGGGCATGGGCGCGAACACAATCACGATCATGTCGACGTTGGCCGCCACCGGCTTGAGCTGGCCGCGGCTGTCCGGGCGGCACAGCTCGGTGCTGCGCGGCAGTTGCGCGACGATCACCCCGATGCCCTGGTTGCCGGCGCGCCAGACCACCTGGTCGCCGGTCACCAGCGCCGGCAGGTTGGCCCGCAGGTGGCAGCGGAAGACCTGGCCGGCCAGCTCGCCTTCGCGGGCCTCGACCTCGACCTGGACGCCGAAGTGGGCAATCACCAGGCCGGTCTGTTCCGGCCCCAGGTCGCCCCCTTCCAGGGCCTCGACGGCAGAGGACTCGCGTTTGGCGGCGCGGGCAGCGCGCTCACCTTGAATCTTTTCGATGCGCCAGTTCTGGCGTCGATTGAGCTGGCGTTTGGCCATTGGTGTTCCGTGTCGATAATTACGGCGGTTGGGTAAAACGGCGGCGAGTTTAGCACGCCGGGCAGGCCCTCTAGGCTAAACTGCGCAACTACGCCGAGGAGCCCAGCCATGCAAAACCCGCAAAACCTGATTTGGATCGATCTGGAAATGACCGGTCTGAACCCCGACACCGACGTCATCATCGAGATGGCCACCATTGTCACCGACAGCAACCTCAACACCTTGGCTGAAGGACCGGTCATCGCCATCCATCAGAGCGACGAGATTCTCGCCGGCATGGACGAGTGGAACACGCGCCAGCACGGCGGTTCCGGCCTGACCCAGCGGGTGCGTGACAGCCGCATCAGCATGGCCGAGGCCGAGGCCCAGACCATCGCCTTCCTCGAGCAGTGGGTGCCCCGTGGCAAGTCGCCGATCTGTGGCAACAGCATCTGCCAGGACCGGCGCTTTCTCTATCGCCATATGAAGTCCCTGGAAAGCTACTTCCACTACCGCAATCTGGACGTATCGACCCTCAAGGAACTGGCCGCACGCTGGGCCCCCGAGGTGCGCGACAGCTTCAAGAAGGGCAGCACCCACCTGGCCCTGGACGACATTCGCGAGTCCATCGCCGAGCTGCAGCATTACCGCAAGCACTTCATCAAGTTCTGATCCGCAGGCGTCGGCTTGCCGGCAAACGGGCGCGCGGGGTAGCTCGCGCCCGTACCTGCCCTCTTTTGGTGCCCGCTTCAACTGAGTAGACTGCGCGCCTTCCCGTAAGGACCGCCACCATGCTGTTGATGCTCTATCTGATCGCCATTACCGCCGAAGCCATGACTGGCGCCCTTTCTGCCGGCCGCCGCGGCATGGACTGGTTCGGTGTGGTGCTGATCGCCTGTGTCACGGCGCTGGGTGGTGGTTCGGTGCGCGATATGCTGCTCGGCCACTACCCGCTGACCTGGGTCAAGCACCCCGAGTACCTGGTGCTGACGTCGGTGGCGGCCCTGGTGACCATCTTTATCGCGCCCTTGATGCGCCACCTGCGTTCGCTGTTCCTGGTGCTCGACGCCGTGGGCCTGGTGGCCTTCACCCTGATCGGTTGCATGACCGCCCTGGAAATGGGCCATGGCATGCTGGTGGCCTCGGTCAGCGGGGTAATCACCGGGGTCTTTGGCGGCATCCTCCGGGATATCTTCTGCAACGACATTCCGTTGATCTTCCGTCGCGAGCTGTATGCCAGCGTGTCCTTCGCCGCCGCCTGGTGCTACATGCTGTGCATCTATCTGCAATTGCCCAGCGAGCAGTCGATCCTGGTGACCTTGTTCGGCGGCTTTCTATTGCGCCTGCTGGCGATCCGGTTTCACTGGGAAATGCCCAAGTTCGTCTACAACGACGAACACTGACGGTTGGCGTGCTGGGCCAGGGCCCACTGCACGTGCTCGCGCACCAGTTCCGAGGGGTAGTCCTGGCGGGCCTTGAGGGCTTCCAGCACGGGGATGCTCGATGGCGCATTGCCCAGGCCCACCGCCAGGTTGCGTAGCCAGCGCTCGTAGCCGGCGCGGCGCAGGGGCGAGCCTTCGGTGCTGCTGAGGAACTGGTCTTCGTCCCACATGAACAGCTCCGCCAGTTCGGCGTTGTCCAGGTTGTGCCGGGGCTTGAAGTCGCCTTCCCCCGATGGGCGGGCGAAGCGATTCCAGGGGCAGACGATCTGGCAGTCGTCGCAGCCGAAGACCCGATTGCCGATCAGCGGTCGCAGGTCTTCGGGGATGGCGCTCTTGAGCTCGATGGTCAGGTAGGAAATGCAGCGCCGGGCATCCAGTACATAGGGGCCGACAAAGGCCTGGGTGGGGCAGATGTCCAGGCAGGCGCTGCAACGTCCGCAGTGCTCCGTGGCGTGGGGCGGGTCCACCGGCAGCGGCAGGTCGACGAACAGTTCGGCGAGGAAGAAATAGCTGCCGGCCTTGCGGTTGAGCACCAGGGTGTTCTTGCCGATCCAGCCGAGCCCGGCCTGTTCGGCGATGGCTTTTTCCAGCACCGGGGCGCTGTCGACGAAGGCGCGATAGCCAAAGGGGCCGATGACTTGCTGGATGCGCTCGGCCAGTTGCTGCACGCGCTTGCGGATCAGCTTGTGGTAGTCGCGACCCAGGGCATAGCGCGAAACATAGGCCTTGGAAGGTTGCGCCAGGCGTTGGGCCATCTGGGTGTCGCCGGGCAGGTAGTCCATGCGCAGCGACACCACGCGCAAGGTGCCGGGCACCAGCTGGTCGGGATGGGAGCGTTTGCTGCCGTGGGCGCCCATGTAGTCCATCTCGCCGTGGTAGCCGGCGGCGAGCCAGCGTTCCAGGTGCTGCTCGTGCTCGGCCAGGTCCAGGCCGCTGATGCCGACTTGTTGAAAGCCCAGTTCGCGGCCCCAGTCCTTGATCGATTGGGCGAGAGCGGGAAGATCCTGGGTAATGACGGACATGAGGCAAGAGAAACCGGGGACTTAAGGTGCGTATAATTCTGCCAGACATCGGAGCCCGAAGACGCATGCCGCAGACAAAACCCCCATTACCCGACGTTCAGTTGCTGACGCGCGGTCAGTTGCCGTGCCTGAATGCGCGTTCCCTGGATGCGCACAAGGGCCAGTTCGGCCATCTGTTGCTGATCGGTGGTGATCTTGGTTTTGCCGGAGCCGCGCTATTGAGCGCTGAAAGCGCCCTGCGCAGTGGCGCCGGGCTGGTGTCCCTGGCGACCCGCAGCGAGCATGTGGCGGCTGCCGCTGCGCGCCTGCCGGAAGTCATGACCCTGGGCACCCATTCGGCCAATCAATTGATGGCGCTGCTGGCGCGGGCCACGGTGCTGGTGGTGGGGCCGGGCCTGGGGCAGGGTGCCTGGGGGCGCAGCCTGTTGTCGGCGGCGGCCAATGCGCGCTTGCCGCAGGTCTGGGACGCCGATGCCCTGAATCTGTTGGCGTTGGGGGCGGCGCAGTTGCCGCGAGCCAGTGTGATCACCCCGCATCCGGGCGAGGCGGCGCGGTTACTGGGCATCTCCACTGCCGAAATTCAGGCCGATCGCCCCGGGGCCGCCAGGGCCTTGAGTGAGAAATACCAGGCCGTGGCCGTGCTCAAGGGCGCGGGCAGTCTGATCGCCAGTCCCGATGGGCAACTGGCACGCTGTGATGTCGGGCATCCGGCGATGGCCACGGCGGGGCTGGGGGATGTGCTCGCCGGCTTGATCGGGGCCTTGCTGGCGCAGGGGTTGCCGGTATTCGAGGCGGCTTGCCTGGCGGTCTGGCTGCATGCCAGCGCCGGCGAGCAGCAAGGAAAAATGGGCCGTGGGCTGGCGGCCAGTGATCTGATTCCAGTCATTCGTCAGTTGTTGGAGGAGCAATCACCGTGTCTGAGTTAACCCTTTACCTGGCCGATGAGCAGGCCATGGTGGAATTTGGCGCACGCATTGCGCGGATCACCCAGGGTGTGGGGGTGATTTTTCTCGAGGGTGACCTGGGGGCGGGCAAGACCACCTTGTCCCGCGGCATCATCCGCGGGCTGGGGCATGTGGGGGCGGTGAAGAGCCCGACCTTCACCCTGGTGGAGCCTTACGAGATTGGCCCGGTGCGGGCCTTTCACTTCGATCTGTACCGCTTGGTGGACCCCGAGGAGCTGGAATTCCTGGGCATTCGCGACTACTTCGAGGGCGATGCATTGTGTCTTCTGGAGTGGCCCCAGAAGGGTGCAGGCTTTTTGCCAAAGCCCGACCTGACCATTACCATTACCCCGCATAACAGCGGGCGTTCAGTGCACCTGTTGTCTCAAGGCTCGCGCGGCGAGTCCTGGTGTGCCGCTTTGGCGTTGGAATTCAAATAATTGATGGGGTTAGGTATGCGCATTCGCGCGTTGGTTACTGTCGTAGGACTGTTGCTTACGGCATTGGCCGTCGATGCTGTGGCCGCAACACAGGTTCGCAGCGTCCGCCTGTGGCGGGCACCGGATAACACGCGACTGGTATTCGACCTGTCCGGCCCGGTCCAGCACAGTGTCTTTACCCTGACGGCCCCGGATCGTCTGGTGATCGATATCAATGGCGCGACCCTGGGCGGTCAACTGAACGTCGCCACCGCCAATACGCCGATCACCGCCATGCGCTCGGCGCAGCGCACCCCTACCGACCTGCGGGTGGTCATCGACCTGAAAAAGGCCGTTACGCCCAAGAGTTTCACCCTGGCGCCCAACGCCCAGTACGGCAATCGCCTGGTGGTCGACCTGTTCGACAACCCGGCCGATGCCGCGCCGCCCGTGGCGCCGCCGCCAACCGTGGCGACGGTTCCCGCTGTGCCGGTAACCCCGGCGGAACCGGCGATCAAGCTGCCTCCGGCGCCGGCCGGCAAGCGCGACATCATCGTGGTGATCGATGCCGGTCATGGTGGCGAAGACCCGGGCGCTTCCGGTTCCCGTGGCCAGCATGAGAAAGACGTGGTGCTGGCCATTGCCCGGGAACTGCAGCGCCAGGTCAACGGCCTCAAGGGCTTCCGTGCCGAGCTGACGCGTACCGGCGACTATTTCATCCCGCTGCGCGGCCGCACCGAGATCGCTCGCAAGAAGGGTGCCGACCTGTTCGTTTCGATCCACGCCGACGCCGCCCCCTCGGCCGCTGCCTTCGGCGCCTCGGTGTTCGCCCTGTCCGAGCGCGGTGCCACTTCGGAAACCGCGCGCTGGCTGGCGGACAGTGAAAACCGTTCCGACCTGATCGGTGGTGCCGGTAACGTCAGCCTGGATGACAAGGACCGGATGCTTGCCGGGGTGTTGCTGGACCTGTCGATGACCGCGTCCCTGACCTCCAGCCTGAATGTCGGGCAGAAGGTGCTGAACAACATCGGCCGGGTCACGCCGCTGCACAAGCAGCGCGTGGAGCAGGCGGGGTTCATGGTGCTCAAGTCGCCGGATATTCCGTCGATCCTGGTGGAAACCGGCTTTATCTCCAACTCCAACGAAGCCTCGAAGCTGGCCACCGCCAGCCATCAGCAGGCCCTGGCGCGTTCCATCAGCAGTGGCGTGCGGCAGTTCTTCCAGCAGAATCCGCCACCGGGCACCTACATTGCCTGGCTGCGGGATTCCGGGAAGATCGCCCAGGGGCCGCGTGATCACCGGGTCAGCCCCGGGGAGAGCCTGGCCATGATCGCGGTGCGCTATCAGGTATCGGCGGCGACGCTGCGCAGTGCCAACAACCTGAAGAGCGATGAATTGAAAGTGGGGCAGGTCTTGACCATCCCCGGCACCGAACTGGCGGCCAAGGAATGAGTGAATCGGTGAACAGCAGTGCGCGTATCGAGCTGCTCAGCCCGCGCCTGGCCAACCAGATCGCCGCGGGCGAGGTGGTTGAGCGCCCGGCTTCGGTGATCAAGGAACTGCTGGAGAACAGCCTGGACTCCGGCGCCAAGCGTATCGATGTGGATGTCGAGCAGGCTGGGGTCAAGCTGTTGCGGGTTCGCGATGACGGCCGCGGTATTGCCGCCGATGACCTGCCGCTGGCCCTGGCGCGTCACGCCACCAGCAAGATTCGTGATCTGGAAGACCTGGAGCGGGTGATGAGCCTGGGCTTCCGGGGTGAGGCCCTGGCGTCCATCAGCTCGGTGGCACGCCTGACCCTGACCTCCCGCACCCGGGATGCCGATCAGGCCTGGCAGGTGGAAACCGAAGGCCGGGACATGGCGGCGCGGGTGCAGCCGGCGGCGCATCCGGTGGGCACCTCGGTGGAAGTGCGCGACCTGTTCTTCAATACCCCGGCGCGGCGCAAGTTCCTCAAGGCCGAGAAAACCGAGTTCGATCACCTGCAGGAAGTGATCAGGCGCCTGGCTTTGGCGCGTTTCGACGTGGCCTTTCATCTGCGCCATAACGGCAAGAGCATCCTCAGCCTGCATGAGGCCAAGGACGACATGGCCCGTGCCCGGCGTGTGGCCGCAGTCTGTGGCTCGGGTTTCCTGGAGCAGGCGCTGCCGATCGATGTCGAGCGCAATGGCCTGCACCTCTGGGGTTGGGTGGGCTTGCCGACCTTCTCCCGCAGCCAGGCGGACCTGCAGTATTTCTATGTCAACGGTCGTGCGGTGAAGGACAAGCTGGTGGCCCATGCGGTGCGCCAGGCCTACCGCGATGTGCTGTTCAACGGCCGGCACCCGACCTTCGTGCTGTTTTTCGAGGTCGACCCGGCTGTGGTCGACGTCAACGTCCACCCGACCAAGCACGAAGTGCGCTTCCGTGATGGGCGCATGGTCCATGACTTCCTTTATGGCACCTTGCATCGGGCCCTGGGCGATGTGCGTCCCGAGGACCAATTGGCGGCGCCGGCGGCGGTGGCCGGCATAGTGCGGCCGACGGGGCTCGAGGCCGGTGAATTCGGGCCCCAGGGCGAGATGCGCCTGGCGGCGAACCTGGCCCTGGAGCAGCCACAGTCCCAGCCGGGCTTCAGTGCACCGAGTACCGGTGCTGGCAGCGGCTATCAATATCAGTACACGCCACGCCCGCAGCCGGTGCTGCCGGCCGCGGAGGCCCAGGGCGCCTATCGCGAATTCTTTGCGCCGCTGCCAGGTGCTGCGGCTAGCGCACTACCGGAAAGCCAGGAAGACATTCCTCCATTGGGCTATGCGTTGGCGCAGCTCAAGGGCATCTACATCCTGGCGGAGAACGCCCTTGGCCTGGTGCTGGTGGATATGCACGCGGCTCACGAGCGCATCATGTACGAGCGCTTGAAGGTGGCCATGGCCAGCGAAGGTCTGAGCGGCCAACCCTTGCTGGTGCCGGAGTCGATCGCGGTCAGCCAGCGCGAGGCCGATTGCGCAGAGGAGCATGTCGCCTGGTTCCAGCGCCTGGGCTTCGAGCTGCAGCGCCTGGGGCCGGAGTCCCTGGCGATCCGGCAGATTCCGGCCTTGCTCAAGCAGGCCGAGGCCAATCGGCTGGTGCATGACGTGCTGGCGGACCTGATGGAATACGGCACCAGTGACCGGATCCAGGCCCATCTCAACGAGTTGCTGGGCACCATGGCCTGCCACGGTGCGATCCGTGCCAACCGGCGCCTGGCCCTGGCGGAAATGAACGGCTTGCTGCGCGACATGGAAAACACCGAGCGCAGCGGCCAATGCAACCACGGTCGACCGACCTGGACCCAGTTGGGCCTGGACGATCTGGATAAACTCTTTCTGCGCGGCCGTTGATGACTCAGTTACCTCCAGCGATTTTCCTGATGGGCCCGACCGCTGCGGGCAAGACCGACCTGGCCATCGAACTGACCAAGGTGCTGCCGTGCGAGCTGATCAGCGTCGATTCGGCGCTGGTCTATCGCGGCATGGACATTGGCACCGCCAAGCCGTCCAAGGAGTTGCTGGCCGAGTTTCCCCATCGCTTGATCGATATCCTCGACCCGGCCGAAAGCTATTCTGCGGCGGATTTTCGTCGTGATGCCCTGGCGGCCATGGCCGATATCACCGCGCGAGGCAAGATTCCCTTGCTGGTGGGCGGCACCATGCTTTATTACAAGGCGCTGCTCGAAGGCCTGGCGGATATGCCGGCGGCCGACCCGCAAGTGCGCGCCGAGCTTGAAGAAGAAGCCGCGCGCCTTGGCTGGCAGGCGTTGCATGAGCAGTTGGCAGCGGTGGATCCCGAGTCCGCGGCGCGGATCCATCCCAATGACCCGCAGCGCCTGACCCGGGCGCTGGAGGTGTACCGGGTCAGCGGCCTGACGATGACGGCTCATCGCCAGCGCCAATTGGCGCAAAGTACTGAAGCAGGCGCATCGGGACGCAGCCAATTGCCCTATACTGTCGCCAATCTGGCCATCGCCCCGGCGAATCGCCAGGTACTGCACCAGCGTATTGCACAAAGATTCACACAAATGTTGGAACAGGGATTCATTGACGAGGTCGTAGCTCTGCGCTCCAGAAGTGACCTGCACGCCGGCTTGCCGTCTATACGTGCAGTGGGTTACCGCCAAGTCTGGGATCATCTGGATGGCAAGCTGACGTCAGCCGAAATGCAGGAACGGGGCATCATTGCCACGCGCCAATTGGCGAAACGCCAGTTCACCTGGTTACGCAGTTGGGCTGACCTGCAATGGTTGGACAGCCTGGATTGCGACAATCTGCCACGCGCCTTGAAATACTTAGGGACGATCTCCATATTGGGCTGAGTCCTTGCAATTGCCGTCTATCCTTGGGGGTGTGACGGCTTTGGCCATCTGTTTTCTATTTTTTATTATTGATCCTTAAAGGAGTGCGGCACATGTCAAAAGGGCATTCGCTACAAGACCCTTACTTGAATACATTGCGTAAAGAGAAAGTTGGGGTTTCCATCTATCTGGTCAATGGCATCAAACTGCAAGGCACGATCGAGTCGTTCGACCAGTTCGTTATCCTGCTGAAAAACACCGTTAGCCAGATGGTTTACAAGCACGCTATCTCGACAGTGGTTCCGGTTCGCCCAATTCGTCTGCCTAGCGCATCCGAATCCGAACAGGGTGACGCTGAGCCAGGTAACGCCTGATAGGAGTCTCCTTTGTTCTTTGAGCGCCACGGTGGTGGTGAACGGGCCATTCTCGTTCACTTGGATGGTCAGGACCCTGAGGCGCGCGAAGATCCGCAGGAGTTTCAGGAGCTGGCACTATCGGCCGGCGCCGAGACCGTCGCGTTTGTTAGCGTGCCGCGTCATCGGCCAACGGCCAAATACCTGGTTGGCAGCGGCAAGGTCGAAGAATTACGCGACCTGGTCAACGCCGAACAGGTAGACCTGGTGATTTTCAATCACATCCTCACGCCCAGTCAGGAACGTAACCTCGAACGTGTATTCGAGTGTCGCGTGATCGACCGCACGGGTCTGATTCTCGATATTTTCGCTCAGCGCGCGCGCACTCACGAAGGCAAGCTTCAGGTCGAACTGGCCCAGCTTGAGCATATGAGCACGCGTCTGGTGCGTGGCTGGACCCACCTTGAGCGGCAAAAGGGTGGTATCGGCCTGCGCGGTCCGGGCGAAACCCAGCTGGAAACCGACCGGCGCCTGCTGCGCGTACGCCTGCGGCAGATCAAGGCACGCCTGGAAAAGGTTCGTAGCCAGCGTGAACAGGCTCGGCGTGGCCGCAAGCGCGCGGATATCCCTTCGGTGTCGTTGGTGGGTTACACCAACGCCGGCAAGTCCACCTTGTTCAATGCCGTGACCGCGTCCGAGGTCTTTGCTGCCGACCAATTGTTCGCCACCCTCGATCCCACCTTGCGCCGTCTGGAACTGGACGACTTGGGGCCGATCGTGCTGGCCGATACCGTGGGCTTCATTCGGCACTTGCCGCACAAGTTGGTCGAGGCGTTTCGGGCTACCCTCGAGGAGTCGAGCAACTCCGACCTGCTGCTGCACGTGATCGATTCCCATGAACCCGAGCGTATGGCCCAGATCGAGCAGGTCATGGTGGTGCTCGGGGAGATCGGGGCTCAAGACTTGCCGATCCTGGAGGTCTATAACAAACTCGATTTGCTCGAGGGCGTGGAGCCGCAGATCCAGCGCGATCCCGATGGCAAGCCGCAGCGTGTCTGGCTGTCGGCCCGCGATGGTCGTGGGCTGGATTTGCTCAAGCAGGCCATTGCCGAGCTGCTGGGCGAAGATTTGTTCGTCGGCACCTTGCGCTTGCCGCAGCGTTTTGCTCGACTGCGAGCACAGTTTTTCCAGTTGAACGCGGTGCAGAAAGAAGATCACGACGACGAAGGCGTCAGTTTGCTGGCCGTGCGCCTGCCGCGCGCCGAGTTGAACCGGCTGGTCAGTCGCGAAGGACTGCAACCTTCTGAATTCATCGAGCAACACACTTTGCAATAAAAGCCTGGGCAGGCGGTTGTGCCGCTGTAGCAGGCATTCTGTAGCATTGGTCGGCGCGCCGTGGGTGCGTCTTTGCTTTATCAGATGGAGAGCGCTATGGCTTGGAATGAGCCGGGTGGCAACTCGAATAATCAGGACCCTTGGGGTGGCAAGCGCCGCAATAACGGCGATCGCAAGGGGCCACCAGATCTCGACGAGGCCTTCCGAAAGCTGCAGGAAAGCCTGAATGGGTTGTTCGGTGGTGGTAAGAAACGTGGTGATGACGGCGGCAGTTCCGGCAAGGGCGGCGGCTTCGGCTTGCTGGGCGTCGGTCTGGCCGTATTGGCGGCTGCCTGGCTGTACAGCGCGGTCTATGTCGTAGACGAGCAGGAGCAGGCCGTGGTGCTGCGCCTGGGCAAGTACTACGAAACCGTTGGGCCGGGCCTGAATATCTACTTCCCGCCGATGGACAAGAAGTACATGGAGAACGTCACGCGTGAGCGTGCCTACACCAAGCAGGGGCAGATGCTCACCGAGGACGAGAACATCGTCGAAGTGCCGCTGACCGTGCAGTACAAGATCAGCAACCTGCAGGACTTCGTGCTGAACGTCGATCAGCCGGAAATCAGCCTGCAGCATGCGACCGACAGCGCCCTGCGCCACGTGGTGGGTTCCACCGCCATGGACCAGGTGCTGACCGAAGGTCGTGAATTGATGGCGAGCGAGATCAAGGAGCGCCTGCAGCGGTTCCTCGACAACTATCGCACCGGTATCACCGTTACCCAGGTGAACGTACAGAGCGCAGCGGCACCGCGTGAAGTGCAGGAAGCCTTCGATGACGTGATCCGTGCCCGTGAAGATGAACAGCGTTCGCGCAACCAGGCTGAAACCTACGCCAACGGCGTGGTGCCGGAAGCCCGTGGCCAGGCCCAGCGCATCCTCGAGGATGCCAATGGTTACCGCGATGAAGTGGTTTCCCGCGCCAAGGGTGAGGCGGATCGCTTCACCAAGCTGGTCGCCGAGTACCGCAAGGCTCCCGAGGTCACTCGTCAGCGCCTGTACCTGGACACCATGCAGGAAGTCTTCAGCAATACCAGCAAGGTGCTGGTAACCGGCAGCAAGGGCGGGCAGAACAACCTGCTTTACCTGCCGCTGGACAAGATGATCGACAGTGGTCGTAGCGGCGGTGCTCCGGTAACCGGCTCGGCTTCTGCAGCCAGCAATGAAGCGAATGCGCGCGCCGCGGTTGAGCATATGCAGCAACAGCAGCAAACGCGTTCTAGGGAGAGTCGCTGATGAGCAATAAATCGCTGATCGCCCTGATCGTGGGCGTAGTCGTGGCGGTGGTTGCCTGGAACAGCTTCTACATCGTCGCTCAAACCGAGCGCGCGGTGTTGCTGCAGTTCGGTCGTGTGGTTCAGGCCGATGTCCAGCCTGGCCCCCACTGGAAAGTGCCCTACATCAACCAGGTGCGTAAGTTCGACGCGCGCCTGATGACCCTGGATGCACCGACCCAGCGCTTCCTGACCCTGGAAAAGAAAGCGGTGATGGTGGATGCCTACGCCAAGTGGCGGGTGAAGGATGCCGAGCGCTTCTACACCGCGACTTCCGGCCTCAAGCAGATCGCTGACGAGCGTCTTTCCCGTCGTCTGGAATCGGGCCTGCGTGACCAGTTCGGTAAGCGCACCCTGCATGAAGTGGTTTCCGGTGAGCGTGACGCGCTGATGGCGGACATCACGGGTTCGCTGAACAAGATGGCGGAAAAGGAGCTGGGCATCGAAGTGGTCGATGTCCGGGTCAAGGCCATCGACCTGCCGAAGGAAGTCAACCGCAGCGTGTTCGAGCGCATGAGCACCGAGCGTGAGCGTGAAGCTCGCGAGCACCGCGCCAAGGGTAACGAGCTGGCCGAAGGCATCCGTGCCGACGCCGATCGTCAGCGTCGCGTGTTGCTGGCGGAAGCCTATCGCGAGTCTGAAGAGGCGCGCGGTGATGGTGACGCCCAGGCAGCGGCGATCTACGCCAAGGCCTACGGCCAGGACCAGGAGTTCTACGCGTTCTACCGTAGCCTGCGTGCCTACCGTGAAAGCTTCGCGAACAAATCCGATGTCATGGTTCTGGACCCAAGCAGTGACTTCTTCCACTACCTGGAAAAGTCCAAGCCTTGATCCGACCCTGATCCCTGGGCACCCCGCCGGGCGGCTAAAACGCCTCGCGGGGTGATCCTTTGGGAAAACGGGTGTATGATGCGGCAGCCGGGAAATTCCCGGCTTTTTTGCGTCTGCATCTTTGATTGGCCGTGGCTCGTTCAAGAGTCCGGCGAGATTTTTCGAGGAAAATGGTCTGTACAGCTGATTCCTGGCTGCCTGTCCGGCTGAGCTCGTGTCGGATGCGACCCTTTTCTGCTTCACTCTAAGGCTGGCCCCAGGCTTGCCGCCCGGACCATAGGGGAATGGCGTAATGGCAACGGTAGACCGCTGGCTGCTGCCAGATGGCATCGAAGAAGTATTGCCGCCGGAAGCGGCGCGCATCGAAGTGGCGCGTCGTCAGGTGTTGGATCTGTTCCAGAGCTGGGGTTACGAGTTCGTCGTCACTCCCCATATCGAATACCTGGAGTCCCTGCTGACGGGCGCCGGCCAGGATCTGGATCTGCGTACCTTCAAGGTCATCGACCCGCAATCGGGGCGGCAGATGGGTTTCCGTGCCGATATCACGCCGCAGGTGGCGCGCATCGACGCCCACACCTTGCGCCGCGAAGGGCCAAGCCGCCTGTGCTACGCCGGCAGCGTGCTGCATGCCCAGCCGCGGGCCTTGTCGTCCTCGCGCAGCCCTATCCAGTTGGGTGCCGAGTTGTACGGCGATGCCAGCCCGAGCAGCGACGTCGAGGTTATCAGCCTGATGCTGGCCATGCTGCAACTGGCCGACGTACCGGATGTGCACATGGACCTTGGGCACGTGGGCATCTACCGCGGTCTGGCCCAGGCCGCCGGCCTGTCCGGCGCGGTGGAGCAGCAACTGTTCGACGCCCTGCAGCGCAAGGCCATCGATGAGGTCATCAGCCTGACCCAGGGCCTGCCCGCCGACCTGGCACAAATGCTGCGCTCCCTGGTGGACCTGTGCGGCAGTCGTGAAGTGTTGAGCGAGGCCCGTCGACGCCTGGCAGGCGCACCGACGTCGGTGCTGCTGGCGCTGGATGAATTGCTGACCATCGCCGAGCGCTTGTCGGTGCGTTTCCCGGGTTTGCCGCTGTATTTCGACCTGGGCGAGCTGCGTGGCTACCACTATCACACCGGCGTGGTGTTCGCGGTGTTCGTGCCTGGCGTGGGTCAATCCATCGCCCAGGGCGGTCGTTACGATGACATCGGCGCGGACTTCGGGCGTGCCCGTCCGGCCACGGGTTTCTCTACCGATCTGAAAACCCTGGTGACCCTGGGGCGTGCCGAAATCCCGTTGCCCAGTGGCGGGATCTGGATGCCTGACAGCACTGACGCAACACTCTGGCGGGCCGTCTGCCAGTTGCGCAGTGAGGGTCAGCGTGTAGTCCAGGCGTTGCCCGGCCAGCCATTGGCGGCTGCCGCTGAAGCGGACTGCGACCGGCAATTGATTCAGCACAATGGGCTTTGGCAAGTATTGCCGCTGGTTTCTTGAGTTTTCCTGCCGGCGGCTGCCGGCACCAAGTTTGCGCGAATGAGGACAAATGTTATGGGTAAGAATGTCGTAGTCCTGGGCACCCAGTGGGGTGATGAGGGCAAAGGCAAGATCGTCGATCTGCTGACCGAACATGCCGCCGCCGTAGTGCGCTACCAGGGTGGCCACAACGCTGGCCACACCCTGGTGATCGACGGTGAGAAGACCGTCCTGCACCTGATTCCGTCCGGCGTGCTGCGCGAAGGCGTGCAGTGCCTGATCGGCAACGGTGTGGTGGTAGCACCGGATGCCTTGATGCGTGAAATCGTCAAGCTGGAAGAGAAAGGCGTACCGGTGCGTGAGCGCCTGCGTATCAGCCCGTCCTGCCCGCTGATCCTGTCCTATCACGTGGCCCTGGACCAGGCCCGCGAGAAGGCCCGTGGCGAGCAGAAGATCGGCACCACCGGTCGCGGCATCGGCCCGGCTTACGAAGACAAGGTTGCCCGTCGTGGCCTGCGCATCGGTGATCTGTTCCACCGCGAGCGTTTCGCCGCCAAGCTGGGCGAGTTGCTGGACTACCACAACTTCGTCCTGGTGAATTACTACAAAGAGCCGGCCATCGACTTCCAGAAGACCCTGGACGAGTGCATGGAATACGCCGAGCTGCTCAAGCCGATGATGCTCGACGTCACCGCCGAGCTGCACCAGCTGCGCCGCGCCGGCAAGGACATCATGTTCGAAGGTGCCCAGGGTTCTCTGCTGGACATCGACCACGGTACCTACCCGTACGTCACCAGCTCCAACACCACTGCTGGCGGCATCGCCACCGGTTCGGGCGTGGGTCCGATGTACCTGGACTACATCCTGGGCATCACCAAGGCCTACACCACTCGCGTGGGTTCGGGTCCGTTCCCGACTGAGTTGTTCGACGACGTCGGTGCCTTCCTGGCCAAGCGTGGCCACGAGTTCGGTGCTACCACCGGTCGTGCCCGTCGCTGTGGCTGGTTCGACGCCGTGATCCTGCGTCGCGCCATCGACGTCAACAGCATCTCGGGCCTGTGCCTGACCAAGCTGGACGTGCTGGATGGCCTGGAAACCATCAACATCTGCGTTGGCTACAAGAACCAGGATGGTGCAGTCATCGACGCGCCAACCGACGCCGACAGCTACATTGGCCTGGAGCCGGTGTACGAGCAGATGCCGGGCTGGAGCGAATCGACCCTGGGCGCCAAGACCCTGGCCGAGCTGCCGGCAGCTGCCCAGGCCTACATCAAGCGCATCGAAGAGCTGGTCGGCGCGCCGATCGACATTATTTCGACGGGCCCGGACCGCAACGAAACCATCGTTCTGCGTCATCCGTTCGCTTGATAAGTCGTTGATGTAAAAACCAAAGGGCCCTTGATCGGGCCCTTTGTCGTTTCTGTCTGCCGCGCGGCACGACCCTTGCTGTGAAATTCACTTCTAGAGTGCCATCAGAATAATGGCGTCAAAAGTAGAGGGATTTCCTGTGTCGGCCGTTCTCTCACTGTTACAAAGCCGTTTACTACGGCCTGTGTTCGTTACCCTCGGTATCGCCCTTTTGGTGCAGGTGCTGCTCGCCGTTGCACTGACTCGGAGCACGGTGACGGCCCTGGAGGCCGATCTGGCTTCGCGCCTGGGTGTCGATAGCCAGAAGTTGTCTGGCGAGCTCGAGCAGGCAGGCAAGGAGGTCACTTCCAGCCTGGATAGCCTGTCCAGCAGCACCCGCCAGCGTCTGACCGCGGGCCTGTCTTCCCGTCTCAAGGAAGAGCAGGTGCAACTGCGCGCTGCCCTGGAAAAAGACCTGAAGGATTCCGCTAATGACATGGCCCAGTTGCTGGCCTCGGTGGCGCCTCGCGCCATGTGGGACAGCGATGTGCCGACCTTGTCCGAATTCGCACGGCGTGCGCAGCGCAATCCCAATGTGTTGTTCGTGGTTTATGACGATGCGGCGGGCGAGCATCTGACCCGCTATCTGAATCGTGAGAACCCCATCAACAAGGCCCTGCTGGAGAAGGGCAAGGGCGATCGGGCGTTGGACAAGGTGCTGGATGCGGCGAAGAGTGACCCTTCGGTGTATTACCTCGAAGCCTCGATCAACCCCAATGGGGTGGAGATCGGCAAGGTGCTGATGGGGGTGTCCACGGCTTCGGTGGAAGCAGATATCGCGGCCCTCGACCAGCGTTTCGGAGCACTGATCGCCAGCAGCGACCAGTTGGTGGGCGACAGCCTCAAAGGCGCTTCGGCCGACAGCTCGGCCGCCATGCGCTCGCGCCTGCAGTCGGCCCAGGCCACCGCCGCGCAGATGCAGGCCAATACCGCAAGCACCGTACAGGAAGCTGCGGCCACCCTGCGCTGGCAGATTGGTGCCGGTCTGGCGCTGGTGGGGCTGGCCTTGCTGCTGTTGCTGGCGGTGGTGCTGGGGCGGCGAGTGGTGAACAAGCTGCACCTGCTGATCGCCGCGCTCAAGGACCTGGCGGCGGGCGAGGGCGACCTGACCAAGCGGGTGCCGCTCAACAGCAATGACGAGATCGGCGACATGGCTGCGGCGGTGAATCGCTTTGTGGATAAGCTGCAGCCCATCGTGCGTGAAGCAGGGGATGTGGCGCAGCGTACCGGGGTCGAGATTGGCGCCATGAGCCAGCGCAATGCCGGGGCCGATGCCGCCGCCGAAGCGCAGCGTGATGAAGTGGCAGAGAGCCTGCGGGCCTTGTCGCAAATGGCCGACGAAGCCCAGGCGGAAAGCCAGGCGATGCAGGCTGCGCTGCAGCAAGTGGTGGAGATTCGCCAGGCCACCGACGAAACCACCCGTACCTCCGAGCAGGTGGGCAGCCTGATCGAGGCGTTGGCCGGGCAGGTGGATACCGGGGCCAAGGTGATCGAGCGGCTGGCGCAGCAGAGCGAGCAGATCGAGGTGGTGCTGACGGTGATCCATGGTATCGCCGAACAGACCAACCTGCTGGCGCTGAACGCTGCAATCGAGGCTGCGCGGGCTGGCGAAACCGGGCGCGGCTTTGCGGTGGTGGCGGATGAAGTGCGGGCCCTGGCCAGCAAGACCCAGAGCTCCACCGGGGATATCCAGGCGCATATCGGCGCCCTGCAGCAGGGCGCACGGGAAGCGGTGGCGGCTATCGGCCAGGCTGGGCGCCAGGCCAGCGAGGGCTTGCTGGTGCTGCGCGACAGCGCGCGGTTGCAGCAGTCGGTGCAGTCTTCGGTGGAGCAGGTGCATGCGGCCATCGGCCTGGCTACCCAGGCAGCGGCGCATCAGGCCCAGGGTGCGCAGGCGGTGCGGGGGCGGGTGGAAACCATCCATGCCCAGGCTGAGCGCGCCGCGCAGGCAGTGGTGGAAACCACTGCCAGCGGCAAGGTGCTGGATAATCTGGCGGCCCAGCTCAAGGCCAGTCTGGGGCAATTCCGCGCCTGACACGTCGCCGGTACTGGCTCCTGCATCGCTCTGTAGGAGCCGGCTTGCCGGCGAAGCCCTTCTCAGCGACTCAAATACATCCGCGTGGTCAGCAGATACACCGGCAGCCCCGACACCAGAATCAACAGCGCCGCATAAGGCGCCGCAGCCGCGAACTCCACATTCGCGGTATGCGCCCAGACTTCGGTGGCCAGGGTGTCCAGCCCGGTCGGGCTGAGCAGCAGGGTCGCGGTCAACTCCTTCATCGCATCCAGAAACACCAGGGCGAATGCCGCGCCCAGTGCTGGAAAGATGATGGGCAGAGTCACCCGGCAAAAGGCACTGAACGAGGACGCGCCCAAGGTTCTCGCGGCTTCCTCGAGCTGCGGCGCGGCCTTGTTCAGCGCGGTACGGATCGGCGCCTGGGCCAGGGGCAGGAACAGCAGGGCGTAGGCAATCAACAGCAGTGCCGAGCTCTGGTACAACGCTGGCACATAGTGCAGGGCGAAGTACACCAGGGTCAGGGCGATCACCAGCCCCGGCAAGGCGTGCAGCAGATAGGGCAGGCGCTCGGCCCAGATCGCCAGTCGACCTTTGTAACGCACTACCAGCAATCCTACCGGCACTGCCAGTACCAGGCACAGGGCGCCACCGCCCAGGGACAGCGCCAGGGATGAGAACAAGGCCTCGCCGATGGCGGCGACCGGGAAGGCGGCCGATGAGCCCACTGCCAGCCAATAGGCGAGCATGCCCAGGGGCACGCCACTGCCGATCAGGGTCAGCACCAGGCAATACAGCTGCCCGCCCATGGTCCAGCGGCCCAGGCGAACCTGTTCGGCATGCCGCGCTGCACCCTGGCCGGTGCGCACGTGTCGACCCTTGCCGCGCACCCGCAATTCCAGGCCCAGCAGCATCAGGCAGAGCATCAGCAGCACGGCCGAGAGCATGGCGGCGTTGGCATTGCTGAATTCCAGCTCGAATTGCTGATAGATCGCGGTGGTGAAGGTCTGCAGGCCAATGATCGACAGGGCGCCAAACTCCACCAGCATATGCAGGGCAATCAGCAGGGAGCCTGCCAGCAGTGAGGGCCAGAGCAGCGGCAGGGTGATCTTGAAGAACACTCCCCAGCGATTCTGCCCGAGGGTGCGTGCCGACTCCTCCAGGGAGGGGTCGAGATTGCGCAGCGTGGCGGCCACCGGCAAGAACACCAGTGGGTACTTGGACAGGGTCATTACCAGAATGGCGCCGCCCAAGCCTTCGAAGCCGGCACTCAGAGAGACCCAGGTGAAGCTGCTGACAAAAGCCGGTACGGCAAACGGCAGGCACAGCACCACGCCCCAGATGCGCCTGCCCGGCAGATCACTGCGCTCCAGCAGCCAGGCCAGGGACAGGCCGATCAAGGCGCAAGCGGTTGTCACCCCGAGCATCAGCAGCAGGGTATTGCTCAGCAGGCGCAATACATAGGGGCGCCAGAGCAGGTGCAAGGCTTCGGCCCAGCCCGCCTGCCAGGCCTTGAGGCCGACATACAGCAGCGGCAACAGGCTCAGGCAGACCAGCAGCAACACCGGCAGCAGCAGCCAGATCGAGGGGCGCTTGCGCCTCGGCATGTAGGCAGGGGCGGAGGGTGATGGGTTCATCAGTTCAGGCCGACATCGCGTTCCAGGTCCAGGGCCTGCTCGGCATTGCCCAGATCAGCCGGAGACACTTTCGGCGCTTCCAGCTCGCTGAAGGGCTTGAGGCCGCGGTCCGATTGCATGCCTTTATGCAGCGGATACTCGGCGGTGGTCTGGGTGATTACCCGTTGGCCTTCTTCGCTGGCCATGTAGGCGAGAAATTGCTGGGCTTCCTCTGGGTGCTTGCTGGCCTTGAGCACCGCGGCGCTGGATACGGTGATCAAGCCGCCGACGTCGCCGCCGGTGAAATAGTGCAGCTTGGAATCCAACTGGCCTTTTTCCCGTTGCAGGGCGAACCAGTAGTAGTTGTTCACCAGGACGGTGGCAACTTCGCCGCTTTCCACGGCCTTGAGAGCGACCATGTTGTTGCTGTAGACCTTGCCGAATGCCCGCAGGCCAGTCAGCCATTCTTCGGCGGCGTCCATGCCGTGCAGTTTGATGATAGCCACGGCCTGTTCCTGGAAGGCGCCGCTGGTGGGCACGAACCCGACCTTGCCTTGCCATTGTGGCTGGGAGAATTCCAGCACCGACTTGGGCAGGTCTTTCTCGTCGATCAGTTTCGGGTTGAAGGCCACCACTCGCACTCGTGCAGTGACGCCGATCCAGGTGCCGTTGCCGGCCACATATTCCTTGGGCAGGACAGCGAGGGTGCGGGCGTCGGTCTGGGCCAGCAGGCCTTGTTCGCCCAGCTTGTTCAGGGGCGGGGATTCTTCGGTGTAGATCACATCGGCGGGGGAGCGGTCGCCTTCTTCAACGACCTGGCTGGCCAGTTGATTGCTGCTGCCCTTGCGTACATTGACGTGAATGCCGGTCTTGGCCTCGAAGGCCTTGGCGATCGCGTCACCGACTTCCTTGTGCTGGCCGTTGTACAGGGTCAACGAAACGGGGTCGGCGGCCTGGGTGAGTGGAGATGCCAGGGTCAGTCCCAGCAAAGTGATGGTCAAGCCGCGTAGAAGGGATGTTGGAAGGAGGGTGTTTCTGAACATCATTCGCAGGTTTCCTCACTGTTGTGCCGCAAAAACTTGTAACAATCATAAACGATATCGTTTCTCATGTGCGCTTTGCGGGTACAGCGGCAGGCTCTGGGACGGAGGAATTACCTGGGGCCAGAAACGCAAAAACCCGCTTTCGCGGGTTTTTGTGAGACTTGAAAGCAGTGCTCTCAAGTTTGAATTGGTGCCCAGAAGAAGACTCGAACTTCCACGACCTTGCGGTCACCAGCACCTGAAGCTGGCGTGTCTACCAATTTCACCATCTGGGCAGTATCGACATCGTCGCCGTGTCGATGGAGCGCACTATACGGACAGTGTTTTGATCTGTAAACCCCTGTTTTGGATTTATTAAATCAAGCACTTAGAACGCAAAAACCCGCTTTCGCGGGTTTTTGTTCGAGCCTTGAAATCGATTGAATCTCAAGCTCTTGAATTGGTGCCCAGAAGAAGACTCGAACTTCCACGACCTTGCGGTCACCAGCACCTGAAGCTGGCGTGTCTACCAATTTCACCATCTGGGCAGTATCGCTGACGTCTCCGTCGTCGATGGCGCGCACTATACGGAGGCTCTTTTGAGCTGTAAACCCCCGATTTCAAAAAAGTTTAAAAAAAGCGCCAATAGCCTGCCTGAGGATATATCTGAAGCAGCGCTAAGGATTTTTCCTGTGCTGTATAAGCCTGAAATTTCCCGTTTCAATACGCGTATGCCAAACTAACCCGCATATTGACAAGGTGAAATCTATCTAATGGCCGATTGGCAGTCCCTCGATCCCGAGGCCGCTCGTGAAGCGGAAAAATACGAAAACCCTATTCCTAGCCGCGAACTCATCCTGCAGCACCTTGCTGACCGGGGTTCGCCAGCTAGCCGCGAGCAGTTGGTAGAAGAGTTCGGTCTGACCACAGAAGACCAATTCGAGGCCCTGCGTCGCCGCCTGCGCGCCATGGAGCGCGATGCTCAACTGATCTACACCCGCCGCGGCACTTATGCGCCGGTGGACAAGCTCGACCTGATCCTGGGCCGCATCAGCGGTCACCGCGACGGCTTTGGCTTCCTGGTGCCGGATGACGGCAGCGACGACCTGTTCATGAGCCCGGCGCAAATGCGCCTGGTGTTCGATGGCGATCGTGCCCTGGCCCGGGTTTCCGGTCTGGACCGTCGTGGCCGTCGTGAAGGCGTGATTGTCGAAGTGGTGTCCCGTGCCCATGAAAGCATCGTCGGCCGTTACTTCGAAGAAGGCGGCATCGGCTTTGTAGTGGCGGACAATCCGAAGATCCAGCAGGAAGTGCTGGTGACCCCCGGGCGCAACGCCAACGCCAAGATCGGTCAGTTCGTCGAAGTGAAGATCACCCACTGGCCGACACCGCGCTTCCAGCCGCAAGGCGATGTGGTGGAAGTGGTGGGCAACTACATGGCACCGGGCATGGAAATCGACATTGCCCTGCGCACTTACGATATTCCCCACGTCTGGCCTGAAGCCGTGCTCAAGGAAGCCGGCAAGCTCAAGCCGGAAGTGGAAGAGAAGGACAAGGAAAAGCGCATCGACCTGCGCGACTTGCCTTTTGTCACCATCGACGGTGAAGACGCCCGCGACTTCGACGATGCGGTCTATTGCGAAGCCAAGCCCGGCAAGCTGCGCCTGTTTGGCGGTGGCTGGAAACTGTACGTGGCGATTGCCGACGTCTCCAGCTACGTGAAGATCGGCTCGGCCCTGGACGCCGAAGCCCAGGTTCGCGGCAACTCGGTGTATTTCCCCGAGCGGGTGATTCCGATGCTGCCCGAGGAACTGTCCAACGGCCTGTGCTCGCTGAACCCGAAAGTCGACCGCCTGGCCATGGTTTGCGAGATGACCATCTCCAAATCCGGCGAAATGACCGACTACCAGTTCTACGAAGCGGTAATCCATTCCAAGGCGCGCCTGACCTACAACAAGGTCAGCAGCATGCTCGAGCAGCCGAAAACCAGCGAAGCCAAGCAGTTGCGCGGTGAGTATGGTGATGTCCTGCCGCACCTGAAGCAGCTGTATGCGCTGTACAAGGTCTTGCTGGGCGCGCGTCATACCCGTGGCGCCATCGACTTCGAAACCCAGGAAACCCGGATCATCTTCGGTTCCGAGCGCAAGATCGCCGAAATTCGTCCGACCACGCGCAACGATGCCCACAAGCTGATCGAGGAATGCATGCTGGCGGCCAACGTGGCCACCGCCGAGTTCCTCAAGAAGCACGAGATTCCGGCCCTGTACCGGGTGCACGATGGTCCGCCGCCGGAGCGCCTGGAAAAACTCCGCACCTTCCTTGGCGAGCTGGGGCTGTCCCTGCATAAAGGCAAGGATGGTCCGACACCCAAGGACTACCAGGCCCTGCTGGAACACATCAAGGACCGTCCGGATTACCACCTGATCCAGACCGTGATGCTGCGTTCGCTGAGCCAGGCGGTGTATAGCGCCGATAACCAGGGCCACTTCGGCCTGAACTACGAAGCCTATACCCACTTCACCTCGCCGATTCGTCGCTATCCGGACCTGCTGACCCACCGCGCCATCCGCAGTGTGATCCACTCCAAGCAGGACACCCCGCATGTACGGCGTGCCGGCGCGGCCAGCATTCCCAAGGCGCGCATCTATCCGTACGACGAAGCAGGCCTGGAGCAGCTCGGCGAGCAGTGCTCGATGAGCGAGCGACGCGCCGACGAGGCCACCCGCGACGTGGTGAACTGGCTCAAGTGCGAGTTCATGAAGGATCGCGTGGGTGAGTCCTTCCCCGGGGTGATCACGGCGGTTACTGGTTTCGGCCTGTTCGTCGAACTGACCGACATCTACGTCGAAGGCCTGGTGCATGTCACCGCCTTGCCGGGCGATTACTACCACTTCGATCCTGTGCATCACCGCCTGGCGGGCGAGCGCACGGGGCGCAGCTTCCGCCTGGGCGACACCGTGGAAGTGCGGGTCATGCGTGTCGACCTGGACGAGCGCAAGATCGACTTCGAGATGGCGGAAAAAACCATCAGTGCGCCGATCGGCCGCAAGAAGCGTGAAACCACTGCTGCGCCGGCGAGCAAGTCCGTCGAGCAGCCGGCTGCCGCCAAGGCTCCGCGGCGCAGCTCCAGCAAAGACAAGGCAAGCGAAGCCTACCGTCCTAGCGATGCTGCGGCGAAAAATGCCGAGGTGCGTAAGAGCCGTGAAATGAAGCAGGCCCTGCTGGCCGAGGCGAAAGCGGGCGGCAAGCCTGCGTCTGCGGGCAAGTCCGGCAAGCCGGCGCGCAATAGCGACAAGCCTGCCAAGCCGAGCAAGCATCGCAAAGGGCCGTCCAAACCTAAGGCCAAGTCATGAGTCAGTTGGAAAAAATCTACGGCGTGCATGCTGTGGAAGCGTTGCTGCGCCATCACCCCAAGCGGGTCAAGCAAATCTGGTTGGCTGAAGGCCGCAGCGACCCGCGGGTCCAGGTGCTGGTCGACCTGGCCGGGCAGAATCGGGTGGCGGTAGGGCAGGCCGAGCGTCGGGAAATGGACGCCTGGGTCGAAGGCGTGCACCAGGGCGTGGTGGCTGAAGTCAGCCCGAGCCAGGTGTGGGGCGAGGCCATGCTCGACGAGCTGCTGGACCGTACTGAAGGCGCGCCCTTGCTGCTGGTGCTGGACGGCGTGACTGACCCGCACAACCTCGGCGCCTGCCTGCGTACCGCCGATGCGGCCGGTGCGCTGGCAGTGCTGGTGCCCAAGGACAAGTCGGCGACCCTGACGCCGACCGTGCGTAAAGTGGCCTGCGGCGCTGCGGAAGTGATTCCGCTGGTGGCCGTGACCAACCTGGCTCGCACCCTGGAGAAACTCCAGCAGCGTGGCCTGTGGATAGTCGGCACTGCCGGCGAGGCCGAGCAGGAACTGTACGACCAGGACCTCACCGGCCCGACCATCATCATCATGGGTGCCGAAGGCAAGGGCATGCGCCGCCTGACCCGCGAACACTGCGACTACCTGGTGCGCCTGCCGATGGCCGGCAGTGTCAGCAGCCTCAATGTCTCGGTAGCGACCGGCGTCTGCCTGTTCGAGGCCATGCGCCAACGCAACGCCAAGACCAAGGCCTAAGCGCCAGCAGCGACAAGCGACAAGCGGCAAGCACGGCTCGACCTGACTTGTCGCTTGCAGCTTTCCCCTTGCAGCTGCTGTTCAAATATTCACCAATTGCCTTGCGCCGCCGTTCCCCCTTCTCTACAATTGCGCCCCTTGCCGTGACGGCAGGCGCATATGTGCCTATCTGTGGCAAGACACACCAGTGTCATTCACTCCTTGTCTGACCGCTTATAGGCGGCAGGCTACAACCCGTAAGGAGCATTCATGCGTCATTACGAAATCATCTTTTTGGTCCACCCGGATCAAAGCGAGCAAGTCGGCGGCATGGTTGAGCGTTACACCAAGCTGATCGAAGAAGACGGCGGCAAAATCCACCGTCTGGAAGACTGGGGCCGTCGTCAACTGGCCTATGCAATCAACAATGTTCACAAGGCTCACTACGTGATGCTGAACGTTGAGTGCACCGGTAAAGCCCTGGCTGAGCTGGAAGACAACTTCCGCTACAACGATGCAGTGATCCGTAACCTGGTCATCCGTCGCGAAGAAGCCATCACTGGCCAATCCGAGATGCTCAAGGCTGAAGAAAACCGCAGTGAGCGCCGTGAGCGTCGCGACCGTCCTGAGCATGCTGACAGCGCCGATGGCGACGACAGCAATGACAGCGACAACAGCGATAACGCTGACGAGTAATCCACGGACCTTTTGAGGAGCCAATTACATGGCACGTTTCTTCCGTCGTCGTAAATTCTGCCGCTTCACCGCTGAAGACGTGAAAGAGATCGATTACAAAGATCTCAACACTCTGAAAGCCTACGTATCCGAGACCGGCAAAATCGTTCCAAGCCGCATCACCGGTACCAAAGCTCGTTATCAGCGTCAGCTGGCCACCGCTATCAAGCGCGCCCGCTTCCTGGCCCTGCTGGCCTACACCGACAGCCACGGCCGCTGAGATCGGGCAGTCGACAAGTAGTAAGGGATTGAATGCATGCGCGCCTTAGCTGAGTTCATCATGCGCGGTCGTGTGCAGGCCACTCTGGTAGTGGCTGGTTGTTCGGCATTGCCGCTGTTGTATTGGTTGGGTGCTGCCGCCGGAAGCCTGGTGCTTCTGCGGCGCGGATTGCAGGACGCCCTGGGCGTCCTGGCTCTGGGAGTGCTGCCGGCTCTGCTCTGGTGGCTCACGTTCGACGACCCGCGGGCACTTCTGGTGCTGCTGGGGTCTTCGAGCCTTGCGTTGGTTTTGCGCGCAAGCGAATCCTGGAACCGCGTGCTGCTGGTCAGCATAGCGATGGGGTTGGTGTTTGCTGGAGTCCTGGGTGCGGCGTTCCGTCCCCAGATCGAAGCGCTGTCACAGGAACTGATCAAGATCCTGCCGATGGCCTTGGGTGAGGTCTACCAGCAGTTGTCGGTGGAAGAGCGAGCTCGTCTCGCCACGCTGATCGCACCGATCCTGACCGGCCTGATAGCGGCCTTGCTGCAAGCCATCAGCGTGCTGAGCCTGATTCTTGGGCGTTACTGGCAGGCTGTGTTGTATAACCCGGGTGGTTTTGGTCGCGAGTTTCGCGCCATCAGAATCCCTCTTGGGCCAGCGATGTTACTGCTGGCGTGCATGCTGGTGGGGCCGAACTTCGGACCTCAACTGGCCATGCTCACGCCGATGTGCAGTGTCCCGCTGGCTTTTGCCGGGCTGGCCCTGATTCACGGGCTGGTGGCGCAAGGGCGACTGGCCAAGTTCTGGCTGGTGGGGTTGTACGTCACGCTGTTGCCGTTTATGCAGCTGATCTATCCGTTGCTCGTGGTTATGGCCATTGTCGACAGTCTGGTTGATTTTCGCGGTCGTTTGGCGCCGAAAGACGCCGATAACGCGAACGGTGAAGGTTAAAAGTTAAGAGGATTTTCACATGCAACTGATCCTTCTGGAAAAAGTCGCCAACCTGGGCAACCTGGGCGACAAAGTGAACGTTAAGGCCGGTTACGGTCGTAACTACCTGCTGCCGTACGGCAAAGCCACCGCTGCTACCGCTGCCAACCTGGCTGCGTTCGAAGAGCGTCGTGCTGAGCTGGAAAAACTGGCTGCAGACCGTAAAGCTTCGGCTGAAAGCCGCGCTGCCCAACTGGCCGAGCTGGAAGTGACCATCACTGCCACCGCCGGTGACGAAGGCAAGCTGTTCGGTTCGATCGGCACCCACGACATCGCTGACGCACTGACCGCCTCGGGCGTTGAAGTTGCGAAAAGCGAAGTTCGTCTGCCGAACGGCACCATCCGCAACGTAGGTGAATTCGACGTGGCCGTGCACCTGCACGCCGAAGTTGAAGCAACCGTACGCGTTGTCGTGGTGGCTGCTTAAGCAGTACCAAATCGTCTGGCACCTTGTGTGGCTGACGGTTAACATCGGGCACGATCCTGTTTACAGGTCGTGCCCTTTGTCTTTCTGCCGATCCCGATTTTCACCCCCGAATTCCAAGTGGCCATGAACGATATCTCAGCACCCGAGCAATACGATCTGCAAACCGCTGCCCTGAAGGTGCCTCCGCACTCCATCGAGGCCGAACAGGCCGTGCTCGGTGGCTTGATGCTGGATAACAACGCCTGGGAGCGGGTGCTGGATCAGGTGTCCGACGGCGATTTCTATCGACATGACCACCGCCTGATCTTCCGCGCCATCGCCAAGCTGGCCGACCAGAACATGCCGATCGACGTGGTCACCTTGTCCGAACAGTTGGACAAGGAAGGCCAGACTTCCCAGGTTGGCGGCCTGGGCTACCTCGGCGAGCTGGCGAAGAACACCCCGTCGGTGGCCAACATCAAGGCCTATGCGCAGATCGTGCGCCAGCGCGCCACCCTGCGTCAGTTGATCGGCATCAGCAACGAGATCGCCGACAGCGCCTTCAACCCCGAGGGCCGTACCGCCGAGGAGATCCTCGACGAGGCCGAGCGGCAGATCTTCCAGATCGCCGAAGCGCGGCCCAAGACCGGCGGCCCGGTCGGGGTCAACGAACTCTTGACCAAGGCCATCGACCGTATCGATACCCTGTTCAACACCGCCGACGCGATCACCGGCCTGTCCACTGGCTACACCGACCTCGACGAGAAGACCAGCGGCCTGCAACCGGCCGACCTGATCATCGTCGCCGGCCGTCCGTCCATGGGTAAGACCACCTTCGCCATGAACCTGGTGGAGAACGCGGTGCTGCGCAGCGACAAGGCGGTGCTGGTGTACTCCCTGGAGATGCCAGGCGAATCGCTGATCATGCGTATGCTTTCCTCCCTGGGGCGCATCGACCAGACCAAGGTCCGTTCCGGCCAGCTGGAAGACGACGACTGGCCGCGCCTGACCTCGGCGGTCAACCTGCTCAACGACCGCAAGCTGTTCATCGATGACACCGCGGGCATCAGCCCCTCGGAAATGCGCGCGCGCACCCGGCGCCTGGTGCGCGAGCACGGCGACATCGGCCTGATCATGATCGACTACCTGCAACTGATGCAGATTCCAGGCTCCAGCGGTGACAACCGGACCAACGAGATTTCCGAGATCTCCCGCTCCCTGAAAGCCCTGGCCAAGGAATTCAACTGCCCGGTGGTGGCCCTGTCCCAGCTCAACCGCTCCCTGGAACAGCGCCCCAACAAGCGCCCGGTGAACTCCGACTTGCGGGAATCCGGAGCCATCGAGCAGGACGCCGACGTGATCATGTTCGTCTACCGCGACGAGGTGTATCACCCGGAAACCGAGCACAAGGGCATTGCCGAAATCATCATCGGCAAGCAGCGGAACGGCCCCATCGGCTTTATCCGCCTGGCCTTCATCGGCAAGTACACCCGCTTCGAGAACCTCGCCCCGGGCAGCTACAACTTCGACGACGACGAATAACCCCGCCAGCCTGTGGCGAGGGAGCTTGCTCCCGCTGGGTCGCGCAGCGGCCCCAAACTCCAGATACATTGTCAGCACCGACTCTGCGCCTGCTGCGCAGGCGAGCGGAAGCAAGCGCCCTCGCCACGGGTCGCGTGAGGTGACAATGAATTCCGACCATAGCGGTCGGAATTGGTTATTTTTTGTGCTATATTCCGCGACCGCGAATTTCCATGCGGATCGACGCGTCCCTATTCAAGCCAACACCGGTCATCGCCATGCAAGCAGCCAAGCCGTTATTTGACTATCCCAAGTACTGGGCCGAATGTTTCGGCCCGGCGCCGTTCCTGCCCATGAGCAGGGAGGAGATGGATCAGCTCGGCTGGGATTCCTGCGACATCATCATCGTCACCGGTGATGCCTACGTCGATCACCCGTCGTTCGGCATGGCGATCATCGGCCGGCTGCTGGAGGCCCAGGGCTTTCGCGTCGGCATCATCGCCCAGCCCAACTGGCAGTCCAAAGACGACTTCATGAAGCTCGGCGAGCCGAACCTGTTCTTCGGCGTCGCCGCCGGCAACATGGACTCGATGATCAACCGCTACACCGCCGACAAGAAAATCCGCTCCGACGACGCCTACACCCCCGGCGGCCTGGCGGGCAAGCGCCCTGACCGCGCCAGCCTGGTGTACAGCCAGCGCTGCAAGGAAGCCTACAAGAATGTGCCGATCGTCCTCGGCGGCATCGAAGCCTCGCTGCGGCGCATCGCCCACTACGACTACTGGCAGGACCGGGTGCGCAACTCGATCCTGATCGACGCCAGCGCCGACATCCTGCTCTACGGCAACGCCGAGCGCGCCATTGTCGAAGTGGCCCAGCGTCTGTCCTGGGGCCAGAAGATCGAAGAGATCACCGACGTGCGCGGCACCGCCTTCATCCGCCGCGACACCCCCAAGGACTGGTACGAAGTGGATTCCACCCGTATCGACCGCCCGGGCAAGATCGACAAGATCATCAACCCCTATGTAAATACCCAGGACACCCAGGCCTGCGCTATCGAGCAGGAAAAGGGCCCGGTCGAAGACCCGAGCGAAGCCAAGGTGGTGCAGATTCTGGCCAGCCCGAAAATGACCCGGGACAAGACCGTGATCCGCCTGCCGTCCGTGGAGAAGGTGCGCAACGACCCGGTGCTCTACGCCCACGCCAACCGTGTGCTGCACCTGGAGACCAACCCCGGCAACGCACGCGCCCTGGTGCAGAAGCACGGTGAAGTGGACGTGTGGTTCAACCCGCCGCCCATTCCCATGACCACCGAGGAAATGGACTACGTGTTCGGCATGCCCTATCAGCGCATTCCGCACCCGGTCTATGGCAAGGAAAAGATCCCCGCCTACGACATGATCCGCTTCTCGGTGAACATCATGCGTGGCTGCTTCGGCGGCTGTACCTTCTGCTCCATCACCGAGCACGAAGGGCGGATCATCCAGAACCGCTCCGAAGAATCGATCATTCGCGAGATCGAGGAAATTCGCGACAAGGTTCCTGGTTTTACCGGGGTGATCTCCGACCTTGGCGGCCCCACCGCAAACATGTACCGCATCGCCTGCAAGAGCCCGGAGATCGAATCCGCGTGCCGCAAGCCATCCTGCGTGTTCCCCGGCATCTGCCCCAACCTGAACACCGACCACTCCTCCCTGATCCAGCTGTACCGCAGCGCCCGGGCGCTACCCGGGGTGAAGAAGATCCTCATCGCCTCCGGCCTGCGCTACGACCTGGCGGTGGAATCGCCGGAGTACGTCAAGGAACTGGTGACCCACCATGTGGGTGGCTACCTGAAGATCGCCCCGGAGCACACCGAGGAAGGCCCGCTGAATCAGATGATGAAGCCGGGCATCGGTACCTATGACCGCTTCAAGCGCATGTTCGAGAAGTACTCCAAGGAAGCGGGCAAGGAGCAGTACCTGATTCCGTACTTCATCGCCGCGCACCCGGGCACCACCGACGAAGACATGATGAACCTGGCCCTGTGGCTCAAGGGCAACGGCTTCCGTGCCGACCAGGTGCAGGCCTTCTACCCGTCGCCGATGGCCAGTGCCACCGCCATGTACCACTCGGGCAAGAACCCGCTGCGCAAGGTCACCTACAAGAGCGACGGCGTGACCATCGTCAAGAGCGAAGAGCAGCGCCGCCTGCACAAGGCGTTCCTGCGCTATCACGACCCCAAGGGCTGGCCGATGCTGCGCGAAGCGCTGCTGCGCATGGGCCGTGGCGACCTGATTGGTCCGGGCAAGAACCAACTGATCCCGACCCATCAGCCGAGCACCGACAGCTACCAGAGTGCCCGGCGCAAGAACTCGACCCCGGCCGGCAGCCACAAGGTGGCCAAGGAAACCAAGATCCTCACCCAGCACACCGGCCTGCCCCCTCGCGCCAGCGACGGCGGCAACGCCTGGGACAAGCGCGAGCAGGCCAAGGCCGCGGCCTTTGCCCGCAACAAGCAGGCCGCCAAGGAGCGCGCCGACGCGGCCAAGGGCAAAGGCAACAAGCCGACCCGCAAGCCGGTGGTGCCACGCTAAACCCCTAAAACGCCAGCTCTATAGCTGGCGTTTTGCCTTGATGGCAATGTGTTTTTTTTGCCGCTTGGCGGGCAACAAAGGCCCCGGGCTTTGCTAAGGTGACGCGGTTTTTTCAACTCGCCGCCACCCGTCTTGTGCGTGCCGTTGGCGGTCGATAGCCCCTTCAGTTCAAGGATGAATAGCGTGACCAGCCTGTTACCTGGCATCGGCATGGATTCCACCCGTGCGCAGTATTTCGCCCGTCAACGTATCGAGAGCGAGCTCAACCTGCCCCGACTGTTCGCCGCCATCGATGCCGATCCGGCGATAGTCGGTGCCGGGGTGGTGTACATCGACGCCGAATTCAACGTGGTGACCCTGCGCGAGTTCAAGCCGATCTGCAGCATCACCCCCAAGCGCCTGATCCTGCGGGAAACCAAGAAGTACATCACGCCCCAGCAGTACATCGAGGAAGTGAAGAAGAACCCTCGCGAATCCCGACTGACCAGCGAAGCGATGAACGCCACGCTGTCCTGTGGCGCGGCGGTACTGGGCTGGCTGGTGGTGTTCAGCGGTAGTATCGCCGTGCCGTTCACCGGGGGCGCCAGCGTGTTCATGGTGGGCCTGGGCGTGGCCGCCGCTACCGCCGGCACCGCCCAGTGCGGCATTGGCGGCGCGCGGGTGCTGAACGAAATCCACAACCCGCAGGCCAACGACGAGATGGACGATGCCGAGTGGTACACCACGGTGTCGCCGATTCTCGACGGCATTTCCCTGGTGGGGGTGGGCGGTTCGGCGCTGACCACGGTCAAGCTGCTCAAGGCCAACAAGGCGTCTGGCGTCGGCAAGAGCTGGTATCAGCTGCTGCGTGGGCTCAATCGCCAGGAGCGGGCCAAGCTCACCCGTGAACTGCTGACCCTGCGCGACCCGAGCCTGACCCCAAAACTGCTCAAGCTCCAGCAGCGTGCCGGTGGGTTGCCCAAGCGTTATGCCTCGACCGAGATCCGCCATGCCACGCTGACCCAGATCAAGGACGCCGTGGGCGCCGGCATGTCGGTCTGGGGCAGCTACCGCGCGGGCAACCTGAAGGAGGCGAAGAACCTCGCCGTGGGCCTGTACGAGGAATTCAACGAATGAAGATGATTGGCGGTGGCTCCATGCGCGCCTTCCTCGCGCGCTATTTCCCGACCTTCATGCTCACCGTGCTGCTGGGCTGTTTCAGCGCTTCGGCGCTGCTGTCCCTGGCGGTCACCACCTACTGGCGCGACCTGCCGGCGGCTCAGCGCAGCGACTACCTGGGGTTGGCCCTGCTGGTGCTGATAGCGTTGCTGGTGGCGGGCAACCTGCTGATCATCCGCGGTCGTTCCTGGGCGGTGTGGCTGGTGGCGGGGTATTTCCTGGCTTGCCTGGCCATCACCGTGCCGATGTTGCAGTACCGGCCCCATCAGGGGGTGTACCTGTTCGCCATCCTGCTGCCGCTGCTCGGGCTGCTGTCGCTCAACGGCAAGCGCCATCGGCAAATGCGCGAAAAACTGCTGCAGATCCGCCTCCAGCGCCAGAGCATCCGCGCCGCCAAGCGTCGCTAAGGTGAATGGCAGCGCCTGGTGCATTGCGGTGCGCCGCTGAGTGCGCTTGAGCATCGGTTGCGCGATTTTGGTGCTGTACTGCCTTGAGTCGCGGAACAACTCCCTGCCTCTGTGCCCTGGCACAAGTCTTGCGCGGGTTGGGCTACCGCTCAGGCTCGCAGGAGGCACGCCGTGTCGATTCATGTCGCGTTGCACCATGTCACCCACTATCGCTACGACCGCGCCGTCGAGCTGGGGCCGCAGATCGTCCGCCTGCGCCCGGCCGCCCACAGCCGTACGCGCATCCTCTCCTATGGGCTGAAAGTTCTCCCCGAGAAGCATTTCATCAACTGGCAGCAGGACCCCCAGGGCAATTACCTGGCGCGCCTGGTGTTCCCGCAGAAAACCGCCGAACTGCGGGTCGAGGTCGACCTGCTGGTAGAAATGGCGGTGTTCAACCCGTTCGATTTCTTCCTCGAGCCCTACGCCGAGCAGATCCCCTTCGCCTACGCCGCCGATGAGCAGCGAGAGCTGGCGCCCTACCTGCAAACCCTGGCGCCGACACCCAGGTTCCAGGCCTACTTGGATGGCATACCGCGGGCGCCGCTGCCGACAGTGGATTTTCTGGTGGCGCTGAATCAGCGCCTCAGCAGCGATATCGCCTACCTGATCCGCCTGGAGCCCGGCGTGCAGAGCCCGGAACAGACCCTGGCCAACGCTTCCGGCTCCTGCCGTGACTCGGCCTGGCTGCTGGTGCAACTGTTGCGACACTTGGGGCTGGCGGCGCGTTTCGTTTCCGGCTACCTGATCCAGCTGACGGCGGACGTCAAATCCCTGGATGGCCCCTCCGGCACCGAGCAGGACTTCACCGACCTGCATGCCTGGTGCGAGGTCTACCTGCCCGGCGCCGGCTGGATCGGCCTGGACGCCACCTCCGGGCTGTTCGCCGGGGAAGGGCATATTCCCCTGGCCTGCAGCCCCGAGCCTTCTTCGGCGGCGCCCATCAGCGGCCTGGTGGAGCCTTGCGCCGTGGAAATGCGCCATGAAATGAGCGTGCAGCGCATCTGGCAAGCGCCCCGGGTGACCCAGCCCTACAGCGACGAGCAATGGCGGGCGATCCAGGCCCTGGGGCGCCAGGTGGATGCCCGTTTGCAGGCCGACGATGTGCGCCTGACCATGGGCGGCGAGCCAACCTTCGTCGCCATCGACGACCCCGACGGCGCCGAATGGAACACCGCCGCCCTGGGGCCGAACAAGCGGCGTCTGGCCGGCGAACTGTTCCAGCGCTTGCGTCAGCGCTATGCGCCCCAGGGCCTGGTGCACTTCGGCCAGGGCAAGTGGTACCCCGGCGAGCCGCTGCCGCGCTGGTCGCTCAATTGCCATTGGCGCCGCGATGGCCTGCCGATCTGGAACGACCCGGCGCTGATCGCCGATGAACAGCAGGATTACACCGCCGACGCCGAACTGGCCGGGCGTTTTCTGGCCAGTATCGCCGAGCGCCTGAAGCTGCCGGCGCGCTTTGTATTTCCCGCCTATGAAGACCACTTCTACTACCTGTGGCGCGAAGGCAGCCTGCCGCTGAATGTCACTGCCGAGGACTCGCGGCTGGAGGATGCCCTGGAGCGGCAGCGGCTGCGCAAGGTCTTCAGCCAGGGCCTGGACAAGATCGTCGGCCAGGTGCTGCCCCTGGCCCGCAATGCCAAGGGTGACCAGTGGCAGAGCGGGCGCTGGTACCTACGCGACAGCCACTGCCGCCTGGTGCCCGGAGATTCGCCCCTGGGCTATCGCTTGCCCCTGGCGTCCCAGCCCTGGGTGACGGCGGCCGAATACCCGTTTATCCACAGCCGTGACCCCAACCAGGAGTTCCCCGAACTGGCGGAGCCTGGGCAGCAGGAACCGACCTCGACCACAGCGCCGGAGCGCGTGCCCCAGGTCGATGAATCCGCCGACTGGCTGACCCGCACCGCGCTTTGCGCCGAGGCCCGTGAGGGGCGCCTGTACCTGTTCATGCCGCCCTTGGAACGCCTGGAGGACTACCTGCAACTGGTTGCGGTGATCGAGGCTACGGCCCAGGAACTGCACTGTCCGGTATTGCTGGAGGGCTACGAGCCGCCGGCGGACCCGCGCCTGTGCAACTTCCGGGTCACCCCGGACCCGGGGGTGATCGAGGTCAATGTGCAGCCTTCGGCCAGCTGGGACGAGTTGCAGGAACGCACCGAATTCCTCTACGAACAGGCCCGGCAAACGCGCCTGAGCAGCGAGAAATTCATGCTCGACGGGCGCCATGCCGGCACTGGCGGCGGCAACCATTTCGTCCTCGGCGGCGCCACCCCGGCCGACTCGCCATTCCTGCGGCGGCCCGACCTGCTGCGCAGCCTGATCAGCTATTGGCACCATCACCCGTCGTTGTCTTACCTGTTTTCCGGGTTGTTCATCGGTCCCACGTCCCAGGCCCCGCGGCTCGATGAAGCCCGCAACGACTCGTTGTACGAGCTGGAAATCGCCTTTGCACAGCTGCCTGCGCCCGGTGAGGAATGCCCGCCGTGGCGCGTGGACCGGCTGCTGCGCAACCTGCTGGTGGACGTGACCGGCAATACCCATCGTGCCGAGTTCTGCATCGACAAGCTGTATTCGCCGGACAGCGCCAGCGGGCGCCTTGGCCTGCTGGAACTGCGAGCCTTTGAAATGCCGCCCCATGCGCGCATGAGCCTGGTCCAGCAGTTGCTGCTGCGGGCGCTGGTGGCGCGTTTCTGGCGCGAGCCCTACGCCCCGGTCAAGCTGACGCGCTGGGGCACTGAACTACACGACCGTTTCCTGCTGCCGCACTTTATCCAGGAGGATTTCGCCGATGTGCTGGTGGAACTGCAGGCGGCGGGTTTCGCCCTGCAGGCCGAATGGTTCGCCGCGCACCTGGAGTTCCGCTTTCCCAAGCTGGGGGACTATGCGGTGGGCGGTGTCGAGCTGGAGTTGCGCCAGGCCCTGGAGCCCTGGCATGTGCTGGGCGAGAAGGGCACGGCGGGCGGTACGGTGCGTTTTGTCGATGCTTCCCTGGAGCGTTTGCAGGTCAAGGTGCGCGGGTTGGTGCCGCAGCGTCATGTGCTGACCTGCAATGGCCAGGCGCTACCGCTGCATGCCACCGGGCGGGTCGGAGAATTTGTGGCCGGGGTGCGCTACCGCGCCTGGCAGCCAGCCAACTGCCTGCACCCGAGCATCCCGGTGCACGCACCGCTGGTGTTCGACCTGCTGGACACCTGGATGCAGCGCTCCCTGGGGGGCTGCCAGTACCACGTGGCCCACCCCGGCGGGCGCAACTACGACAGCCTGCCGGTCAATGCCAACGAGGCGGAAAGCCGGCGCCTGGCGCGTTTCTTCCGCCTTGGCCACAGCCCCGGAAAGCTGCAGGTGCCAGTGCCGACCCGCAACGATGAACTGCCGCTGACCCTGGATTTGCGACGCTTCTAAGCCATCCGCGACGCCCGCGATACAGCGATATCCGGGCGTCATGAGCCTGGGTTAAGCTGATTTTCCTGCCGTCTTGCCGAGTGTTCCATGCCTGACTTGCTAGACCGTTACCCGCTGACGGCGGGTACCTACCACGAGCTGCTGGATGACCAGGGTGCGGTGCGCGCGCACTGGCAGCGCCTGCTCGAACACTTGCAGCGCAGCAGCCCGGCACAGTTGGCGCAGCGCCAGGCCTTGCTGGCCCGGCAGATCCACGAGAACGGCGTCACCTACAACGTCTATGCCGACCCCAAGGGGGCGGACCGGCCCTGGGAGCTCGACCTGCTGCCCCATGTGCTGGCCGCCGACGAGTGGCAGCGGCTGGCGGCCGGGATCGCCCAGCGTGCGCGCCTGCTGAATGCGGTGCTGGCCGACCTGTACGGCCCGCAACGGCTGATCAGCCAGGGCCTGCTGCCGGCGGAGCTGGTGTTCGGCCACAACAATTTCCTCTGGCCGTGCCAGGGCATCCAGCCCCCTGAGCAGAGCTTTCTGCACCTGTATGGGGTCGACCTGGCGCGCAGCCCCGACGGCCGCTGGTGGGTGACCGCCGACCGTACCCAGGCTCCCTCCGGGGCGGGCTACGCCCTGGAAAACCGGATGATCCTGTCCCGGGCCTTCCCCGACCTGTACCGCGACCTGCAGGTGCAGCACCTGGCCGGTTTCTTCCGCACCCTGCAGCAGACCCTGGCCCGCCAGGCGCCACGGGATGCTGATGTGCCCTTGATCGTGCTGCTGACCCCGGGGCGTTTCAACGAGAGCTACTTCGAACACCTGTACCTGGCGCGCCAACTGGGCTACCCGCTGGTGGAAGGCGGCGACCTGACCGTGCGCGACGCCACGGTCTACCTCAAGACCCTCAGTGGCCTGCGCCGGGTGCACGCGATCATGCGCCGTCTCGACGATGATTTCTGCGACCCCCTGGAGCTGCGCACCGATTCCGCCCTGGGGGTTCCCGGGCTGCTGGATGCGGTGCGCCAGGGCCGGGTGTTGGTGGCCAATGCCCTCGGCAGCGGGGTGCTGGAGTCCCCCGGGCTGCTGGGGTTTCTGCCGCGCATCAGCCAGTTCCTGCTGGGCGAGGAATTGCTGCTGCCGTCCATTGCCACCTGGTGGTGCGGCGAGGCGCCGGTGCTGCAGCAGGCCCTGGAGAAATTGCCACAACTGTTGATCCGCCCGGCGTTCCCCTCCCAGAGTTTCACCCCGGTGCTGGGCCGTGACCTGAGCCCCGAGCAACGTCGGCGCCTGGCCGAGCGCATGCGTGCGCGGCCTTACGCCTATGTCGCCCAGGAGTTGCCGCAACTGTCCCAGGCGCCGGTATGGCAGGCGGAAAACGGCGGCCTGCAGCCTCGGGCGATTGGCATGCGGGTCTACGCGGTGGCCAGCGACGAAGGCTATCGAGTACTGCCCGGTGGCCTGACCCGGGTTGCCGCGGCGGCTGATGCCGAGGTGCTGTCGATGCAGCGCGGCGGCGCCAGCAAGGACACCTGGGTGCTGGGCGAGCGGGCCGCCAGCGGCGAGCAGTGGAAGGCCCAGCGCAATATTGGCGTGCACGACCTGGTGCGGCGTGACCCGTACCTGCCGTCGCGGGTGGTGGAGAACCTGTTCTGGTTCGGGCGCTATTGCGAGCGTTGCGATGACAGCGCGCGCCTGCTGCGGATCATCCTGGCGCGCTATGTCGATGGCGATGACCCGCAAGCCCTGCAAGCCGCCGTGGACCTGGGGGAAAGCCTGATGCTGCTGCCGGACGAGGGCCCCTTGCCCGAGCGCCTGCTGGCGGCCCTGCTCGGCGAGGACTGGTCGTTCAGCCTGCGCAGCAACCTGCAGCGTTTGCAGTGGGCCGCTTCCCAGGTGCGCGGCAAGTTGTCCCGGGAAAACTGGCAGGCCCTGGTGGAGCTGCAACGCGAGGCCCAGGAGCTGGATCGCCCAGAGCCGGATTTCGGCGAACTGCTGGATTTTCTCAACCGCCTGGTGATGTCCCTGGCGGCGCTGTCGGGTTTTGCCCTGGACGACATGACCCGCGACGAAGGCTGGCGCTTCCTGATGATCGGGCGGCGCATCGAGCGCCTGCAATTTCTCAGCAGCAGCCTGGCGGCCTTCCTGCGGGGCTCGGCGGTGTTCGACCAGGCCGGCCTGGAGTGGCTGCTGGAGCTGGGCAACAGCAGCATCACCTATCGCTCGCGCTACCTGGCGGTGGCGCAGTTGATCCCGGTCCTCGACCTGTTGCTGCTGGATGAGCAGAACCCCCATGCGGTGCTGTTCCAGCTCAAGCTGGTGACCCGCACGGTCAAGCGCCTCAACGATGATTTCGGCGTGCCGCGGGAGCTGGCATTGCCGGCCCTGGTGCAGCGCCTGGAACATATCGACCTGGGTTGCCTGGAAAACGCGCTGTTCGGCGAGGCCAGTGTCAGCGCCGCGCTGGAAGGGCTGGCGCAGCTGCTGCAGGAGATCGCCGAGGTCAGCGGGCAGGTGTCCGACCGCCTGGCGTTGCGGCATTTCGCCCATGTGGATGATGTCAGCCAGCAAACGGTGTCGCTGTGATGAGCGCCCGTTATCAGATTTTCCACGACACCCATTACCGCTACGACAGCCCGGTGTCCCTGGCCCAGCAACTGGCGCACCTGTGGCCGCGGGATTGCTCCTGGCAGCGTTGCCGCGAGCGCCAGTTGCTGATCAGCCCGTTGCCCAGCAGCCGCCGCGACGAGCTGGATGTGTTTGGCAATCCACTGACGCGCCTGGCCTTCGAACGGCCCCATGATGAGTTGCAGGTCAATGCCCGGCTGAGTGTCGAGGTGCTGGATCGGCCAGTACTGGATTTCGCCGCCTCCCTGGCCTGGGAGGCCGCCCGCAGCGCCCTGACCTACAGCGGCCGGCCGCTGTCCGCCGAGTCGCTGGAGGCCTGTCGCTACCGTTTCGAGTCGCCCTATGTGCACCTCAAGCAACGCTTCGTCGAGTTTTCCGCCAGTTGCTTTGCCCCGGGGCGGCCGCTGTTGCAGGGCACCCAGGCGCTGATGGAAAAGATCTTTGGCGAGTTCACTTTCGACGCCGAGGCCACCCAGGTGGCGACGCCCCTGGTGGAGGTGCTGGAGCGCCGACGTGGGGTGTGCCAGGACTTCGCTCACCTGATGCTGGCTTGCCTGCGCTCGCGGGGCTTGGCGGCGCGTTACATCAGTGGCTACCTGCTGACCCAGCCACCTCCGGGGCAGCCACGGCTGATCGGTGCCGACGCCTCCCATGCCTGGGTCGCGGTGTATTGCCCGCTGCTGGGCTGGGTGGATTTCGACCCCACCAACAATGTGCAGCCGGCCCTGGAACATATCACCCTGGCCTGGGGCCGGGATTTTTCCGATGTCTCGCCGCTGCGCGGGGTGATCCTGGGGGGCGGTAGCCATGACCCGGAAGTCCGGGTCACGGTCATGCCACAGGAATAGTCATCGGCTCACGGCTGCGGGCATCAACTGGGACGGCTTTCGGCCCACTTGTCCGGGACCGTCGGCTGCCAGGCATCCAGCGCATCCAGCAGGCCATTGGGCGAGGCGTTCATTTGCAGCATCTCGCGGTGCGGAGCGCGCACAAAACCTTCGCCGACGATGTGATCGAGGAAGCCGCTGAGCTTCTCGTAGAAGCCGTTCACTTCCAGCAGCCCCAGGGGCTTGTGGTGGTAGCCCAGCTGGCCCCAGGTCCAGACCTCGAACAATTCTTCCAGGGTGCCCAGGCCGCCGGGCAGGGCGATAAAGGCATCGCTGAGCTCGGCCATGCGGGCCTTGCGCGCGTGCATGCCGTCCACCACTTCCAGGCGGGTCAGGCCCTTGTGGCCGATTTCCTTGTCTTTCAGGCTTTGCGGAATGATCCCTATCACTTCGCCGCCGGCCGCCAGGGCGGCGTCGGCGACTATGCCCATCAGGCCCACCGCGCCACCGCCGTAGACCAGGGTCAGGCGGCGCTCGGCAATGGCCTTGCCCAGGGCCTGGGCGGCTTCACGATAAAGGGGGTTGGTGCCGGTGCTGGCGCCACAGAATACACAGACCGAGGTTAACGACATGCCTTGCTCCGAGGTCGAAAAATCGCCTCAGGGTAATGGCTCGTCGTCCTCGATCCAAGTGCTAAAGCTCCCGTTGCGGGGTTTCATAGGTGCCGCTGGCACCACAGGCGTAGGCGGCGAGCAAGCTGCGAAACAGGCTGTTGAGTTGCATGATCCTGGCTCCGGAAAGGGATGACGGGCCGATTCTAGGGCCGGCTTCCGGGGGGCTGCGGTTGATTGTCTCGATCGGCCTGATAGCAGAGAGTTGTATACACTTTTTTGATTCACATCATAGGAACTGGCGAGAAATTCAGGCAGTCTTGCGTCCCATGGATTTAGACGGATTTTGTTAACCCTGCCTTGGAGATTCACCATGTTTGCCAAACTCGTTGCGGTATCCCTGTTGACACTGGCCAGTAGCCAACTGATGGCCGCCGAATGCAAGGTCGATGTCGACTCTACCGACCAGATGTCCTTCAACACCAAGGAAATCACCATCGACAAGAGCTGCAAGACCTTCACCGTGAACCTGAGCCACTCCGGCAGCCTGCCGAAGAACGTCATGGGTCACAACTGGGTACTGAGCAAGACCGCAGACATGGCCGGCATTGCCACCGACGGCATGGCCGCCGGCATCGACAAGAGCTACCTGAAGGAAGGCGACACCCGTGTCATCGCCCACACCAAGATCATCGGTGCCGGCGAGAAAGACTCGGTGACCTTCGACGTGTCGAAGCTGACTGCAGGCGAAAGCTACCAGTTCTTCTGCTCGTTCCCAGGCCACAACTCGATGATGAAAGGCGCGCTGGTGCTGAAGTAAGCATCAGCCCCTGCTGCAACGAAAAAGCGCCCCGCGGGGCGCTTTTTTTATGCCTGGAATTCCACCTAATGTAGGAGCGGGCTTGCCCGCGAACAGGCCCTTGAGCCTGGTGCAGCATCAAGCGGCCCTTTCGCCGGCAAGCCGGCTCCTACAGTGCGTGGTGGGTCACGGAGCGAAGGGCATCACCCGCTTGTGCTGGGTCTTGCGGTAGGTGTCGCAGATGATCTTGAAGGCTTCCTCGCGCACTGGCTGGCCATGCAGGAAGGCATCGATCTCGGCGTAGGTAACGCCATGGGAGGCTTCGTCCGGCTTGCCCGGCGACAGGTCCTCGAGGTCGGCGGTGGGGATCTTTTCCACCAGGGATTCCGGAGCGCCGAAATACCGCGCAATCGAACGCACCTGGTTTTTCACCAGGCCGCTGAGGGGCGCCAGGTCGCAGGCGCCGTCGCCGAACTTGGTGAAGAAGCCCATCACCGCCTCGGCGGCATGGTCGGTGCCGATCACCAGGCCCTGGGCGGCGCCGGCGATGGTGTACTGGGCGACCATGCGCATCCGCGCCTTGGTGTTGCCCAGGACGAAATCCCGGGACACCGCGTGCTGGCCTTCGAAGGCCGCCACTTCACTGGCCAGGGCCTTGACCGCCGGGCCGATATTCACCGTGTGGCGCTCGTCGGGATCGATGAAGTCCACCGAGGCCTGGGCATCGTGTTCGTCGAACTGGGTTTCGTAGGGCAGGCGCACCGCGACAAAGCGGTACTGCTGGTCACCCGTGCGGGCCCGCAACTCGCGCATGGCGCGCTGGGCCAGCAGGCCGGCGGTCAGCGAATCGACGCCGCCGCTGATGCCCAGGACCAGGGACTTGAGCCCGGAATTGACCAGGCAGTCCTGGATGAAACCGACGCGCCGGGCGATCTCCGCCTCCAGGGCCGCGTGGTCGGGAAAAGGTGCTTGGACCTTCAGCTGCTGCGCGATCTCACGCTGTACGGCTTGCATGTTTCACTCCTTGCCAGGTTGGGCTGGTACTTGGAAAACGTGGCGCAAGTAGGCGACGAAGTTCGGATCCTTGCAATGGGTCTTGCCCGCTTCATCGGAGATCTTGGCCACGGGCTGGCCATTGCAGGCGGCCATTTTAAGCACGATGCTCATCGGCTCGACACCGGGAATATCGCAGGTCAGGTTGGTGCCGATACCGAAGCTGACATTGATCCGCCCCCGCAGCGCGCGGAAGATTTCCAGGGAGCGGGGCAGGGTCAGGCTGTCGGAGAACACCAGGGTCTTGCTCATCGGTTCGATGCCCAGCTTGTGGTAGTGGGCGATGGCTTTTTCCGCCCACTGGATCGGGTCCCCGGAGTCGTGGCGCAGGCCGTCGAACAGCTTGGCGAAGAACAGGTCGAAGTCGCCGAGGAAGGCGTCGGTGGTGATGCAGTCGGTGAGGGCGATGCCCAGCAGGCCACGGTATTCGCGAACCCAGCAGTCCAGGGCGGCGATCTGGCTGTCGATCAGCCGCGGTCCCAGTTGCTGGTGGGCCATGATCCACTCGTGGGCCATGGTGCCCAGGGGCTTCATGTCCAGTTCCCGGGACAGGTGCACATTGCTGGTGCCGACGAAGCGTCCGGGGAAATCGTGCTTGAGTACGTTCACCACTTCCTCCTGCACCCGGTAGGAAAAGCGTCGGCGAGTGCCGAAATCCGCTACTTGCAGTTCAGACAGTTCTTCACTACTGGCGTTGGCGCTCAGCCAGTCGAACTTGCGGTACAGCTGCTCCCGTGCCTGCACCAATTGCGTTTCGCGGTAGCGGTAGCGATTGCGCACCTCGCTGATGATCGCCAGCATCGGCACTTCGAACAGAATCACATGCAGCCAGGGGCCGCGCAGGCGGATAAACAGCTCGCCGTTGTCGATGCCGGTGTGCACATAGCGCAGGTTGAAACGGAACAGCCCGAGGAAGCGCAGGAAGTCCGGCTTGAGAAAGCTGATGCGCTCCAGAAAGCTCAACTGGTCGGGGCTCAGGCTCAAGTCCGCCAGGCGCTCGAACTGGTAGCGAAGCTCCGCCAGGTAAGGCCGCAGATCCTCGCTGTTACGGCAACGAAACTCCCATTCCACTTCCACATTGGGATAGTTGTGCAGCACCGCCTGCATCATGGTCAGTTTGTAGAAGTCGGTGTCGAGCAGGTTCTGCACGATGCGATCGGCAAACACAGTCTCGCTCATAGCAGGAGTCTCCATGCTGGCCGCGATGCGATGCTGCGGCGTTCAGCTGTTTCAATAAAGGCGCTAGTGGCGCATAGACGCCCTGCGCTTTGCCAGCGTTTTTTCGCTGCGGGTGATTGTCCGGCTGCTGTAGGCGCTGGCTTGCCAGCGAAGGCGCCCGCACGACCGGCGCCTACGACAGAGGCGGGTCCTGTTGCTCGAGCATCCAGCGCACGAAGTCGCGGACCTTGGGCACCTCCGCCGAATGCTCGGGGTAGGCCAGGTAATAGGCGTCCTGGCTGGGCATGGCGTACCCCCAGGCAATCACCAGCTTGCCTTCGGCCAGTTCTTCCTCCACCAGAAACCGCGGCAGCAGGGCTACGCCACAACCGACCTGGGCTGCACGGATGCACATATAGAAGGTTTCGAAGCGCGGGCCGTGGTAGCTGTGCTCGGTCTGGTAGCCCTGCTGGTCGAACCACTCGTGCCAGCCCTGGGGCCGCGAGGCGTTTTGCAGCAGCACCAGGTCGGTCAGTTGCCGTGGGTCGGTCAAGGGTTCGGCGGGCAGGTTGTCGGGGGCACAGACCGCTACCAGTTCCTCGCTGAACAGCTTCAGGCTCTCGGTGCCGGGGCGCGAACCCTGGCCGAAATAGAACGCCAGGTCGGCGTGGCCCTGGAGCAGCTCGTCCGGCTCCTGCTCGTTGCACAGGTCCAGGTGGATATGCGGATGGCGCAGGCGCCAGCCCTTGAGGCGCGGCACCAGCCAGCGCGCGCCAAAGGTGTAGGGCGTGGACACCCGCAGCACTTCGGTCTCGCCGCCGTAGGAGCGCAGGTAGTGAGTGGACATCTCCACCTGGGTGAGGATCTTGCGCACTTCCACCAGGTACAGGTCGCCGGCCGGGGTCAGTTGCAGGCGCCGGCGCACTCGGCGAAACAGCAGGTGCTGCAACAGCTCTTCCAGCTGCGCCACCTGTTTGCTCACCGCGCTCTGGGTCAGGTTGAGTTCCTCGGCGGCGCGGGTGAAGCTCAGGTGCCGGGTCACGGCCTCGAAGCACTGCAGGGCAGTGATCGACGGCAGGTAGCGTTTGTTGAGCATGGGTGGTCCTTGTTGTTATCGGTGCTGGATGCCGGCTCAGCATGAATAAACGGAATGATATCTCGCTTAAAGGTCGTTTGTTGGCAAGTCGCGGGCCAGCTACAACTACAGGCCTTGATGGCCGTTATGGCGGCCCGGATCTTTGCCTTTCATCTGTAAGGAGTAACCCCATGGTTGCCGCATTGCTTGATCGTCTGGGGGTCGACCCGGCCCTGTACCAGTCGGGCTCCCAGCCTGTGCATTCGCCCATCGATGGCAGCCGCATTGCCGCGGTGAACTGGCAGGGCGCTGCCGAAGTGGAGCAGCAGGTCAGTCGCGCCGAGCATGCATTCGCCCTGTGGCGCCAGGTGCCGGCGCCCCGTCGCGGCGAGTTGGTGCGGCAGTTCGGCGAGGTGTTGCGTCAGTACAAGGCCGACCTGGGCGAGCTGGTGTCCTGGGAAGCCGGCAAGATCACCCAGGAAGGCCTGGGGGAAGTGCAGGAAATGATCGACATCTGCGACTTCGCCGTCGGCCTGTCGCGCCAGCTCTACGGTTTGACCATCGCCTCCGAGCGCCCGGGCCACCATATGCGTGAGACCTGGCACCCGCTGGGCGTGGTCGGGGTGATCAGCGCCTTCAACTTCCCGGTGGCGGTCTGGGCCTGGAACACCACCCTGGCCCTGGTGTGCGGCAACCCGGTGATCTGGAAACCCTCGGAAAAGACCCCGCTCACCGCCCTGGCCTGCCAGGCGTTGCTGGAGCGCGTGCTGAAGAACTTCCAGGACGCCCCCGAATACCTGAGCCAGGTGATCATCGGCGGCCGTGACGCCGGCGCCGCCCTGGTGGACGACCCGCGCGTGGCCCTGATCAGCGCCACCGGCAGCACCCGCATGGGTCGCGAAGTGGCGCCCAAGGTGGCGGCGCGCTTTGCCCGCAGCATTCTCGAACTGGGCGGCAACAACGCCATGATCCTCGGCCCCAGCGCCGACCTGGACATGGCCGTGCGCGCCATCCTGTTCAGCGCCGTCGGCACCGCCGGCCAGCGTTGCACCACCCTGCGCCGGCTGATCGCCCACGAGTCGGTGAAAGCGGAAATCGTCAGTCGCCTGAAGACCGCCTACTCCAAAGTGCGCATCGGCCATCCGCTGCAAGGCAACCTGATCGGCCCGCTGATCGACAAGCACAGCTTCGACGCCATGCAGGACGCCCTGGAGCAGGCCCTGAGCGAAGGCGGCCGGGTGTTCGGCGGCCAGCGCCAGTTGCAGGAGCAGTTCCCCAACGCCTACTACGTGGCGCCGGCCATCGTCGAGATGCCCGAGCAGAGCGAGGTGGTGTGCAGCGAAACCTTCGCGCCGATCCTCTACGTGATCGGCTACAGCGACTTCGACGAAGCCCTGCGCCTGAACAACGCCGTGCCCCAGGGGCTGTCGTCGTGCATCTTCACCACTGATGTGCGTGAGGCCGAGCAGTTCATGTCGGCGGTGGGCAGCGACTGCGGCATCGCCAACGTCAACATTGGCCCCAGCGGTGCGGAAATTGGCGGGGCCTTCGGTGGCGAGAAGGAAACCGGCGGTGGTCGTGAGTCCGGCTCCGACGCCTGGCGCGCCTACATGCGCCGCCAGACCAACACCGTCAACTATTCCCGGGAGCTGCCATTGGCCCAGGGCATCAGTTTCGAATAGCAGCGGCAAGCTGCAAGCCACAAGCTGCAAGAGCACCTGCTTGCAGCTTGCAGCTTGAAGCTCGCCACTGCTCCGTTAGGAGCCCCTATGTCCCTACAAGAACAATGTCTATGGGAAAAACTGACCCCGCAACGGCCTGAGCACACTCCGCTCAAGGGCGAGGTGACGGCGGACGTGTGCATCATCGGCGCCGGCTTCACCGGGCTGTCGGCGGCGGTGCATCTGCTGGAGCAGGGCAAGCGGGTCTGTGTGCTCGAGGCTCATCGCACCGGGCAGGGTGGTTCGGGGCGCAATGTCGGGCTGGTCAACGCCGGCCTGTGGATTCCTCCGGACGAGATCGAGGCCGGTTTCGGCCAGCAGGTGGGCAGCCAGCTCAACCGCATGCTCGGCGCCGCGCCGTCCCTGGTGTTCAGCCTGGTGGACAAGTACCGCATCGATTGCCAGCTGCGCCGCGAAGGCACCTTGCACATGGCCCACAACGCCCGGGGCGAAGCCGACCTGCGCAGCCGCGAGGAACAATGGCAGCGTCGCGGCGCGCCGGTGGAACTGCTCACCGGCGCCGCCTGCGAAAGCGCCACCGGCACCCGCAAGATCGCCGCCGCCTTGCTCGATCGGCGTGCCGGCACCCTCAACCCCATGGCCTATGTCAGCGGCCTGGCCAAGGCCGCGGCGGATCTTGGCGGCCAGCTGTTCGACCATTCCCCGGTCACCCGCCTGGAGCGCCAGGGCCAGCGCTGGTCGGTGCAGACCGATCAGGGCTCGGTGCTGGCCGAGCAGGTGGTGATCGCCTCCAACGCCTACACCGAAGGCGACTGGACCGAACTGCGGCGCAATTTCTTCCCCGGCTACTACTACCAGGTGGCCTCGGTGCCGCTGACCGAAGAGGCCGCGCAGCAGATACTGCCCGGTGGCCAGGGCTCCTGGGATACCCGCCAGGTGCTGAGCAGCATCCGCCGCGATGCCCAGGGGCGTCTGCTGCTGGGCAGCCTGGGCAACGGCAATCAGAAGCCCCAGTGGTTCCTCAAGGCCTGGGCCGACCGGGTGCAGCAGCACTACTTCCCCTACCTCAAACCGGTGGAGTGGGAATGCACCTGGACCGGCTGCATCGCCTTCACCCCCGATCATCTGATGCGCCTGTTCGAGCCGGCTCCCGGCCTGGTGGCGGTAACGGGCTACAACGGCCGTGGGGTGACCACCGGCACCGTGGTCGGCAAGGCTTTCGCCGACTACCTGTGCAACGGCGATCCTAAGGCCTTGCCGATTCCTTTCGCGCCCATGCAGCCCCTGGCCGGGGTGGCCCTGCGCAGCTGCCTGTACGAGGCCGGATTCTCCCTGTACCACGCGGGCCAGTGCCTGCGCATCGTCATCTGAAGGAGGAAATAAACAGTCGACGACGACGCTTTTCGATGCAGCGACTAGCCTGTAGTGGTGCGGCTCGTAGCAGTTGTGCACCGGCAGTGTGCAGTTCGGTGACGCGGGCTGTTACAGCGGGGTTGCACGTTGAATTGTGTCGCGGTTGCAATGATGGCACGCATGGGTTGCGCCCATTGAAAAGCATGGTTTCACCTTCCGCGGTTTAGACGGTTGCACGCCCAATGAAAATGGGCTCGAAACAGTCGAAATAACAATAAGACAGCGACTTTTTTCAGAATAAAAAACCACTGGCACGGCGCTTGCTCTGAGCAGATCAGTGAAGTCGCAGTGCCAACTAAAAAAACCTTGGAGCACCACCTCATGTCCCAGACGTTTTACAAGAAAGGCTTTCTGGCCCTCGCAGTGGCAACTGCGCTGGGTGTTTCTGCGTTTGCTCAAGCCGACCTGAAGATCGGTGTAGCGGGTCCCATGACTGGCGCCAATGCGGCATTTGGCGAGCAGTACATGAAGGGTGCACAAGCAGCGGCTGACGAAATCAATGCCAAGGGTGGGGTCAACGGCGAGAAGATCGTGCTGGTCAAGGGCGATGACGCCTGCGAGCCGAAGCAGGCGGTGGCGGTGGCCAACCGTCTGGTGGACCAGGACAAGGTGGCCGGCGTGGTCGGCCACTTCTGCTCCTCGTCGACCATCCCGGCTTCCGAGGTGTACAGCGACGCCGGGGTGATTGCCATCACTCCGGGCTCCACCAACCCCCAGGTCACCGAGCGCGGCCTGTCCGCCATGTTCCGCATGTGCGGGCGTGACGACCAGCAGGGCATAGTCGCCGGCGACTACATTGTCGACGTGCTCAAGGGCAAGAAAGTCGCGGTGCTGCACGACAAGGACACCTACGGCCAGGGCCTGGCGGATGCCACCAAGGCGCAGCTGACCAAGCGCGGCGTGGCCCCGGTGCTGTACGAAGGCCTGACCCGCGGCGAGAAGGACTTCAGCGCCGTGGTGACCAAGATCCGCGCCGCCGGTGCCGACGTGGTGTACTTCGGTGGCCTGCATCCGGAAGCCGGTCCGCTGGTACGCCAACTGCGCGAACAGGGCCTGAAGGACGTCAAGTTCATGTCCGATGACGGCATCGTCACCGATGAGCTGGTGACCACCGCCGGTGGCCCGCAGTACGTCGATGGCGTGTACATGACCTTCGGCGCCGACCCACGCCTGCTGCCCGACAGCAAGACCGTGGTCGATGCCTTCCGCAAGGCTGGCACCGAGCCCGAGGGCTATACCCTGTACGCCTACGCTTCGGTCCAGGCCCTGGCGGCCGGCTTCAATGGCGCCAAGTCCAACAAGGGCGAGGACGCCGCCAAATGGCTCAAGGCCAATCCGGTGAAAACCGTGATGGGCGAGAAGTCCTGGGACGCCAAGGGCGACCTGAAAATCTCCGACTACGTGGTCTATCAGTGGGACAAGGACGGCAAGTACCACCAGCTGGAAAAACAGAAGTGACATGAGGCCCTGAGGGCCGGCATCGCCTCCCTGGTGCCGGCCCTTGCTCATGCAGTGCTTGCCTTTATCTCGTAGAACTGCACAACGGACGTGTTGCGTGGACAGGTGACCCCTGTCCGGCGTCGACGCCCTGTGCCGTCTCTCAAGTCCGTGAGATTGCGTTATGGATGGTATTTTCCTGCAGCAACTGATCAATGGACTGACCCTCGGGTCTGTCTATGGTCTGATCGCCATCGGCTACACAATGGTCTATGGCATCATCGGCATGATCAACTTCGCCCACGGCGAGGTTTACATGATTTCCGCCTACCTCGCGGCAATCAGTCTGGCTCTGCTGGCCTACTTCGGCATCGAATCCTTCCCGCTACTCATTCTCGGCACCCTGATCTTCACCGTGGTGGTGACGGGTCTCTATGGCTGGGTCATCGAGCGCGTGGCCTACAAGCCTTTGCGCAACTCCACTCGCCTGGCACCGCTGATCAGCGCCATCGGCATTTCGCTGATCCTGCAGAACTACGCGCAGATCAGCCAGGGCGCCAAGCAGCAAGGCGTGCCCACCCTGCTGGCCGGGGCCTGGAAGGTGGATATTGGTACCGGCTTCGTGCAGCTCACCTACACCAAGATCTTCATCCTGGTGGCAGCGTTCGCCGGCATGGCCCTGCTCACCTACGTCATCAAGTACACCAAGCTCGGGCGCATGTGCCGGGCTACCCAGCAAGACCGCAAGATGGCCTCGATCCTCGGCATCAACACCGACCGGGTGATCTCCTATGTGTTTGTCATCGGCGCGGCCATGGCAGCCCTGGCCGGCGTGCTGATCACCATGAACTACGGCACCTTCGACTTCTATGCCGGCTTTGTCATCGGCATCAAGGCGTTCACTGCGGCGGTGCTCGGTGGTATCGGCTCGCTGCCCGGAGCCATGCTCGGCGGGATCATCCTCGGTATCTCCGAGTCGCTGTTCTCCGGCTTGATCAACTCCGACTACAAAGACGTGTTCAGCTTCTCGCTGCTGGTGTTGATCCTGATCTTCCGTCCCCAAGGCCTGCTGGGTCGCCCACTCGTGGCGAAGGTGTAAGTATGTCTGCTGCCAATAAACCTATTGATATCAAGAAGAGCCTGATCGACGCGGTGCTCGCCGGGTTGATCTCGCTGATCGTGTTCGGGCCCATAGTCGGCGTGGTGCTGGATGGCTACAGCTTCAACCTGGCCCCCACCCGGGTGGCCTGGCTGGTGGCGATCGTCATGGCCGGGCGCCTGGCCCTGAGCCTGTTCCTGCAAACCCCCAAGGGCCTGAAGATTCTCCAGGGCTTTGAAAGCACCGGCTCCGGGGTGCATGTGCTGGCGCCGGACTACAAGTCGCGGCTGCGCTGGATCATTCCGGCGCTGATCGTGATTGCCATGGTCTTTCCGTTCTTCGCCAACAAGTACCTGCTGACCGTGGTGATCCTCGGCCTGATCTACGTGCTGCTGGGCCTGGGGCTGAACATAGTGGTGGGCCTGGCGGGGCTGCTCGACCTCGGCTATGTGGCCTTCTACGCCATTGGCGCCTATGGCCTGGCCCTGGGCTACCAGTACCTGGGCCTGGGCTTCTGGACCGTGCTGCCCCTGGCGGCACTGGCTGCGGCGCTGGCGGGGTGCATCTTGGGTTTCCCGGTGTTGCGCATGCACGGCGACTACCTGGCCATCGTGACCCTGGGTTTCGGCGAGATCATCCGCCTGGTGCTCAACAACTGGCTGTCCTTCACCGGCGGGCCCAACGGCATGCCGGTGCCGTCGCCCACCTTCATGGGCCTGGAGTTCGGCCGCAAGGCCAAGGACGGCGGGGTGCCATTCCATGAGTTCTTCGGCCTGGAATACAACCCCAACCTGAAGTTCCTGTTTATCTACATCGTGCTGTTCCTGGTGGTGCTGCTGGTGCTCTACATCAAGCACCGGCTGACCCGCATGCCGGTTGGCCGGGCCTGGGAAGCCCTGCGTGAGGACGAGATCGCCTGCCGCGCCATGGGCCTGAACCATGTGCTGGTAAAACTCTCGGCCTTTACCCTCGGCGCCTCCACCGCGGGCCTGGCCGGGGTGTTCTTCGCCAGCTACCAGGGCTTCGTCAACCCGTCGTCCTTCACCTTCTTCGAGTCGGCGCTGATCCTCGCCATCGTGGTGCTGGGGGGCATGGGCTCGACGGTGGGCGTGGTGATCGCCGCGTTCGTGCTCACCGTGGCGCCGGAGCTGTTGCGCAGCTTCTCCGAATACCGGGTGCTGCTGTTCGGCATTCTCATGGTGCTGATGATGATCTGGCGGCCGCGTGGGTTGATCCGCATCAGCCGTACCGGGGTGACCCCGCGCAAAGGGGCTTTGACTGAGAGGAACGCGCAATGAGCGAATACATTCTTTCGGTCGAGAACCTGATGATGCACTTCGGCGGCATCAAGGCCCTGAGCGACGTCAGCCTCAAGGTCAAGCGCAATTCGATCTTCGCCCTGATCGGCCCCAACGGCGCCGGCAAGACCACGGTGTTCAACTGCCTGACCGGCTTCTACAAGGCCTCCGGCGGGCGCATCGAGCTCAATACCCGGGGCCAGCAGACCAACGTCATCAAGCTGCTGGGCGAGCCGTTTCGCGCCAGTGACTTCGTGTCGCCGAAAAACTTCGCCAGCCGCCTGCACTACAAGATGTTCGGCGGCACCCACCTGGTGAACCGCGCCGGGCTGGCGCGGACTTTCCAGAACATTCGCCTGTTCAGGGAAATGTCGGTGGTGGAGAACCTGCTGGTGGCCCAGCACATGTGGGTCAACCGCAACCTGCTGAGCGGCATCCTCAATACCAAGGGCTACCGCAAGGCCGAAAGCGACGCCCTGGACCACGCCTTCTACTGGCTGGAAGTGGTGGACCTGGTGGACTGCGCCAACCGCCTGGCCGGCGAGCTGTCCTACGGCCAGCAGCGGCGCCTGGAGATTGCCCGGGCCATGTGCACCCGGCCGCAGATCATCTGCCTCGACGAACCGGCCGCCGGCCTCAACCCCCAGGAAACCGAAGCGCTGAGCGCGATGATCCGCCTGCTGCGCGACGAGCACGACCTGACCGTGGTGCTGATCGAGCACGACATGGGCATGGTCATGAGCATTTCCGATCACATCGTGGTGCTCGATCACGGCAACGTGATCGCCGAAGGCGGACCGGAAGCGATCCGTAACGATCCGAAAGTGATCGCCGCCTACCTGGGTGCCGACGAAGAGGAGCTGGCATGACTCAACCCATACTCGAACTCAAGGACCTGGATGTGTACTACGGCCCGATCCAGGCCTTGAAGAAAGTCTCGCTGCACATCAACGAAGGGGAAACCGTGAGCCTGATCGGCTCCAACGGTGCCGGCAAGTCGACCCTGCTGATGTCGATCTTCGGCCAGCCCCGGGCCGAGTCTGGGCAGATTATCTACCGTGGCGTGGACATCACCCACAAGTCGTCCCACTACATCGCTTCCAATGGCATCGCCCAGTCCCCGGAAGGGCGCCGGGTGTTCCCCGACATGACCGTGGAGGAAAACCTGCTGATGGGCACCATCCCCATTGGCGATAAGTACGCCCTCGAGGACATGCAACGCATGTTCGAGCTGTTCCCCCGGCTCAAGGAGCGGCGTACCCAGCGGGCCATGACCATGTCCGGTGGCGAGCAGCAGATGCTGGCCATCGCCCGGGCGCTGATGAGCCGGCCCAAGCTGTTGCTGCTGGACGAGCCGAGCCTGGGCCTGGCGCCCATCGTGGTGAAGCAGATTTTCGCCACCCTGCGCGAACTGGCGGCCAGTGGCATGACCATCTTCCTGGTGGAGCAGAACGCCAACCATGCCCTGCGCCTCTCGGATCGGGCCTATGTGATGGTCAACGGTGAAATTCGCCTGAGTGGCAGCGGCAAGGAGTTGCTGGTCAATGAGCAGGTGCGCAACGCCTACCTGGGCGGTCACTGACCCCCAGGCTTGTGGATAAGAAATGCCCCGCCGGTTGATTCCGGCGGGGCATTTTTTTATTCACAGCTATGGCGGTGCGGCACAGCACCGGCCAATGGCGCAGATCGGCGAGCGATGCGTCCGACAATTGTGGAAAACCTTGTTCGCCAGTTGCCAAAGTGCGGCATGAAGACGCGGCAAACAGTTGTTTTTCCACTGTTTTGACTTGTCCCCGTTTGCTGTGGAGCGGGCTGTGGGTAACGTGGGAGTAGCTGGCTGAAAGCCTTTTAAACCGTGGCCTGCAGCGTGCTGTATGTTTTTTGATCAGGGCTTTTCAGGTGGCTGGCCCCGGCCATTGTCAACCTTTTTATTGTCGCGGCCAGACCTGTAAAACGCCTTGGATAAGCCTGTGGGTAAGTCTGTGGTTAAACTCTGGAAAGACCGCTCTGGGCAGCGTCGTTACTGGCCTCTGGCCTTATCGACTTTGACCGGCCGGTCATCTTTTTCGCCCGCTGCTGCATGGACCGTCTGTGCAGGTCAAGCAAAAAACTTCCGTTGATCCTCCGCAAGCCCTGTGGATAGCGGCTTTGGCGGATTTGCACTTGCCCCCAAAGACTGTGGACCGGGCTGTGGATAAGGTGCGGGCATATGGCTGCAGGCCATGTCGGCCGTGGCTTGCAGCCGTTTGAGCGTTTTTTGCACAGAAATCCCGCAGAACCCCGGCTTCGGTTGCCGCCCGAAGCGTGGCCGGGCATGCTGCGAAACGTTTTTTTATCGTAACGGCGGCTCGCCACCCAGCTAGGAGAACACCATGACTTCCACACTGTTCATTACGGGCGCGACGTCCGGTTTTGGCGAAGCCTGCGCCCGACGTTTCGCCGAGGCCGGCTGGTCGCTGGTGCTCACCGGCCGTCGTGAGGAGCGCCTCAATGCGCTGTGTGCCGAGCTGTCGCAAAAGACCGAGGTGCATGGCCTGGTGCTCGATGTGCGCGACCGCAAGGCCATGGAGGATGCCATCGCCAACCTGCCGCCGTCGTTCAGCACGCTGCGCGGGCTGATCAACAACGCCGGCCTGGCCCTGGGCGTGGACCCGGCGCCCAAGTGCGACCTGGACGACTGGGACACCATGGTCGACACCAATATCAAGGGCCTGATGTACAGCACCCGCTTGCTGCTGCCACGGCTGATCGCCCACGGGCGCGGCGCCGGGATCGTCAACCTGGGCTCCATTGCCGGCAACTACCCCTACCCGGGCAGCCACATCTATGGCGCGAGCAAGGCCTTCGTCAAACAGTTCTCGCTGAACCTGCGCTGCGACCTGCAGGGCACTGGCGTGCGGGTGACCAATATCGAGCCGGGGCTGTGCGAAAGCGAGTTCTCCCTGGTGCGCTTCGCCGGCGACCAGGCCCGCTATGACGCCACCTACGCCGGGGCCGAGCCGATCCAGCCCGAGGACATCGCCGAAACCATCTTCTGGGTGCTCAACACCCCGGCCCATATCAATATCAACCGCCTGGAACTGATGCCCGTGAGCCAGACCTGGGCCGGCTTTGCCATCGAGCGCAACGCCAAGCCCTGAAACGGCAGGCGGTTGTACGCGGAAACACATAAGCTGATTCGTTTCAGCTAAAGGTCAGCCGCGACCCGGTAGAATTCCAGCCCGCAATTTCGCTGCCGCCTCACACGAGGCGGTGTGTTTGAAGTTCGATAGGAGGAATCGTGAGTAACCGAGGTGAGCAGGTTCTGCTCAAACAATCGACTGTATTGATGTTCGCCGTGGCGATCGCCGGTATCGTCACGGGTTTTGTTTCTGGCGCCCAATCCATCCTGTTCGATGGTTTTTTTTCCCTGATCGCGACCTTTATCAAGGTGCTGATGCTGATCACCGCCAAGCTGATCGCCAAGGAAAGCAACCAGCGCTTCCAGTTCGGTTTCTGGCACCTGGAACCCATGGTGCTGCTGATCGAAGGCAGCTTCCTGCTGCTGATCGCCATCTACGCCTTCCTCAACGGGGTGTTCGGCATCATCAACGGTGGCCGCGAGGTGGAGCTGGGGCTGGTGATCTTCTACGCGGCGTTTTTCGCCGTGGCCGAGTTCGCTTACTTCTTCTATGTGCGCCGACGTAATCGCAGCCTTAAATCTTCGCTGATCCAGTTCGACAACATCAGCTGGCTGGTGGACGCGATGCTCTCGGTGGGCTTGTTGGCGAGCTTTGTCACCGCCTTGCTGTTCAAGCACTACGGCCAAGATGAATGGGCGCGCTATGTCGACCCGGCGATCCTCATCCTGCTGGCCCTGAGCATGCTGCCACCGGCGCTGAAGATCCTCCGCCCGGCGCTGCGCGATGTACTGGGCATGGCCCCGGACCAGTTGGACGAGAAGGTTCGCCAGGTGATGGAGCGGGCCAAGGCCGAGCATGGCTTCGAGCACTGCATCAGCTATGTGCAGAAGCACGGACGAGCACGTTTTATCGAGATTCACATCGTGCTGCCGGCGGACTATCCGCTGCACAGCGTGGCGACCCTGGATCAACTGCGCGAGGAAATTTCCGCCCAGTTGGGCGAAGCGGATTCAGCCCGCTGGCTGACCATCAGCTTCACCGGGGATCGCAAGTGGATCGCTTGACGAGGGGCGTCTATTCCGACGGCAAGCCCGCTCCCACAGGTTTTTTGTAGGAGCGGGCTTGCCCGCGAAAAGCCTCAGGCGAAATAGCCCGCCAAACCGCTATAGCAGGTCGCCAGGTGATAAGGCGTGGTCGACGGCATGTCCCGCCGGCTGACCGCGCCGCTGGCATCCAGGCATTCATGCCAGCCACCGGCATGCAGGAAATGCGCTTGCAGCGCCTGCAACTGGCGCTGCAAGGTGGCCTGGCCATCTGCACGCAAGGTCAGGGCACGCAGGTATTCGGCCTGGGCCCAGATGCGTTGGGTGGCGTCCTTGACCCGCACCTGGGGCTGCAGGTCGAGCATGGCGCAAACGGCGCCGCTTTCGGGCTCGACGCCCACCTGCTCGGTGAAGGCGAAGGCGCGCTCCAGCGAAAGGTGCAGCGGGCTACCGCGTAGCTGTGGCGACGAAGCGAGGAGGAAGTACCACTCGAACTGGTGCCCTGGCTCGAACCAGTTATCCACAGCCCCCAGCGGCTTCTCCATCATCACCCCGTGTTGCGGCTCGATAAAGTGCTTCTGCATGGCCTGGCACAGGCTCAGCAGTGCGTTTTGCACGGCCTGGTCCGGGCGTACTGCGAGGGTCGCGAGGAAGGCTTCGGCCAGGTGCATCAACGGATTCTGCAGCGGCCCGCAGCCCAGTTGCGACCAGTCTTGATCGAGGCTGGCCTCATAGAGGCCGTCGCCCCGGGCAAAGCGCTGGGCCAGTACTTCCAGGGCGGCGCCGAGTACCGATTCCACCAGGGGCTCGCGAACCTTGGCCCAGTAATGGGCGCAGGCGAAGAGGATAAAGGCGTGGGTGTAGAGGTCCTTGCGCCGATCCAGCGGGGTGCCCTCGGGGTCGATGCTGTAGAACCAGCCGCCGTGCTCGGCGTCGTGGAAATGCCGTTGCAAGGAGCGAAACAGCGCCGCGCAACGCTCCTCGGCAAAGGGCGCGCTGGCATCGCCGATCAGTTGCGCAAACACATACAGCTGGCGAGCGCAGGCCATGGCCCGATAGCGCTGGGGTGGCAGCGGCCGTTGCTCGGCGTCCAGTGCCTCGTAGGGCAACGCCAGTTGCGGGTTCCAGCCCGGGCCCTGCCACAGGGGCACTATCACCTTATGGAAATGCTGCTGCACGGCATTGAACCGAGCGCTTGATTCAGGCGCGGAGGCGGAGCGGGAAACATCGGGCATTGGCTGGCGTCGTCACGGCAGGATTGAATGCGCGACATGTTAGCAGAGAAGCCCCACGAGTCGGCTTGCAGGCACTGGCTTGTCAGCGAACGAGGCCCGCAAGACCACCTTCGCCGGCAAGCCGGCTCCTACTGTGACGGGCCGGGTTCAGCCCGCCAGCAGCCACACGCCGGTGGCGGCCGAAGCGGCGCCGGCCAGGCGCACCAGGGGCGCTGCGGCCTGGGGCAGGAGCCGCACCACGGCATAACCGGCGGCATGCAGCGCCGCGGTGGCGGCCACAAAACCTGCGGCATAAGCCCAGGGGCTGGACATGTCCGGCAGCTCCAGGCCATGGGCCACGCCGTGGAACAGGGCGAACAGCGCCGTGGCGGCAAGCGCCAGGCCAAGGGGCGGACGCACCGCCAGGGCCACCGCCAGGCCCAGGGCCAGCACCGAGGCGGCGATGCCGCTTTCCAGTGCCGGCAGGTCCAGGCCCTCGAAGCCCAGCAGGCCGCCGATCAACATGGTGCCGACGAAGGTGCAGGGCAGCGCCCAGCGCGCCGCGCCTTGTTGCTGGGCCGCCCACAGGCCCACTGCGAGCATGGCCAGCAAATGGTCGAGGCCGCCGATGGGGTGGCTGATACCGGCCATCAGGCCGTTGTCGCCATGACCGGGGTGGGCGAAGGCCAGGGCCGGGGTCAGCAGCAGGGCCAGGGCACCGAGTATGGGTTTCAGGGTCATGTGGTGGCTTCCTTGTTGGGCGTATTGGAGTCGGGATCAGGCCGCGGTCAGCAGGCCCTGGCGTTCGATGAAGGCAATGATTTCTGCCAGGCCTTGGCCGGTCTTCTGGTTGCTGAAGACAAAGGGCTTGCCGCCGCGCATGCGCTGGGTATCGCTGTTCATCAGCTCCAGGGACGCGCCGACCAAAGGCGCCAGGTCGATCTTGTTGATCACCAGCAGGTCGGATTTGCAGATCCCCGGGCCGCCCTTGCGCGGCAGCTTGTCGCCGGCGGAAACGTCGATCACGTAAATGGTCAGGTCCGAGAGCTCGGGGCTGAAGGTGGCCGAAAGGTTGTCGCCGCCGGACTCCACCAGGATCAGGTCGAGACCGGGAAAGCGCCGGTTCAACTGGTCCACCGCCTCCAGGTTGATCGAGGCGTCCTCGCGGATCGCGGTGTGCGGGCAGCCGCCGGTTTCCACGCCGATGATCCGCTCCGGGGCCAGGGCCTGGTTGCGTACCAGGAAGTCGGCGTCTTCGCGGGTGTAGATATCGTTGGTTACCACCGCCAGGTTGTAGCGTTCGCGCAGGGCCAGGCACAGGGCCAGGGTCAGGGCGGTCTTGCCGGAGCCCACCGGGCCGCCGATGCCGACCCGCAGAGGTTGTGCGTTCATGAGTTTCTCCTAGGAACGGAACAGGCGGCTGTATTGGCGCTCGTGGGCCATGCTCGCCAGGGACAGGCCGAAAGCGGCGCTGCCCAAGTGGTTGAAGTCGAGGTGCGCGGCTTGATGCTGGGCCTGTTGCAGCAGCGGCAGCAGTTCGCTGGTCAGGCGCTGGGCCGCCTGCTGGCCCAGGGGCAGGGTTTTCATCAGCACCGCCAGCTGGTTTTCCAGCCAGCTCCAGAGCCAGGCGGCCAGGGCGTCCTCGGGGCTGATGTTCCAGGCCCGGGCGGCCAGGGCCCAGCCCAGGGCCAGGTGCGGTTCAGCCTGCTGCGCCAGGCATTGGCGAGCCTCGGCGTCGAGCTCCGGCAGGCCCTCCAGCAGTTGCTTGAGGGAGTAGCCCATCTGTCGGCTTTCCAGGTACAGCTCGCGGGTTTCACGGCTGGCCCGATGTTCTTCACCCAGTTGCTGCAACCGGGCCCAGTCCCGATCGGCCGCAGCCTGACAGTGGGCCAGCAGCAACGGGGCTTCGAAGCGTGCGAGGTTCAGCAACAGTTGATCGCCGACCCAGCGTCGGGCGCTGTCCGGGTCATGCACCCGCTGCTGTTCCACGGCCATTTCCAGGCCCTGGGAATAGCTGTAGCCGCCAATCGGCAGCTGCGGGCTGGCCAGGCGCAGCAAGGCCCAGGCCGGGTTCATGGGCGGACGCCGAACTGGTGCAGGCGCGGTGGGTAGTTGAAGTCTTCATCGCCGTGGCGCGAATGATGATGGCCGCCGCCATAGGCGCCGTGCTCGGGCTGGAACGGCGCCTCTAGGGTTTCGGTGCTGGCCCCCAGCTGTTCGAGCATGGCCTTGAGCACATAGTCGTCCAGCAGCCGCAGCCAGCCGTCGCCCACCTGCAGGGCCACATGGCGGTTGCCCAGGTGATAGGCGGCGCGGGTCAGCTCGAAAGCATTGCGGCAGGTGACGTGGAGCAAGGTTTCCGGGCGGGCGCAGACCTTGACCAGGCGCCCGTCCTCGGCCTCCAGGAACTCGCCATCGTGCAAGGGTGGCTGGCCGCGTTGGAGAAACAGGCCGACATCTTCACCCGTGGCGCTGAAGCAGCGCAGGCGGCTTTTGCTGCGGGCCTCGTACGTCAGGTGCAGCTCGGCGGACCAGGTGGCTTGGGGAGCGGTTCTGCGGTGGATCACCAGCATCGGAAAGCTTCCAGCTATGAGCGATGCACAAGCCAGAGCAAGGGCCTTGCCAATCGCTCGAAGGACAGGGAAATCCCTTTCTCGATACCGCAACTGCGCCTGAAAAAGGGGCAACGCCTAATACCGATCAGTTCAGTGCCATGGCGAGCCAAAATGACCTGTGGCGAGGGAACTGGCTCCCGCTGGGCCGCGCAGCGGCCCCAAAAATCGGACAGCTACGCCCCGGAGCGCCGGCCGGTCCCACGGGAGCAAGCTCCCTCGCCACAAGTACAGTGCTTGCCCTTGACTGATTGGCATCAGGGTAAAGCTGTGTTTTATCTTGTTACAAATTGGCGCGCAGAGCTGATTTATAGCACCGCATTGGTGCGCTGCAAGTATTTTTGCGGCAATCCGGGGCGTGCCTTATGGGCGCAGGCAAAGGCACGCGCCAGAGCGGTGCGTGCCAGATGCACAGGTACTTTGGAGGGGGTTACTCGGTGCTGCCCAGGCCTTGCCAGTGCTTGAGGCCGATAAAGATGAAGCGCAACTGCTGGGTCATCTTCGCCTGGGGTGTCAGGTGGCTGGGCAGGGCCTGGGCAGGCGGGTCGATGATGTCCGGCAGGGTGGCGAACACGCTCTTGACGATCAGGTCGGCAATAACGCTGAGGTCGGCGCTGTCCAGGTGCTGCAGTTTCGGCATCAGGCGCAAATCCGCCGCGAGGTCCGAACTGATGTTCTCCCGCAGGCTGGCGATGGCCTGGCGTACCGGCAGCGAACCGCCGTACTGCTCGCGGGCCAGGAACAGGAATTGCGCACGCTTGGCACTCACCACGTCGAGGAAGATACGCAGCGAGGCGTCGATGATGCCGCCCATGACGAACTCGTTGTGGCGCACCAGGCGGATGGTTTCGCGAAAGGTCTGGCCGACTTCACTGACCAGCTCCAGGCCCAGTTGGTCCATATCGCTGAAGTGCCGGTAGAAACCGGTGGGGACTATGCCGGCGGCTTTTGCCACTTCCCGCAGGCTCAGGCTGCCAAAACCGCGACCGCCTTCCATCAGGTGCCGGGCGGCATCCATCAGGGCATTGCGGGTCTGTTGCTTCTGTTCGGCGCGGGGCAGCATCGGCGGGAAATTCTTTGCTCAGGGGGAGCGGCGCACTCTAGCAAATCAACTTTGCCGGAGTCGAACGGGTGTCAGGCGAAAAGCGAAGGTTCCAGCGGTAGAATACGGCAGCCTTGAAAGTCAAAGCCCGATCTGCGGATCGGGCTTTTTTCCTGGGCCAGCATGGCCTTAGCTCGCAGCTTGATGACGTTCAGCCAGGCGATCGGCACCGCCTTCGGCAACGAACTGACCTTGAGGCGTGCGGCTGTAGCCATCTTCCACCAGGCCTTTCTCTTCCAGGCGATCACGGCCGCCTTCAGCTACGTTTTGACCTTGTGGGGTGCGGTCATAGCCATCTTCGGCAACGTTCTGGCCCTGTGGGGTGCGATCGTAGCCGTCTTCGGCAACGCTCTGGCCTTGTGGGGTACGGTCATAACCGTCGGCAGCCACTTTGTTGCGTTCCAGCAGGCGATCAGCACCGCCTTCGGCCAGGGTCTGGGTGAATACGCTGTGGCTGGCCTTGACCTGCGGGGTGGCCTGTTCAGCGGCGGGCAGGGCGAAGGCGTTGGCGGCCAGGATGGATAAGGTCAGGCTCAGCAGGATGTGGCGTTTCATGATGTTTGCTCCTTGGGAGGGCGAAAAGTTGGGTACGGAGCAAATGTTACCGCCACTATGTCGATATAAAAGTTCATAAACACAATGGTAATAATCAACGGAATTGATTGTTTGCTTGAAAGGCTCTAGCCCGGGCGTCTTCGCCAATCGCTTTTGCACCAGGCTGGGTATTTTCGACCCACCTGTGCTTCACGCCAGGGCAGGTTGCGGTAACACAAAGCTGGCCGAACGATCAGCAATCGGCTTTTTTCGGCCCCGTAGAGGCGGCGGATTAAACCTGCACCGGCTTTGTCAGTCCTAGTTTTCATGGCGCGGGTTTGCCCCGGCCTTTCACCTATGCGTCGTGGTCTGGCGCTCAAGTTGTCATCAGGAGCCTCGTGCAATGACGCGCACACCTAAAATTCTCGCCTGGACTGCTGCCAGTCTGGCCCTGCTGCTGGCCGTGCTGGTGCTGGTCATCGCCTTCTTCGATTGGAATCGCATCAAGCCGGCCCTCAATGCCAAGGTTTCCGCAGAGCTGCACCGGCCGTTCGCGATCAATGGCGACCTGTCGGTGGCTTGGCAGCGCGAGCCCGACGAGGGCGGCTGGCGCGCTTGGGTGCCCTGGCCCCATGTGGTGGCCGAGGACCTGAGCCTGGGCAACCCGGACTGGTCCAAGGCACCGCAGATGGTCAGCCTCAAGCGGGTCGAGCTGCGGATCTCGCCCCTGGCCCTGCTGGCGCAGCGGGTCAGCATCCCGCGTATCGACCTCACCGAGCCCGACGCTGCCCTGCAGCGACTGGCCGACGGTCGCGCCAACTGGACCTTCACCTTCGACCCCAAGGACCCCGCTGCCGAACCCTCCAACTGGTCGGTGGAGATCGGTGCCATCGGCTTCGACAAGGGCCACGTGACCCTGGACGACCAGAGCCTGAAGACCCAGTTGGACCTGCAGGTGGAATTGCTCGGCAAGCCGATTCCTTTCAGCGACATAGTTGGCGAAAGCGAAGCGAAGAAAATCGTCGAGAAAGGCGCCGAGGCCCAGGCCTATGTCTTCGCTCTCAAGGTCAAGGGCCAGTACCACGGGCAGAAGCTCGCCGGTAGCGGCAAGATCGGTGGCCTGCTAGCCCTGCAGGATGGGCGCAAGCCGTTCCCCCTGCAGGCTCAGGCGCAGATCGGCGACACCCAGGTCGAATTGCGCGGCAGCCTCACCGATCCACTGGACCTCGGCGCCCTGGACCTGCGCCTGAAGCTGGCCGGTACCAGCCTGGGCAATCTCTACCCGCTGACCGGCGTCACCCTGCCGGATTCGCCGCCCTATGCCACCGACGGCCACCTGACGGCCAAGCTGCACGATCCGGCGGGCGCGACCTTCAGCTATCAGGATTTCAACGGCAAGATCGGCGACAGCGATATCCACGGCAACCTGACCTACGTGGCCAGCCAGCCACGGCCCAAGCTCAGTGGCAGCCTGGTGTCCAACCAGCTGCTGATGAGTGACCTGGCACCGCTGATCGGAGCCGACTCCAACGCCCAGCAGAAAGCCCGGGGCGGCGAGAGCAAGCAGCCCGCCGACAAGGTGCTGCCGGTGGAGGAATTTCGCACCGAGCGCTGGCGCGATATGGATGCCGATGTCGAGTTCACCGGCAAGCGCATCGTTCACAGCAGCAAGCTGCCGTTCACCGATCTCTACACCCATCTGGTACTCAATGACGGCCAGCTCAGCCTGGAACCCCTGCGCTTTGGCGTGGCCGGCGGCAAGCTCGACGCCCAGGTGCGCCTCAATGGCCAGAGCACGCCGTTGCAGGGCCGGGCCCGGCTGACCGCGCGCAATTTCAAGCTCAAGCAGCTGTTCCCCACCTTCGAACCGATGAAGACCAGCTTCGGCGAACTCAATGGCGATGCCGATCTCACCGGACGCGGCAACTCGGTGGCGGCCCTGCTGGGCAGCGCCAACGGCGACCTGAAGATGCTGATCAACGATGGCGCCATCAGCCGCAGCCTGATGGAAATCGCCGGGCTCAACGTGGGCAACTACGTGGTGGGCAAGATGTTTGGCGACAAGGAGGTGAAGATCAATTGCGCGGCCGCCGACCTGGCCATCAAGAGCGGCCTGGCGACCCCGCGGCTGTTTGTCTTCGACACCGAGAACGCCATCATCTACGTCGATGGCACGGCCAATATGGCCAGCGAGCAACTGGACCTGACCATCACGCCAGAGTCCAAGGGCCTGCGCCTGTTTTCCTTGCGTTCGCCGCTCTATGTGCAAGGCAAGTTCATCAAGCCCAGTGCCGGGGTCAAGGCCGTGCCCCTGGTACTGCGCGGAGCCGGGATGGTGGCGCTGGGGGTGATCGCCGGGCCGGCGGCGGGCCTGCTGGCGTTGGTGGCGCCCAGCGGCGATGTGCCCAACCAGTGCGCGCCGCTGTTGCAGCAGATGCGCTCGGGCAAGGCGCCAGTGACGGTCAAGCCGAGCAAATAGTCGGGATATGGCGGGGCAGCCCGCTCCTTCTGGAAACCGGAGCGGGCAGGTGCATCACAGGCTGTTGAGGATGTCGGCCATGTCGTCGGCGTGCTCTTCTTCCTGGGCCAGGATCTCTTCGAACAGGCGCCGGGTGGTGGGGTCCTGGTCACCGATGTACTGGATGATCTCGCGGTAGCTGTCGATGGCGATCCGCTCGGCCACCAGGTCTTCATAGACCATGTCCTTCAAGGTGTTGCCGGCCACGTACTGGGCGTGGGAATGCTTGGACAGCAGGTCGGGGTTGAACTCCGGTTCGCCACCGAGCTGGACGATGCGCTCGGCCAGCTTGTCGGCGTGCTGCGCCTCCTGGGTGGCGTGTTCGAGGAACTCGTCGGCAGCGACGCTGGCCTTGATGCCGTTGGCCATGAAGTAGTGGCGCTTGTAGCGCAATACGCACACCAGTTCGGTGGCCAGCGACTCGTTGAGCAGGCGCAGTATTTGCTTGCGATCAGCGTTGTAACCCTCGGTCACGGCGCCGTTTTCCACATGCTGGCGAGCCCGTTCGCGCAGGCTGTTCACATCAGACAAATGCATATCGCTCATCTCGATCTCCTGAAGGCTAATCCGATTTACGCCAGGCTCTATTGGCCCGATCGTTACCTTGGGTGTGAGTCGCGGGGGCGCTGAAAAGTTTTATCGGATGTGCCCTGCGGTCAACCGCGCGGCAATGGCGGATGCCCGGCCAGCAGGGCCTCGTCCTGCAGCCATTGAAGGAAGGCTCGGACCGGCGGATGGCGCTCGCGCCCCGGCACGCACAGGGCGCTGTAGCCGGCGCCGTCCACCTGGATCTCCGGGCGATAGGCCTGCAGCAGGCCGCTGGCCACGCTCTGCGACACCAGGATATTGCTCGCCAGCACCAGGCCCTGGCCGGCGATGGCGGCTTGCAGCGCGTACTGCTCTTCGTCGTAGGAGCGGATCAGCGGCTGCCGTTCCAGCCAGCTTTCCCCGGCCTGGGCGCACCAGGCCTGCCAGCCGTCGGCATACAGCCTGGAATTGCGCCAGTGCACGCTGATCAAGGCGGGGGGCTGCTGGCAGGCCAGGGCCACCTGCTGCGGCGCGCCATAGACCGCGAAGCGTTCATCGAACAGGCACAGGCCATGCAGGTTCGGGTAGCCGTCCTGGCTGTAGCGGATCGCCACGTCGATGCTGGCGTCCTGTTGCAGGTCCACCACCTCGCACTGGGTGTCCAGGCGCAGGTTGATAGCCGGATGCCGGGCATAGAAACGGCCCAGCCGCGGCACCAGCCAGAGGGCGGCGAAAGCTGCGGTGGTGGAGACGGTCAACTGGCCGGTGCCGGGGCTGGGGCGCAGGCTGTCGACGCTCTGGGTGATGTCGAGCAAGGCACTGTGCAGGCTGTGGAACAGCCGTTCGCCGGCAGTGGTCAGGCGCACCTGGCGCGGCAGGCGTTCGAACAGCGCCATCCCCAGCCAGTGCTCCAGGCTGCGGATCTGGTGCGACACCGCGGTGGGCGTCACTGCAAGGTCCTCGGCGGCGGCCTTGAAACTCAGCAGGCGCGCGGCGGATTCGAAGGTGCGCAGAGCGGTGAGGGGCAGGTGGGCGAACATATCCAACTCCATGGATGAAATAGATTCATCTCGAAGTACTTTTACTCAGTTGTTGATGAATCCCTGTGCTTCTAGCTTTAACGCGGAATCAATGCGGCTTCAAGCCGTTTAACGTCATCCGCACAAGGGCGATCAGATGAACACAATTCTTGCAATTCATGGCAGTCCACGGGGCGAGCGCTCCCATAGCCGGCGTCTGGCCGACGCCTTCCTCCAGGCCTGGCAGACGGCCAATCCCCAGGGCCTGTTGACCCGTCGCGAAGTCGGGCGCGGCGCAGTACCGCATATCAGCGAGGCTTTTATCGCCGCGGCGTTTTATCCACAGCCCGAGGCGCGGCCGCTGTCGATGCAGGCCGACCTGGCCCTGAGCGATGAACTGGTGGCCGAGCTGCTGGGGCATCAGCGCCTGGTGATCTCGGCGCCCATGCACAACTTCAATGTGCCCAGCGGGATCAAGGCCTGGGTCGACCACGTCGTGCGCCTGGGGCTGACCTTCAACACCCTGCAGGACAACGGCCTGGCCCATTACCAGCCGCTGGTGCAGGGCAAGAAAGCCTTGATCATCACCAGCCGCGGCGGCGCCGGCTTTGGCCCCGGGGGCGAGCATGAGGCGATGAACCATGCCGACCGCTGGCTGCGCACGGCCCTGGGTTTTATCGGCATCGAAGAGGTCACGGTGGTCGCGGCGGAAGGCGAGGAATCGGTGCCCGAAGTGTTCCAACGCTCCTGCGCCGAGGCCGAGCAACGCCTGCAGGCCCTGGCCCGGACCTTCTGAGGAGACCCGCCATGGCCTGGCTGTTCCTGCTGCTGGCGGCAGCCTTCGAAGTCACTTTTGCCATGGGCATGAAGTACGCCGAGGGTTTCACCCGGCTCTGGCCGTCGCTGCTGACCCTGGGCGCAGCGCTGGCCGGGGTCTACTTCCTGACCTTGGCCATGCGCGAGTTGCCGGTGAGCGTGGCCTACCCGATCTGGACCGCTATTGGCTCCCTGGGCACGGTGTTTCTCGGCTGTTTGTTGCTGGGCGAGAGCCTGACTCCCCTCAAGCTGCTCTCAGCGGGATTGATAGTGGCCGGGGTGATAGGGCTGAAGTAGGCATGGCACGGGGCCTGTCATGCGGTGGTCATCGAAGTGTCATGCGGGCGGCTGCGACCCTTGGTTATGGTCTAGCTTTCAGCCTGGGCCATGGCGCCCATCACAAGGATGCCCCGCGCATGAGCCAAGAGCTTGCCACGCGTTACCCCCTGGTGCTGGTGCCCGGCATGCTCGGTTTTGTTCGCCTGCTGCTGTACCCCTACTGGTACGGGATCATCCCGGCCCTGCGCCGGGGCGGGGCCCAGGTGTTCGCGGTGCAGGTGTCGTCGCTCAACTCCAGCGAGGTGCGCGGCGAGCAGTTGCTGGCGCGGATCCAGCAGATCCTCGACAGCACCGGCGCCAGCCGGGTCAATCTGATCGGCCATAGCCAGGGCGCGCTCACGGCCCGTTACGCGGCGGCCAAGCGCCCGGACTGGGTGGCCTCGGTGACCTCGGTGGCCGGCCCCAACCATGGCTCCGAGCTGGCCGACTACCTGCAGCGCTACTCCCCGGCCCAGAGCCTGCGCGGACGCCTACTGAGCGCGTTGCTGCGGGGTATCGCGGCCTTGATGAGCCTTATGGAAACCGGCTATCGCGGGCCGCGCCTGCCGGTGGATGTCCACGCTTCGCACCAGTCGCTGACCACTGAGGGGGTGGCCCTGTTCAATCGCCAGTACCCCCAGGGCCTGCCGGAAACCTGGGGCGGGCAGGGCGCTCCCGAGGTCAACGGGGTGCGCTACTACTCCTGGTCCGGCATCTTGCAGCCGGGCAAGACCGATCGCGGCTTCAACCTGCTGGATGGCAGCAACCGCAGCTGCCGCCTGTTCGCCCGCACCTTCGTCCGTGAGGCCGGGCAATGCGATGGCATGGTGGGGCGCTACAGCTCGCACCTGGGCCAGGTCATCGGCGACGACTACCCGCTGGATCACTTCGATATCGTCAACCAGTCCCTGGGGCTGGTGGGCAAGGGCGCCGAGCCGATCCGCCTGTTTCTCGAGCAGGCCCGACGGCTCAAGGCCGCCGGGCTCTGAGACGGCCGGCGCTGCCCGGGGCCTCAGGCCTGGACGTGTCGGCGCGCGCGCCCCAGCACGGTGGTCCAGCGTTCGGAGAGAATCACCCCGCCCAGGGTCAGCAGCCCGCCGATCAGGTGGAACCAGGCCAGTTGTTCATGCAGCACCACGGCGGCAATCAGTGCGGTGATCAGCGGCAGCAGGTTGAAGAACAGGGTGGTGCGGCTCGGCCCCAGGCGCACCACGGCCTGCATCCAGGCCAGTGGCGCGAGCATCGAGGCCAGCAGGCAGGCATAGAGCACCAGCGGGATGTTGTGCAGGGTCGGCCCGACCTTGGGTGAGGCCAGGAACAGCGGCAGCAGCACCAGCACCGCCACCAGCACCTGCAGGTACAGCAGCACCAGCGGCGGCAGGCGCAACTGCCACTTCTTCAGCAGGGTGCTGTAGATCGCATAGGCCAGGGTGGCCACCAGCATCATCCCGTCCCCCAGGTTGACCCCGTGCTGCAACAGCGCGCTCAGGCTGCCGGACGACACCACCACCAGCACCCCGGCAAAGGACAGCACCGCCCCCACCAGGGCCCCGGCGGTCAGGCGCTGGCCCAGGGCGGCAATCGCCATGGCCAGGGACATCAACGGCATCAGCGAGAGGATGATGCCCATGTTGGTGGCCGAGGTCAGGCTGGCGGCGAAGTAGGCCAGGCTCTGGTACACCGCCATGCCCAGCACCCCGAGAATGGCAATGCGCCAGAGATTGGGGCGGATCACCGGCCAGTGGCGGCGCACCGGGCCGAGCATGAAGGGGGTGAACAGCAGGCCCGCCAGCAACCAGCGGTAGAAGCCGATTTCCGCGGGGAAGATGGCGCCTACGGCGAGTTTGTTGACCACGGTATTGCCGGCCCAGATAAAGATGGCCAGCAGCGGATAAGCGTATTGCATGGAAACAGCCAGAAAGTGAATGAGGGCTGATTATCCCTTGTCTGGTTCAATGCCTATACTGCGAACCGGACAACCTGCCCCGACATCCAGACAGCATGAGCAAAAAACACATCGACCTCCTGGGTTTCCAGGACCTGCCGGCGCCGGTGTACTTCCGCTACGCCGATTTTGCCGCCCACAGCCATGCCCTGGAACACCGGCATCTCTGGGGCTGCCTGGAGTATTCGGCCCATGGCGTGATGCATATGGAAATCGCCGGGCAGCGTTTCATGTCGCCGCCGCAGTACGCGGTCTGGGTGCCACCCCATACCGCCCACAGTTTCTATACCAGCCAGCCGCTCAGCTATCGCGCGGTGCTGCTGGCGCCGGAACTGTGCAGCGATCTGCCGCAGCAAGGCAGCACCCTGGCCATCAGCGAGATCCTCAAGGCGATTCTCAAGGACTTCGCCGCCCGCGACGTGCAAGTCCCCCAGGGCGAGGCCGACCAGCGCCTGGCCCAGGTGGCCCTCGATCAGTTGCGCCTGGCGCCGGTGCACACCTGCTACCTGCCTTACGCCAGCAGCCCGGACTTGCTGCGGGTGCTCCAGGCGCTACAGGCCGAGCCGGGCAACCACCAGCCCCTGGCGCACTGGGCACAGCAGGCCCATGTCAGCGAGCGAACCCTGGCCCGGCAGTTCGTCCGCGAGCTGGGCATGAGCTTTGGCGAATGGCGCCAGCGCCAGCGCTTCCTGGCGGCCATCGAAGCCTTGGAGAGTGCGCGCAGCATCCAGGAAATCGCCTTCGACATGGGCTACAGCACGGCTTCGGCGTTTATCGCGATGTTCCAGCGCCAGGCCGGCAGCACCCCCGAGCAGTACCGCCGCGCCGCCCTGCACAGCAGGTGAAGGTGTAACAGGCTTTGTCTACACTGCGCAGAAGGCCGTGCCCGTCGGTGCGGTGACCAGGAGAAAACTCCATGAAGATGCTGCGTATCCCGTTGTTGATGGTTGGCCTGCTGCTTTGCTCCCAAGGCTTTGCCGCCACTGCCCAGCAGAACAAGATGACCACCTGTAACGCTGAAGCCACCGCCAAGACCCTCAAGGGCGACGAGCGCAAGGCCTTCATGAGTACCTGTCTCAAGGCCGCCCCGGCCGCTGCCGCGACCCCTCAGGAACGGATGAAAACCTGCAACGCCGACGCCACCGCCAAGGCCCTCAAGGGCGATGAGCGCAAGGCGTTCATGAGTGATTGCCTGAAGAAAAAATAAGCCTGCCAGCAGGTGGGCCAAGGTATCCCGAGCGGTACAGGACCTTGGCCCGCGCCCATCTCGATCATCTCCGGATCATAAAAATCATTTATTTTCAATGAGATAGATCAGAAATTACCGTTCGTCGCTTTTTTTATATGTAAAAATTTTTACAATTAGACTCTATCCCCTTCGAAAACAGGTGCCGGACGCACCGTACGGACACTTATCAGCTGTCTGTTTTTTCAAGGGAATGAATGCATGCCGCGTTTTGGCTGGTTATGGCCTGTAGTAGCGTTAGGTGCTTTTTCCGGTTCGCTGGCCGCCGTGGCGGCGCCATTGCAGACCCCGGGTGACCGCGACCTGATCCGTGACCGCCAGCAGCAGTTGCTGCAAGAGCAACAGCGGCGTCTGGACGACCTCCAGCAACTGCCCGGCACCACCCCGCCCCCCGAGCCTGCGCCACAACCTGGCGAGCAGCGCTGTTTCACCATCAAGACCGTGGTGCTCAAGGGCGCCGATCACCTTTCTGCCGCCGACCAGGAACGCCTGGTGGCGCCCTATCGCGACCAGTGCCTGTCGGTCGCGCAGATCAACACCCTGCTCAAGGCCATCACCCACCACTACCTGCAGCGGGGTTATGTCACCACCCGGGCCTACCTGCCGGCCCAGGAGCTGGCTTCCGGGCAATTGATCATAGTGGTGGTCGAAGGTCGCCTGGAAAGCCTCGACAGCTCGGCCCTGGCCAGTTCCCGGGAGTTGGCCATGGCCTTTCCCGGCACCACGGGCGAGGTGCTCAACCTGCGCGAGCTGGAGCAGATGGTCGACCAGCTGACCCGCCTGCCATCGCGCCAGGTGGAAGTGGAACTGGCCCCGGGCGACAAGCTGGGCGACAGCCGCGTCGGCCTCAAGGGCCAGCGCCTGAAGCCCTGGCACGTGTCGGCAACCCGCAACAACAGCGGCGACAAGAGCACCGGTGAACAGCAGGCGGGCCTTGGCCTGGACTGGGACAGCCCGCTGGGCCTGGCGGACCAGTTGAGCCTGCGGGCCAATCAGGACACGGTCAGCGACCGCTGGCGCCATTCCGACAACCAGAGCCTGTTCTACAGCCTGCCCTGGGGCTGGTGGACCTTCAATTACTCCTACAGCCAGAGCTACTACCGCACCCGCAACGACAACACCGGCTTCCCCTTCACCATGGATGGCGAGAGCAACACCCAGCAGCTGCGGGCCGAACGGGTGCTGCACCGCGACAACCTGAGCAAGACCGGCATGAGCCTGGGGCTGAGCCATCTGCGCACGCGCAACTACATCGACGACCACCTGATCGATGTGTCCAGCAACCGCATCACCGAGAGCCAACTGGGTTTCAACCACGGACGGCGCATTGGCAATGCCCTGGTCAATGCCGATATCGGCTGGCAGCAGGGCATCGGCGCCCTGGATGCCCAGGGCAGCGGCAACCCCCATGGCAGCGAGCCGGTGGCCCGCTACAACAAGTACAGCCTGACCCTGAGTTACCTGCAGCCACTGCGCCTGTGGGGCGAGAATTTCAGTTTCGACAGCCTGGCCACCGGCCAGCGCAGCGAAGACTCGCTGTTCAGCCCGCAGCGCATCAGCATCGGTGGGCTCAACTCGGTGCGCGGTTTCCAGGACCAGACCCTGTCCGGCAACAGTGGCGGCTACTGGCGCAACCAGCTGCGCTGGCACCGCGCGGTGACCTGGCCGGCGTTGCAGCCCTTGGTCCAGGAATACGGCCTGGCCTTCGCCTACGACGTCGGGGTGATCAAGGGTGACCGCCACAACCAGGGTGCCCGCGGTCGCATGAGCGGCAATGCCCTTGAACTCAATGCCCGGGGCCAGTACCTGGCCGCGTCAGTCAGTTTCGCCCGCTCCCTGGAGCGACCGGCAATTATCGAGAGGCGAGAGCACCCGGTGTATTTCCGGGTCGATCTGTTCTTCTGACCTCGCCCCTAACGTTACTGGATGGATGATTTGCACATGGACGTACGCAAGCCCTTTGCCCAATGCATTGCCCTGTCGCTGTCGGGGATCCTGTTTCTCAACCCCATCGTCAGTGTGGCGGCGGGCCTGGCCCTGGACCCGGCCGCCGGTGGCAACGCGAGCATCGGCGCCGCGGGCAATGGCGTGCCTATCGTCAATATCAACGGGGCCAACGGCAGCGGCTTGTCGCACAACAAGTTCAGCGAATACAACGTCGGCAGTAACGGCCTGATCCTCAACAACGCCACAGGCCCGACCCAGAACACCCAGCTGGGCGGCTATATCATCGGCAACCCCAACCTCAAGGGGCAGGCAGCCCAGGTCATCCTCAACGAAGTCACCGGCAGCAACCGCAGCAAGCTGGCGGGCTATACCGAAGTGGCCGGGCAGTCGGCCCGGGTGATCGTCGCCAACCCCCATGGCATCACCTGCAATGGCTGCGGTTTCATCAACACCCCGCGCGCCACCCTGACCACCGGCAAGCCGGTGATCGAAGGGCAGAAGCTCGATCGCTTCCAGGTCGATGGCGGTGATATCAGCATCGAGGGCGCTGGCCTCAATGCCAGCAATATCGATCAGTTCGACCTGATCACCCGCAGCGCCCAGCTCAATGCCAACCTCTACGCCAAGAAACTCAACGTGATTACCGGGCGTAACGACGTCAAGGCCGATGACCTCAGCGTCACCGCTCGCGAGGCGGATGCCAGTGCCAAGCCGGAACTGGCCATCGACAGCTCGGCCCTGGGCGGCATGTACGCCGGGGCGATCCGCCTGGTGGGCACGGAAAAGGGCGTGGGGGTGAACATGGCAGGGGAAATGGCGGCCAGCACCGGTGATATCCAGATCGACGCCAACGGCAAGGTCACGGTGGCCGGGGTCGGCGCCAACCAGGCCATCGCGATCAAGGCCCAGAGCATCGAGCTCAAGGGCAAGGCCTATGCCGGCACCGAGGCAATCCTCAAGGCCCAAGAGCGGATCGAGGTGCAGACCAGCCTCGCGGCCCGGGACCGGGTGCAGGTGGTGGACGCGGCCCAGGTGATCAACCGCGGCATCATCGAGGCCGGGGTCAACACCGATAACAGCCGTAACGCGCAGGGGGTGGTCAAGCTCACTGCCGGCAACCTGGAGAACCAGGGCAGTGTGCTGGCCAGCCGCAGCCTGGAGCTGTCGGCGCGGCAGGCCCTGAGCAACCAGAACGGGGTGATCCAGGGGCCCAAGGTGCAGATCGACGCGGCGCGCCTGCTCAACCAGGGCGCCGACGCCCGGGTGCTGGCGCAGGCCGAGCTGGTACTCAACACCCCGGCCATCGCCAACCTCGGCGGCCTGATCCGCTTCGGCGAAAAACAGGCCGCCAACCTGACCCTCGACAGCCTGAACAACAACGGCGGGCGCCTGGAAGTGGCGGGTGCCGACCTGACCCTCAACGCCCGGGAACTGAGCAACCAGAAAGGCTCGATGATCGCCGACCGGGTGGACATCACCGCCCAGCGCCTGGACAACCAGCAAGGCCTGATCGGCGCCAGCCAGGGCGGCGCCAGCTTCAAGGTCAGCGAACAGTTGAACAACAATGGCGGCCAGTTGCAGGCCCAGACCCTGCTGGAAACCCGCGGCGGCGAGCTGCTGAACCAGGGCGGCAAGCTGCTGGCCGATCAGGTCAAGGTGACGGGCACGCGCCTGGACAACAGCCAGAAAGGCCTGGTCAGCGCCGAGAAAGGCGACCTGCAGGTCAGCCTCGATCAGGACCTGGTGAACGCCGGCGGCCAATTGCAGGCCGCCACCGAGTTGAACCTCAAGGCGGCCAGCCTGGATAACCGCAAGGGCACCCTGCTGGCCCCGCACATGCTCCTCACCAGCACTGGCAAGCTCGACAACCAGGGCGGTACGGTCAACGCCGACCGGCTGGAGCTGCGTAGCGCGGATATCGACAACCAGGGGGGCTTGCTGCAAGGCAAGGACAACCTGCTGCTCAAGGCTCGCGACCTGGCCAACAACCAGGGCCAGGTGCTGGGCAATGTGCTGACGGCCGACCTCGACAGCCTGAGCCAGAACCAGGGTGGGGTGCTGAGCGCCGAGACCGGCAAGCTGACGCTGACGGTCAAGCAGCACTTGAACAACGCCCTGGGCCACCTGCAAGCCAAGCACGGCGACGTGCAGATCACCTCGGGCGGGCTGAGCAACCAGGGTGGCGTGGTGGTGGGCGGGCAATTGCTGCTGAGCAACAGCGGCTTGCTGGATAACCGTGGCGGGCAACTGGTGGGCGACCGCCTGACCCTGACCACCCAGCGCCTGGACAACCAGGCTTCCGGCTTGCTGGCGGCGGGCAACGACGGTTTGCTGCTGACCCTGGACGCCGAGGATGCCCACCCCGGGCAACTGCTCAACAGCCAGGGCCGCCTGCAAAGCGACGGCCACCTGCAAATCAATGGCGGCCAGTTGAACAACAGTGGCGGGGTGCTGCTGGGCAGCAGCGTCGGCATCGATGCCGCGGGCCTGGACAACAGCGCCAAGGGCGCAGTGATGGCGACCCAGGGCGCGATCGCTCTGGCGCTGAACAACGGCGTGCTGAACAACAATGCCGGGGTGATCGATGCCGGCGAGCGGCAACTGCGGGCCAGCCAGTTGGCCCGTCTCGACAACCTGGGCGGCACCCTCAAGGGCCAGCGCCTGGAGGTCGAGGGCACTACCCTGGATAACCGCCAGGGGCAATTGCTGGGCGGCAGCGATGGCCTGAAGCTGGTGACCGGCGATTTGAACAACAGCCAGGGGCTGATCCAGGCCAAGGACAGCCACGGCGAGCTGAGCCTGGGCCAGGGCCGCCTGGACAACCGCGGCGGCACGCTCCAGGGCGCGAGCCTGGAAGTCACCGCGGCGACTGTGGATAACAGCGCCCTGAACGGCAAGGCCGGCTTGATCAACAGCCAGGCCGGCAGCCTCAAGCTGGTGGTGGATCGCCTGACCAACCAGGCCGGCAAGCTCTACGCCAACGGCCTGCTGAAAAGCACCGGGCAGGTCCTCGACAACCGCCTGGGCGGCGAAGTCAGCGCGCAGCAGCTGGACCTCAACGTGGCAGCCAACCTCTACAACCAGAGCGGCCTGGTGGAGTCGGCCGGCTCCCTGCTGCTGGTGGGTGGCAACCTGGACAACAGCGCCGGCGGTCGGGTTCGCGCCCTGGCCGGCGATCAGAGCCGGATCACCCTGGGCGGTGTTCTCAACAACCAGGGCGGCAGCCTGGCCCTGGGCTCCAGCGGATTGGCGCTGAATGCCGGGCAACTGAACAATATCGGCGGCGGCATCGAACACGCCGGCACGGGCCTGTTCAAGCTCGACCTGGCGGCGCTGTCCGGCTACCAGGGGCGCATCACCGGCCTGGGCCATGGCGACTGGGATATCGGCGCCGTGGATCGCAGCGGGCTGATGCAGCTCAACGGTGCGCTGGACCTGAGCACCGGCGGTGATCTGAACCTCAATGCCGGTGACCGCATCGCCAGCGCCAGTGGCCTGCGCCTGGGCGCCGCGACCCTGAACAACGCCGGCGAACTGGCCAGTGACGGTTACCTGACCCTGGATCTGGCCGGCAACCTGAACAACAGCGGCCTGCTGTCGTCCCGGGGCAAGCTGACGATCGGTGCCGGTGACCTCAGCCAGAATGGCGGGCGCATCGCCAGCGGCGGTGACACTGAGCTGAACCTGCGGGGCACCCTGGACAACCTGGGGCGGTTGATCGCCAGCCAGAACCTCTATGCCTCCGCCGCGCAGATCAACAACCGCGGCACCCTGGGAGCCCTGGGGCAGATGCAACTGCGCTCCGCCAACGGCATCAGCACCACGGCCGACACCCTGATCTACAGCGGCGCCGACATGCTGCTGCGGGGCAACAGCCTGAGCAACAGCTACGGCGATATCTACAGCGCCGGCAACCTCAGCTTCGCCGCCCTCGACGGCGGCCGTGCCGGCCTGTTGAGCAACCGCTCCGGGACCATCGAGAGCGAGGGCGACATGAACCTCAACGTGGCGTCCCTGGTCAATGCCATGGACTGGTACAAGACCAACGAAGTGATCGCCCGGCGCAGGATCGATATCAACTGCACCGACTGCTCGGGCGGCCACCACACCGCGGTCTACATGGTCAACACCACCTATGAAACCACCATGGGCGAGCATTCGGTCGCGGCCAGGCTGGTGTCCAATCGGGACCTGACGATCAATGCCGACACGGTAGAGAACCAGCAGAGTCTGATGGCCGCCAACCGTGACGTGTTTGTCACCGCCAACAACTTCTACAACCGCGGCCTGACCCTGGATCAGCGGCTCGAGACCATCAACTACCCCCTGCAGGGCGTGAGCAAGGGCGCCTATCGGGTGGTCGAGCGTGCTGCCAATAACTGGAATGCGCGCAACAGCGGGCGTGCGCCCAATCAGCAGGATCCGTTGCCAGCGGCGCTATTGCGGTACAAGCCCTCGGGGAGCAGCAGCGTGATAGTGCCCGGCAACCAGACCGCCTACGCCGCCACCTTGCAGGCCGGGCAGCGGCTTAACCTGCAAGTCAGCGGCACCCTGGAGAACGGCAATCTGAGCGAACAGGCCCGGGCCCAGCTCACCGGGCAGACCCTGCAGAACAGCCTGTCCCAGGTCGGCGGCCAGGTGATCACGGTCAATGCGCAAAGCTCCGCCGCCGCCAACCAGGTGGCCAAGGACGTGCAGCGCATCGAGAAGGTCGCCGCCGATGGCACGACCCAGGTGAGCTTTGTGCCGGTGGACTTCTCCGGCGTGCCTTTCGCCGCAGTGGACCCGACCGCGCTGTCGAGCTTCCGCGTGCCCCAGGGCGAGTACGGCCTGTTCGTCAAGAGCCAGAACCCGCAAGGGCGCTACCTGATCGAGACCAACCCGACCTTCACCGACCTGTCGCGCTTCATGAGCTCGGACTACATGCTCGGGCACTTGAATTACGACGGCGACCAGACCTGGCGTCGCCTCGGCGACGGCCTGTATGAAACCCGGATGATCCGGGATGCGGTGCTGGCCCAGACCGGCCAGCGCTTCCTCGCCGCCGGGCTGACCAGCGACTACGACCAGTACCGCTACCTGATGGACAACGCCATCGCCTCCAAGGACCAGCTCAAGCTCAGCGTCGGCGTGTCCCTGACCCCGGCCCAGGTGGCGTCCCTGACCCACGACATCGTGTGGATGGAAAGCCGCGTAGTGCAGGGCGAGAACGTGCTGGTGCCGGTGCTCTACCTGGCCCAGGCGGAAACCCGCAACCTGCGCGGCGGCAGCCTGGTGCAGGGCCGCGACATGACCCTGATCGCCGGCGGTGACCTGAGCAACGTCGGCACCCTGCGGGCCAGCAACGATCTCAGTGTGAATGCCGGCGGCAGCCTGTTCCAGGGCGGCCTGATCGAGGCCAACGAACGGGTCAGCCTGATGGCCCAGGACAGCGTGCGCAACGCCCTGGCCGGGGAGATTCGCGGCAACCAGGTGAGCGTCACGGCGATCAAGGGCGATATCCTCAACGACCGCACCGCGGTGGCGGTGGGTTATGGCGCGGGTACCCGCACCGTTCTCGACCAGGGCAGCCAGATCAGCGCGCGTCAGCAACTGGACCTCAGTGCCGGGCGCGATCTGACCAACAAGGGCCAGATCGCCAGTGCCGGCGATGCCAAGCTCAGTGCCGGGCGTGATATCGACCTGCTGGCGGTGCAGGATCATACCTCCACCAAGAGCGCCATTCGCCGTGGCCTGGTGACTACGGACCAGGTACAGACCCTGGGCTCCAGCGTCAGCACCGGCGGCAATCTGGAACTCAACGCCGGGCGCGACCTGGCGGTGGTGGCGAGCAAGGTCGAGGCCGGTCACGACCTGTCGCTCAATGCCAAGCGCGATATGGTCATCGCCTCGGCCCAGGACGAGCAGTCCTCGACCTTCTACCAGAAGAAGAAAGGCTCCTGGGGCAAGAGCAAGACCACCCAGAGCGCCGACTCCTCGACCACCAACGTGGCCTCCGAAATCAGCGCCGGGCATGACCTGATGGTCAACGTCAGCCAGGACAAGGACGGCCGCATCAGCCTCAATGGCGGGCGCGACGTGACCGTGGTCGGCAGCCAGCTCAAGGCCGGCAACGACCTGCTGGTAGGCGCCACCCGGGATGTCAGTGTGGTCTCGGCCCAGGAGCACCAGGACAGCTCCTACAGCCAGAAGAAGAAAGGCAGCTTCGGCCTGAACAAGAGCGGCAACAGCCGCACCTCCAGCAGCACCACCCAGGTGGGCAGCGAGCTGAGTGCCGGCAACGATGCGGTGCTGATCGCCGGCACCAACGTCAACCTTTCGGCCAGCTCCATCGAAGCCAAGCGCGATGCCGAAGTGCGCGCCGGGATGATCGACAAGAACGGCGACATCAACCTGATGGACGCGGCCAATACTTCCAGCAGCCAGAGCGAGAAGTACCGGAGCAAGGTCGGCTTCTCCAGTTCCGGCACCTTCATTTCTGTGGCCTCGTCGAAAAAGTCGGGGCAGGAAAATCAGCAGAGCCAGAGTGTTGGCAGCGTGATCAGCGCCGGGCGTGATGCGACCCTGCAGTCGGCGCGTGATGTGAACATGATCGGCAGCACTGTCGCCGCCAAGGGGGACCTGAATGTCGGTGCCGGGCGCGACGTCAATATCCTGGCCGGCAGCAACAGCTCGGACCAGAGCAACTGGAAAAGCCAGAGCCGTACCGGGCTCTCCCTGGAAAGCGACCGCAATGGCCTGACCGCATTTCTTGGGCGAGAAGGGCTCAAGGACAAGTCGCGCAATGCCGAACAGACCGCGGCGCCGAGCCTGCTGCTGGCCGGGCAGGATGTGACGATCAAGGCGGGCCGCGATCTGGCCCAGGGCGGCTCGGCAGTGGATGCCGGGCGGGACGTCAACCTGCAGGCGGGGCGTAATATCATCCTCGATGCGGCTCGTGAAGAGAGCCTTGAGGAGCGCAGCAAGAGTCGTGAGCGCAACGGTTTGACCGTCAATATCAGCCACAACTTCGGCAACACCATGGATGCCCTGAAAGGCACGGGCAAGGGGGACGACAACGTCAGCAAGGCGTCCAGCGTGCTGAGCACGATCGACTCGATCAACCAGTTCACTTCCGGACCGACTGCGGCCACCCACCTGGGGTCGGCCACTCAAACCAACAGTTCACGCACCCAGACCCAATCCAACCGGCCTTCGACCCTGACTGCCGGGCGCGACGTCAGTGCCATTGCCGGCAACGAGCTGGTGTCCCGCGGGACTCAGTTCGAGGCGGGGCGCGATATCAACCTGCTGGGCAAGAATGTCACGCTGGATGTGGCCCATGGCGCGGTGAGCGGAGATAGCAAGACCACTCGCAGCCAGGGCGGGATCAATGGCCAGAGCGGCGGCGGCAGTGCCCGGGCGGGTATTGGCGGCAGCCGGGGCGAGGCGACTGAAAGCTTCAGCCAGGGCACCAGCACGCCATCGGTGTTGTTGGCCGGTCGTGACGTGAATCTCAAGGCTGTAGATAACCTGGCGTTGATCGGTACTCAGGTTCAGGCCGGTCGTGACATCGATCTGGCGGCGGGCAAGAACCTGGAAATCCGTGCTGCACAGAATGATTCCAGCAGCGACTCCAACCGCCGCAGCGGCGGTGGTGAAGTGGGCGTGGCGCTGGGCGGCAAGGACTTCATCTCGGTCTACGCCAGTGTCGACATGGGCAAGGGCAAGCTCGACCGGGAAGGACAGCAGCAACAGAACGCCCATCTCAACGCCGGCGAGCAGCTGCGTTTCAGCAGTGGCAAGGACACCACCATCGCCGGAGCGACCTTGCGCGGTGATGAAGTCATCGGCCGGGTGGGCGGTGACCTGACGGTGTCCTCGGTGCCGGATACCGGCAAGGCCAGCGGCAAGCAGATGGATGCCAGTGTCACCGTGAGCATTGGCCTCGGCGGCGGGGGCAGCGTCAGCGGCTCCCTGGGCCTGGGCAAGACTACTGGCAAGACCGACTGGGTGCAGGAACAGACCAGCATTACCGGCAAGAACGGCGTGGATATCCGTACTGAGGACCACACCCAGATCGACGGTGCGCTGATTGCCGCTGACAACGGCAAGCTCAAGCTGGACACCAACACCCTGGGCTTTCGCGATATCGCCGGCCAGGACAAGGAGCACAGCTACTACCTGAATGCCGGCGGCACTTTCGGCTGGGGCGCTGGCGACGGGGCCAAGGCCACCGGCGGCAAGGACGTGGCCTTCACCACCGATAAGAGCCTGGAAGGCAAGGGCCAGACCGGCAGTTCCGGCTGGAGCGTCAGCGGCTACGACTATCGCAAGGAGCGTGAGCAGGAGGTGCGTGCCACCGTGGGTGCCGGCAGCATCACCGTGCGCAACGATGCCAAGACCGGCGCGGATTCCACCGCCGGCCTGAACCGCGATCCGTCCCGGGCCTACGAGATCACCAAGGACAAGGAAAAACGTACCGACCTGTATGTCAGCCAATCATCCCTGGAAGCAGCGGGCAGCCCGATCAAGACCCTGAACAAGTGGAAGAAGGGCCTTGACGACTACGGCAAGAACACCACCGCGCTGTTCGAGCGCTTTGGTGATCTGGACGCCGAGAGCCGCAAGCAACTGGCCGATAATCCGCTGCTGGCGCCTCTGGCCTGGATACCGGCGTTGATGAAAGGGGCGATGGACAAGGGCTCGTATTACACCCTTGGGACTTTCCCCGGGGTGGACTCCAAAGGCGGGGCGCTGGCGCAGACATTTATCACGGTGATCAAGGGCGATGGGCTGCTTTTTGCGAATACCACGGTGTACCAGACCAAAGATGGCGAAACCGTAATCAAGGATGGCAAGCCGATCGTTGATCAGGACAAGTCCACCATAACCCTGATCGAGGCCCTCGAAAAATCAGGTGTCCTCACTATCAACGGTATTCAGAACTCGTTGGATGAGGGCGGTGTTAATGGTTCGATGCAGTCCGGTGTGAACGAGTACGTGCACTTCTACAACCCGGCCCACGGCCTGATGGGGGATCTGATCGAATCGCTTTGGGACGAGACCATCGGCTACATCATTCCTTCAGGCATTTCCCGTCAGTTGCATGACGTGATGAGCGATGGGATCAAGAACGGCCATGTCATTAGCCCTGTAGCTCACAGTCAGGGGGTATTGATCTTGATGCAAGCATTGGGCGGATTGAACTTTCAGGTGAATGATGGTTCAGGGGGCGTCGCAGGTGTGCAAGCGTCTGGTGGACCTGTGGGGGCCAAGGAGTTTTACGACGCGGCAATGAAAGCAGGCTTCGATGAGAAAAGCATTGCCTTCCAGGTCAACCGTCCCGAAGGTCAGACGGTGTTTTTTGGTTTGTTGCCCAAGACCGATTCGGTGCCAGACCTACTGGGTTTCAACTACAGGAACTCCGACAAACCAGTGAGTTTGTTTGTCGGATCTATTTTCAGTCTCGGCTCACTTTTCGATCCACCTACCAGTGCACACTCCAACTATCTATGTGTGAACCGGACAATCTGCGGCGGTACGACCAGCCCCGTGCAGACGGATTTCAAAAAGCATAAGGATCTGTACATCGTGCCGACCCTGATCGATAAAAATGGCAGAGCGGAGCTTCTCAAGTGATTATGAAGTGGTTGGCGGTCTCAACCAGTGTGCTGGCCTTGGCCGGTTGTATCGTCTCCCCCCAGGAGTACGACAACAAGAGCATGCAAACCCGCCTGCTGTGCAAGATCGGCACTGAGCGGGTGACTCTTAGCCCGCGTCTTTCCTATGATCTTCCGCCACCCTTTCGTAACGCTGCATGCCCTTCACTGGTGGCGGATTTCGTTTATAGAAAAGAATCGAATTCGGTCTCGGTGACTATTCCTTCGGTGATCAATTACGGCACCGTACAGGCCACTTCGACGTCTGCTTCGATGTCGATCGACAGTTACCTGGGTGGCAGTCTGTTTTATCCCATGGACAGGTTCGTCGAGGCCCGATTGGCGTATATGGCGTTACCTGGCACTCAACGTCCACCGAACACTGTGGAGAAGCGCCAGATCCAGGATTTTGCCTGTTATCGCTTCTACCGCGTGAACGATATTCCGGCCGTCGGCATACAGAGCGATGAGGTCGAGTATTGGTGCTGGGAGAAGCAGAGCGGCTTGTCGATACCCTTTTACGTGAGTGCCAGCCAGAGTGGCAAAGTCGGTGAGCCAAGGGGCGATCTCGATCAACTCTATATCGAGCCGCTGTTTCGCAGTTTGACGATCAATCCGCTACCCGCTTCGATGTTGGCGCAGATTCGTGCAAAAACCGCAGCCGCTTGTGCTCATGCCAAATCCCGTTTCGATCAGAACCTGCCCTGGGGCGATGATTATCCGGATAAGCGCCTGGCCCTGACCCGTCTGCACTACTGTGGCTACAACGTACCGCTGCCGGACCTTCAGGCACCTTCTCCTTGAGCCCTTGGAGGTATTTTGGGCGAGCAACTACATAGGGAGATGTACATGAACAAGTGGATTTGGATTGCCTTGCTGCTGGTGTTGAGTGGTTGTGCTTCGCAACCACAGCGTAAGGATGACGAACAGGTTTTGTCCGAGGTCGCGGATCTGCTGCACAAGGACGGCAGTGGAGCGCTACCAGGCGAAGGGCAGGAGCTGCAGATGTTGGCCACGCGGATCAACAGCCACGGGGTGTTGCCCGATCGCCTGGTGATTGTGGCGGGTGGTGGGGTTGAACGTTTCAATGTGCGGGACATGTTCGTCAAGGTTTCCGCGAGCCCAAGCGGCCGGTTCCTGATGTACGGAGCCAACCCGGCCCTGGACAAGGCGATTGTCGGCGGCGCATTGAGCGATCAGCGGTTTCCTCGGGTCTGGCTGTTGTTTGTCGGCGAGCCGGAACAGGCGCGGGAAATGCAGGGCATCGCCGAAGCGGCGGGGGTCAAATATTCCTTTATCAGCAAATACAAGGAATGAGCTGGCTCGAGTTGGCCAGGAGCCTTCGCGCCTGGATCGAAATCACCTTGATCGTTGGGCTGCTGGGGGGCATCAGCGGCTGCATGGCGCCCCCTCTGGTCTATGAAAATGATCGCCTGGACTCCCGCATGCTTTGCCAGGAAGGCGCGAAGCGGGTCACCCTGATGCAGCGCTATTCCTTCGATCTGCCCGGGCCTTATCGGCATTCGCGGTGCGGAACCATCACCGGCGGGTTCGACTATGAAAAGGGCCGTGATGCGCTGTCTGTTGGGACCACGGGATCTTTCTCCTATGGGGACATTCAGGTGACGGCTTCCGCGCTCTATATGCGGGTCAACAGCTTTCTCGATGGCTGGGGGGATGGCTTGCTCTATCCGAAGCAGGCCTTTCTTGATGATTTGCTGGCCAGGCAGGCGTTGCCCTCCTATCACGGCGTCAAACCCAGCAGCATTGATTGGGTGAGCATGCAGGGGCACCAATGCCTGCGCATCTACGAGCGTTGGGAAGGGGTCGCTGTTGGCATTTTCGAGGATGAGGTCAAGTACTGGTGCTGGGAGCAGGAAAGCGGCCTGCAACAACCCTTCTATGTGCATGCTGGCCAGCGCCTGCCCCTGGGAAGCAAGGGCTACGACCTGGATCAGGTGTTTATCCTGCCGCTCTTCCAGAGCCTGAAAATCAACCCTCTGCCAGAACCGGTGCTGGCCAAGGCCCGAGCTGGTATTCAGAAGGCTTGTGCCCATGTCAAATCGCGCTACGAGCAGAACCTGAAATGGGGCGATGACTACCCCGACAAGCGCCTGACCCTGACCCGCCTGCACTACTGCGGCTATGACGTGCCGCTGCCCGACCTTTCGGCCCCCGTGCCCGCGGCCAAGAGCAACTGACGCGGAACCTGCCACCTGGCGCTGGCACCCTCAGGAGCCGCGTCCTTACGGCGCTTGCCCCTATTCCTCGGCGGTGAAGGCTGGCAGACTGCCGGTCTTTTCCCGCTGTTTGTCTTGAGGCTGTATGCCAACGTTTTCACAGCGTCATCTGTTGTATATCAGTTGGATCATCATCTTTGGCGGCTTGCTGCTGGTGCTGCCGTTGCGGCTGTTACCCAGCCTGCTGGCGGGGCTCTTGGTGTTCGAACTGGTGAACATGCTCACCCCGCAATTGCAGCGCTTGATCGAGGGGCGGCGCGCGCGCTGGCTGGCGGTGGCCCTGCTTGGCACCCTGGTGGTCAGCCTGCTGACCCTGTTGTTCGCCGGGGCCATCAGCTTCCTCCTGCATGAAGCCGAGAACCCCGGCGCGTCACTGGGCAAGTTCATGCAGGTGGTGGACAAGGCCCGGGGCCAGTTGCCGCCGTTCCTCGACTCCTACCTGCCGGCCAGCGCCGCCGAATTCCAGGCCGCCATCGGCGCCTGGGCCAGCAAGCACCTGAGCGAGTTGCAGCTGGTGGGCAAGGACGCCGCGCACATGTTCGTGACCCTGCTGATCGGCATGGTGCTTGGGGCGATCATCGCCTTGCAGCGCATCCCCGACCTGACCAAGCGCAAGCCCCTGGCGGCGGCGCTGTTCGATCGCCTGCACCTGCTGGTGCAGGCCTTTCGCAACATCGTCTTCGCGCAGATCAAGATCTCCCTGCTCAACACCTTCTTCACCGGGATCTTCCTGGCGCTGATCCTGCCGCTGTTCGGGGTCAAGCTGCCGCTGACCAAGACCCTGATCGTGCTGACCTTCCTGCTCGGCCTGCTGCCGGTGATCGGCAACCTGATCTCCAACACCCTGATCACCATTGTCGGGCTGTCGCTGTCGATCTGGGTGGCGGTGGCGGCGCTGGGCTACCTGATCTTTATCCACAAGCTGGAATACTTCCTCAACGCGCGGATCGTCGGCGGGCAGATCAGTGCCAAGTCCTGGGAACTGCTGCTGGCGATGCTGGTGTTCGAAGCGGCGTTCGGCCTGCCGGGCGTGGTGGCCGGGCCAATCTACTACGCCTACCTGAAGAGCGAATTGAAGCAGCAGGGGTTGGTCTGAGCCCCGTCTTGCCTCAACTGCGTTCGGGATCCTGATAGGTCACCGCCTGCAGGCGATCGAGGCCTGAGCCGATATGGAAGGAGAAGGGCCGGCCCAGGTGCTCGATCTTCTTCGCACATTCGCTGGTCCAGGTGCCTTGGCGGCTGTCGGCACTGAAGTCGGCGGCCAGCACCTGATCGCCCAGGTTGCCGATTTCAATCGACAGTTGCAGCTTGCTCCGCAGCAGATCGTCGGCGATCTGCTCTTCGCTCCACAGGCGAATATCGCCTTTGCTCATGCTCTCGCGCAGTTGCGCGTCCTTGACCTGCATCAGCGCCTGCATGGTCTTGGTTTGGAAGTTCTGAGTGCGGTAATTGAGGTAGACATGCTCGGGCGATTGCTCGGGGATCTGCCGCACGCTCAGCCCCTTGAAGGGCAGCTCGCCCTTGAGTTGCCCCTCGATACTGCAGATGATCTGCACCGGCACCCCGCTCTGGGTGAACAGGCCCATGGCCCGGTCCAGATATTTATAGCGCGCTGAAAGCTGTATCTCTGAGGTGATGGCCAGCTCCAGGGGAATCGGTTGTGCAGCTGCCGCCCCGGGCTGTGTGGCGAGTGTCAGGTCGACGGCCATGCTGCTGGCCGCCCGCGCCTTGATGACTTCGTCGAACAGGGCGCGCAGGGCCGTCCGCTGCTCAGGGCTGACCGCGCCGTCGAGGGCCAGATGGACCACTCGGGAATCTTGCTCATCCAGCTCCAGCACTATCTGTTCAGGGGCGATGCCGCGGGAGCTGATGGCCTCCTTCAGCTGGGTGCTGACCTTGGCATTGACCTGTTCGCCCCGATACCCCACCGGCTGCTCGAAGTGCAGGGACATGAAGTCTTCCTTGCAGCCGGTCAGCAGCAGGGCGGTTAGCAGGGGCAACACTTTGCACAGCTTCATCGTTTCGATTCCTTGCGAAAAAAATTTCCATCCCTGGGCGACCAACGTCGGGTGCGGGGTTCCTAGCCGTAACGCTTCTTGGCCTCGATCGCGAGGCCGCTGCCGATGCTGCCGAAGATATTGCCTTCCACGTGCCGGGCATTGGGCAGCATCGCCGCCACGCTCTGGCGCAGGGCCGGGATACCGCTGGAACCGCCGGTGAAGAACACCGTGTCGACCTGGCCAACAGCGATATTGGCGTCGGCCAAGAGTTGGCTGACGCTGGTGCGGATGCGTTCCAGCAGGTTGTCGATGGACGACTCGAACAGCGCCCGGGTCAGGTCGACGCTCAGGTCGCGCTCGATCCGGTCCAGGGGCACCAGGCGGTTGTCGGCGTGGGTCAGCTGGATCTTGGTCTCTTCCACCTCCATGGCCAGCCAGTGCCCGGCGCGCTGTTCGATCAGCTTGAACAGCCGGTCGATGCCGCCGGTGTCCTCGATGTCGTAGCGCATGCTGCCCAGGGCCAGTTGGGATTTCTGCGAGTACACCGAGTTGATGGTGTGCCAGGTGGCCAGGTTCATGTGGTGGCTGGTGGGCATATAGGCACCACTTTTCATCCGGCTGCCGTAGCCGAACAGCGGCATTACGCCGGCCAGCGAAAGCTGTTTGTCGAAATCGGTGCCGCCCACATGCACGCCGCCAGTGGCGAGGATGTCGTCATGCCGGTTGTCGACACCACGGCGCTCGGGGGACAGGCGCACCAGGGAGAAGTCCGAGGTACCACCGCCGATGTCGACGATCAGTACCAGTTCCTCGCGCTCGATGGTGGACTCGTAGTCGAAGGCCGCGGCGATGGGTTCGTACTGGAAGGAGACTTCCTTGAAACCGACCTTGCGCGCCACGTCCACCAGGGTGTCCTGGGCTTCCTGGTCGGCGGCGGCGTCGTCATCGACGAAGAACACCGGGCGGCCCAGCACCACTTCCTCGAATTCCCGACCGGCGGCGGCTTCGGCACGGCTTTTCAGCTGGCCGATAAACAGCCCCAGCAGGTCCTTGAACGGCATGGCGGTGCCCAGCACGCTGGTGTCGTGCTTGATCAGCTTGGAGCCCAGCAGGCTCTTCAGCGAGCGCATCAGCCGGCCTTCGTAGCCTTCCAGGTACTCGTGCAACGCCAGGCGACCGTACACCGGACGGCGCTCCTCGATATTGAAGAACACCACCGAGGGCAGGGTGATCTTGTCGTCCTCCAGGGCGATCAGGGTCTCCTCGCCGGGGCGCAGCCAGCCGACGGTGGAGTTGGAGGTACCGAAGTCAATGCCGCAGGCACGGGCCGGGGTGGCGTTGTTCATGTCTCTGGATCCGGTGCAAAAAACGGCCGCGAAGCGTACGCCAGTCCCGGAGCGTTGCAAAGGCCGACTATCTGCTAAATCACCTGCACAGGTGCCTTGAAAGACTATCCTTGACCCCCAAACTTGCAGGCATGAGCCTGGCAAGCCCTGGGCGTTCGCAAGAACTGCCGCCGGCTGCCGATAAACTTCTGATGCGCCGTTCAGTCAGAGGATTGAGACCGATCAATCCCCATGCCGGCAGACCGAGCATGCTGTGCTGCACGCGCGCGACTTTGATAACGGATGGTGATTCCCGCGATGGACTTCAAAGACTATTACAAGATTCTCGGCGTGGAGCCGACGGCGGACGATAAGGCGATCAAGGCCGCCTATCGCAAGCTGGCGCGCAAGTACCACCCCGACGTCAGCAAGGAAAAGGATGCCGAGGCCAAGTTCAAGGACGCCTCGGAAGCCTATGAGGCGCTGAAAAGCGCCGACAAGCGCGCCGAATACGATGAGCTGCGCAAGTATGGCCAGCATGGCCAGCCGTTCCAGGGGCCACCAGGCTGGCAGAGCCGTGGCGGCTTTGGCGGCGCCGGCGGTGGCGATTTCTCGGACTTCTTCAGTTCGATCTTTGGTAACCGGGGGCCAGGATTCGGCGGCCCGGAGCAGCGCCGCAGCAGCGGCCGTCGTGGACAGGATGTGGACATGGAACTGCCGATCTTTCTTGAGGAAACCCTGTCCACCGAGTCGAAGAAGATCAGCTTCCAGGTGCCGCAATACAATGCCGCTGGCCAGCATGTGAGCAATACCAGCAAGAGCCTGAACGTGAAGATTCCGGCCGGGGTCAGCGACGGCGAGCGCATCCGCCTCAAGGGCCAGGGCGCGCCGGGCGTGGGCGGCGGGGCCAATGGCGACCTGTACCTGACCATCCGTTTCGCGCCCCATCCGAAATTCGATGTCGAAGGCGAGAACCTGATCATCACCCTGCCTCTGGCACCCTGGGAGCTGGCGCTGGGCACCGAGGTGGCGGTGCCGACCCTGACCGGCAAGATCAACCTCAAGGTCCCGGCCGGCAGCCAGAACGGCCAGCGCATGCGCGCCAAGGGCCATGGCCTGCTGAACAAGGACGGCCAGCGCGGCTATCTGTTCGTTCAGCTCAAGGCGGTGATGCCCAAGCACAGCAGCGACGAGGTCAAGGCCTTGTGGCAGCAACTGGCGAAGAAGGCGGCGTTCGACCCTCGGGAACATTTCTGATTCGACACTAGGAGGCGCTGATCATGAGCACCCTGATCGTTCAGCTGGACATGCAAGAGTTCTGTGAGGTGGCCGAGCTACCGGCAGCCTACGTGATCGAGATCGTCGAGCACGGCATCCTCGAACCTCAGGGCGTGCAGCCCAGGGATTGGCGTTTCAACGATGTGGAAGTGGCTCTGGCCAAGCGTGCGGCCAAGCTGCGCCACGACCTGGACCTGGAATGGGAAGGCGTGGCCCTGGCACTGGACCTGCTGGACGAAGTGCGCCAGCTGCGGGCCGAGAACCAGATGCTCAAGCAGCGCCTGGGGCGCTTGCTGCTGGATTGACCGCGGGAGCCGGCTTGCCTCGAGTCTTGTGCAATCTGTACCGGCGCCTTCGCTGGCAAGCGGAACGCCGCCCGGTCAGCTCCTACAGGGTGGTGCGTGAAACGCGCGGCAGGACCACGGTGAAGGTGGTGCCTTCGCTGGCATTGGAACTGACCTCGATACTGCCCTGATGGGCGTCCACCACTTCCTTGACGATAAACAGCCCCAGGCCAAGGCTGGTGCTGGTTGTGCCCAATTCCTCCTCGCTGCTGCGCACCAGCGGATCGAACAGGCTGCCCAGGGCCGCAGCGGGAATCGGCGGGCCCTGGTTGTGCACGGTCAGCAGCACCTGCTCGGCAGTGCCACTGATGCTCAGGCTTACGCTGCGTTGGCTGCCGCCGTGCTGCAGGGCGTTGCCGATCAGGTTCTGCAGCATCTGCTCGATGCGTGCCCGGTCCCAGATGCCATGGCTGTCGCCGTCGAAACTCAGCAGCGGGGTGCACTCGGGCTGTCCGGCACAGGCTTCGTCCATGGCCGCCTTGGCGGCGCTGGCCAGGTCCATGGGCGCCGGGTCGATGGGCAAGCCGTTGCCCAGGCGGCTGCGGACGAACTCCAGCAAATCACTGACCATGGCCGCCATGTGCCGAGTGCCGCTCTTGATCCGTGCGACATAGGCCTGGGCCTCGGCGTCCAGGGCCAGTTTGCGGGCCAGCATCTCGGTGGACATGCTCACCGCCTGCAACGGCGTGCGCAGGTCGTGGCCGAGGATCGCCAGGAAGATATCCCGCGAACGGCTGACCTGCTCGGCATAGGCGGCGGTGGACTCGGCCAGGGCTTCGTCGATGGCCTCGTTGAAGCGGATCATGTCCTGCAGGCTGTCCGGGCCCTGGGATTGGGCTTCGGCGACCCACAGGCGAATCACGCAGGCGCGCAGGTGACGGAATTCGGCGGTCATCTGCACCAGGTCGAAACCCACGTGGTGGCGCAACTGGCCATGGCAGGCGGCCGCCGCATCCAGGCCGGGGCTGTGCTCCGGGCCCTCGCCCCTGGCCCTGGCCGCCTGCTGCCCTGGGCTCTGGGCGCGGCACATGTCGCGGGCGGCGGCCAGCAGGATGGACCGGGCATGATCGCGCAAGTCGCTGCGGGTCATGGCTGCCGCGTCGGGGGCCAGGCTCCTGGCGAACTGTTCCCATTGATCGACGATGCGATCGACCTGCTGCACGATGAAATCGGACAGGCGCATAGACGGCTACCTTACTGGGCAGAGTGGAAAACCGAGACGCATCTTAGCGCCTTATTCGCCGCTTCAAAACCGGCCGCTGCCCAGTGGCCACGGGCCTCTTAGAAGAGAAAGTAGCGTTGGGCCATGGGCAGCACATCCGCCGGTTCGCACCACAGCAACACACCATCGGCCCTGACCTGGTAAGTCTGTGGATCAACCTCGATCTGCGGCAGGTAGTCGTTGTGGATCAGGTCGGTTTTCTGCACGTTGCGGCAGCCCTTGACCACCGCGATGCGTTTTTTCAGCCCCAGCTGTTCCGGCACCCCGGCGTCCAGCGCCGCCTGGCTGATAAAGGTCAGGCTGGTGGCATGACGGCTGCCGCCAAAGCTGGCGAACATCGGTTTGTAGTGCACCGGCTGCGGGGTCGGGATCGAGGCATTGGCATCGCCCATCAGGCTGGCGGCAATGGCCCCGCCCTTGAGGATCAGGCTTGGCTTGACGCCGAAGAACGCCGGGCGCCAGAGCACCAGGTCGGCCCACTTGCCCACCTCGATGGAGCCCACTTCATGGCTGATGCCATGGGTGATCGCCGGGTTGATGGTGTATTTGGCGATATAGCGCTTGACCCTGAAGTTGCTGTTGCCCGGGCCGTCCCCCGGCAGCGGGCCGCGCTGGCGGTGCATCTTGTCGGCGGTCTGCCAGGTGCGGGTGATCACCTCGCCGACCCGGCCCATGGCCTGGCTGTCGGAGCTGATCATGGAGAAGGCCCCGAGGTCGTGGAGGATGTCCTCGGCGGCGATGGTTTCGCGGCGGATGCGGCTTTCGGCGAAGGCCACGTCCTCGGCGATGCTTGGGTCCAGGTGATGGCAGACCATCAGCATGTCCAGGTGCTCGTCGATGGTGTTGCGGGTGAAGGGCCGGGTCGGATTGGTGGAACTGGGCAGCACATTGGCGAAGCCGCAGGCCTTGATGATGTCCGGGGCATGGCCGCCGCCGGCGCCTTCGGTGTGGTAGGTGTGGATGGTGCGGCCCTTGAAGGCGTCCAGGGTGGTTTCGACGAAGCCCGACTCGTTCAGGGTGTCGGTGTGGATCGCCACCTGCACATCGTACTGGTCGGCCACGCTCAGGCAGTTGTCGATGCTGGCCGGGGTGGTGCCCCAGTCTTCATGCAGCTTGAGGCCGATGGCCCCGGCCCGGACCTGCTCGATCAAGGGCTCAGGCAGGCTGGCGTTGCCCTTGCCGGTAAAACCGATGTTCATCGCGAAGGCGTCCGCGGCCTGGAGCATGCGCGCCATATGCCAGGGCCCCGAGGTGCAGGTGGTGGCGTTGGTGCCGGTGGCAGGTCCCGTGCCGCCGCCGATCATGCTGGTGACGCCGCTCATCAGCGCTTCTTCGATCTGCTGCGGGCAGATGAAGTGGATATGGGTATCGATGCCGCCTGCGGTGAGAATCATGCCCTCGCCGGCGATGACCTCGGTGCTGGCGCCGATGGCGATGGTCACATCGGGCTGGATATCCGGGTTGCCGGCCTTGCCGATGGCGGCGATGCGCCCGTCCTTCAAGCCGACATCGGCCTTGACGATGCCCCAGTGATCGATGATCAGGGCGTTGGTGATCAGGGTGTCTACCACCTCGGCGGCCAGCAGCTGGCTCTGGCCCATGCCGTCGCGAATCACCTTGCCGCCGCCGAACTTCACTTCTTCACCGTAGGTGGTGAAATCCTGCTCTACCTCGATCCACAGCTCGGTGTCGGCCAGCCGTACCTTGTCGCCCACGGTGGGGCCGAACATATCGGCGTAGGCCTCACGGGAAATCTTCATAGCAGCTCCTTGGAAAAACATGCCATGTAGGAGCTGGCTTGCCAGCGAAGGCGCTCTCAGGGGCCTCTTCGCCGGCAAGCCGGCTCCTACAGATGGCGGCGGCGGGGGTCAGAGGTCGCCCATGATTCGCCCGGCAAAGCCGAACACTCGGCGCTGGCCGGCCAGTTCCACCAATTGCACTTCCCGGGTCTGCCCCGGTTCGAAGCGCACCGCGGTGCCGGCGGCGATATTCAGGCGCATGCCGCGGCTGGCGGCGCGGTCGAAGGTCAGGGCGTCGTTGGTTTCGAAGAAGTGGTAGTGGGAGCCGACCTGGATCGGCCGGTCGCCACTGTTGGCCACGTGCAGGGTCAGGGTGCGGCGGCCGGCATTGAGTTCGATCTCGCCGGGCTGGATCTGGTACTGGCCAGGAATCATAGGGGTTGTCCCAAGGTCTTGAAGTAGATGGCGGTGGGGCTGTAGCTGCCGTCCGGGCTCTGGCAGTAGTTGGGCAACTCGCCGACCCGGGTGTAGCCCAGGGAGCGGTAGAACTCCTCCGCTGCGGAGCCGGCCTCGGTGTCCAGGTACAGCAGGCCGCGCTTGTGCTGGCGGGCGGCCTGTTCCAGCGCCGCCATCAGCTGCTGGCCCAGGCCACGACGGCGGGCGCTGTGCAGTACCTGGAGCTTCTGCACCTCGGCGCGGTTGCGCCCGTTGGCCTTCATGCACAGCGCCAGTTGCACGCTGGCCAGGACCTTCTCCTCGTCAACCACCACCCACAGCAGCAGGCTGCCATCCTCGACCCCGGCCTGCACGCTGCTGAGGTAGGTGCGGGCCTGGCTGTCGTCCAGGTCGGCCAAAAAACCTATGGACGCACCGTGCTGGACCGAATCGAACAGCAGGTCGATCAGCCCCTGGCGGTAGTGGGCAAAGCTTTCTCCATGGACTCGGCGCAGTTGGGCGGCGTTCATCGAGAGATCACTCCTTGAGCGGGGCCGGCGGTTGCGCCCCAGGGTTGAGAATCAGCTGCATGAAGGTCAGGTCCAGCCAGCGTCCGAACTTGCTGCCCACCTGGGGCATCTGTCCGGTGCTGATGAAACCCAGGCGCTCATGCAGGCGCACCGACGCGGCATTGCCGCTTTCGATCGCGGCCACCATCACGTGCTTGCCGCCCTCCCGGGCGCGCTGCAACAGCATCTGCATCAGTTGCGGGCCCAGGCCGTTACCGCGCTGGTCGCTGCGGACATAGACCGAATGTTCCACGGTATGGCGAAAGCCGTCGAAGGGTCGCCAATCGCCGAAGGAAGCGTAGCCGAGCACCTGTTCCTCGGCGTTGACTATTACCAGGATCGGGTAGCCCTGGGCCTGGCGCGCGCTGAACCAGGCCTGGCGATTGCCCAGGTCCACGGGTGTCTCGTTCCAGATCGCCGTGGTATTGAGCACGGCGTCGTTGTAGATGTCGCGGATCGCCGGCAGATCGGCGTGCAGCGCGTCGCGAATGCGGTAGGTCATGGCACGGCCTCAGACGATGGGTTGATGGACGGTGACCAGCTTGGTGCCGTCGGGGAAGGTGGCTTCCACCTGGATCTCCGGGATCATCTCCGGGATGCCTTCCATCACCTGCTCGCGGCTGAGCAGGGTGGTGCCGTAGTGCATCAGTTCGGCCACGCTCTGGCCGTCGCGGGCGCCTTCCAGCAGCGCCGCGGAGATATAGGCCATGGCCTCCGGGTAGTTGAGCTTGAGGCCGCGGGCCAGTCGCCGTTCGGCCACCAGGCCGGCAGTGAAGATCAGCAGCTTGTCTTTTTCGCGTGGGGTCAGGTCCATCGTGGTCGGTCCGTATTGGGGCAGTTTGAAAAGTCAGGTATTCCAGATTCTCGGTGGCAGCGCTTCGCGGCCCAGTAGCGCCGGGCGCAGCAGCTGCCACAGGGCGATCAGCCAGGCCCGGGCCTGCAGGGCTTCGGCGGCCAGGCAACGGGCCACCAACAGCCCCGGCAGTTGGCTCAGGTCGCCACGCACCGGATGTTGCAGGGCGCGGCAGCGTTCCAGCAGTTGCCCATCGATTTCGCCGGTGGCCAGCAGGGTGGCGAACACCGGCTGGCCATCGAGGCCGATGGGCGAGTCCAGCAGGCCGTCGTTGCCCTGGATGCGCTGGCGTTCATGCCACAGTGGGCAGCCGTCGCGGTACAGATCCAGCTGGGCCTGGTAATGCCCCTGTTGGAAGCGCTCGCCACTGGCCGGGCGCCCCAGGGCGACGATGTCCCAGTAGAACAGCCGGGCATCGCCCTGCAGCTCGATGCGGGTGCGCAGCTCGGCCTGGGCGGCGCTGAACAGGATGCTCTCCTGGGGCAGCCATTCCAGGGTCGCGCCCGCGGCCACTTGCAGGTTCAGGGCCTGGCTCGCCGGGCCATTGGCGCGGTACCACTTGGCGGCCCCGGGGCTGGTGAGTTGGGCCCAGGCGCCGCTGTCGACCCGGGCGCTGATGGCCAGGCGGTCGCCGCCGGCAATGCCGCCCGGCGGGTGCACGATGATGTGCTGGCACACCTCGGGGCCTTCGGCGTACAGGTGCTTCTGCACCCGCAGCGGGCCCTGGTGGCGGCGCAACAGCGGGCGCGTGGTGGCGCCGCAGCGGCCATAGGCCAGTTCCAGCTCGGCGTGCCAGCTGGGGGTGAACAGGGCGGTGGTGGCAGGTGAATTCATTTTTTAATGGTTATCGTTAGGAGGCTACAGATTAGATCCTAACCAGGCCGCGTACACCTTCGGCCTGCATATTTTCGCCACGGCCCTGCTGGATGATTTCCCCGCGGGACATCACCAGGTACTGGTCGGCCAGCTCGGCGGCAAAGTCGTAGAACTGCTCCACCAGCAAAATTGCCATGTCGCCGCGAGCCGCGAGCTGCCTGATCACCGCGCCGATTTCCTTGATCACCGAGGGCTGGATGCCTTCGGTGGGCTCATCGAGGATCAGCAGCCGCGGCCGGCTGGCCAGGGCCCGACCGATGGCCAGCTGTTGCTGCTGGCCGCCGGAAAGGTCGCCACCGCGGCGCTGTTTCATCTGCAGCAGCACCGGGAACAGCTCGTAGATAAAGGCCGGCACTTCGCGGGCTTGTTGCGCGCCGAAACGCGACAACCCCATCAGCAGGTTTTCCTCCACCGTCAGGCGGCCGAAGATTTCCCGGCCCTGGGGCACGTAGGCGATACCGGCCTGCACTCTCTGGTGCGGCTTGTAGCCGGTAATGGCCTGGCCCTGCCAATTGACCCTGCCTTCCTTGGCCGGCAGCAGGCCCATCAGGCACTTGAGCAAGGTGGTCTTGCCCACGCCGTTGCGCCCCAGCAGGCAGGTGACCTCGCCGATCCGCGCCTCGAAACTCAGGCCCCGCAGGATGTGGCTACCGCCATAAAACTGATGAAGCTGTTGGACCTGTAGCATGGGCGCCCTCCGGGAAATGGCAGGAAATCAGCGATAAGTTGCAAGCTTCAAGCTGCAAGTAAGAGCGGGACGGTGTGCGCTTTGGCTTTTGCTCGGGCTTCTCGCTTGCCGCTTGAAGCTTGCAACTTGCCGCTGACTCGCTCCTACCGTCCGAGATAGACCTCGATGACTCGTTCATTTTCCTGCACCTGTTCCAGTGAGCCTTCAGCCAGCACGCTGCCCTGGTGCAGCACGGTGACGTGATCGGCGATCGAGCCGACAAAACCCATGTCGTGTTCCACCACCATCAGCGAATGCTTGCCGGCCAGGGTCTTGAACAGCTCGGCGGTGAATTCGGTCTCGGCGTCGGTCATGCCCGCCACCGGCTCGTCGAGCAACAGCAGTTGCGGGTCTTGCATCAGCAGCATGCCGATCTCCAGGAACTGCTTCTGGCCGTGGGACAGCAAGCCGGCCTGGCGCCGGGCCGAGGCGCTCAGGCGAATGGTCTGCAGCACCTGGTGGATACGCTCCTGTTGTTGGTCGCTCAGGCGCGCGCCGAGACAGGCCCACACCGACTTGTCGGCCTTCTGCGCCAGCTCCAGGTTTTCCAATACGCTCAGGGCCTCGAACACCGTGGGCTTCTGGAACTTGCGACCGATGCCGGCCTGGGCGATCTGCACTTCGCTCATGCGGGTCAGGTCCAGGGTTTCGCCGAACCAGGCCTGGCCCTGGGTGGGCCGGGTCTTGCCGGTGATCACGTCCATCAGGGTGGTCTTGCCGGCGCCGTTGGGGCCGATGATGCAGCGCAACTCGCCCACGCCGATGTACAGGTTGAGGTCGTTGAGGGCCTTGAACCCGTCGAAGCTGACGCTGATGCCCTCCAGGGTCAGGACGGTGCCGTGGCGGGTGTTCAGGCCCCGGCCGGCGGCCTGGCCGAGGCCGATGGCGTCGCGGCTGCTGCCCGGGTCCTTGTTGGGTTCGAGGATGGGTTCGAGCATGAACTCAGCCGTTGCCGTGACTCTCATGGTTCACCTCGTTTGTTCAGCAGGCCAATCACGCCCTTAGGCAGGTACAGGGTCACCCCGATAAACAGCGCGCCGAGGAAGAACAGCCAGTATTCGGGGAAGGCCACGGTGAACCAGCTCTTCATGCCGTTCACCACGCCGGCCCCGAGTAGTGGGCCGATCAGCGTGCCGCGCCCGCCCAGGGCCACCCATACCGCCGCCTCGATGGAGTTGGTGGGGGACATTTCGCTGGGGTTGATGATGCCCACCTGGGGCACGTACAGGGCCCCGGCCAGGCCGCAGAGCACCGCGCTCAGCACCCAGACGAAGAGCTTGAAGCCCCGTGGGTCGTAACCGCAGAACATCAGGCGATTCTCGGCGTCGCGCAGGGCCGTCAGTACCCGGCCGAACTTGCTCCGGGCCAGGCGCCAGCCCAGGTACAGGCTGGCCATCAGCAGCAGCACCGTGGCCAGGAACAGCGCCGCCCGGGTGCCGGGCTCGGTGATGCCGAAGCCCAGGATGCTGCGGAAGTTGGTGAAACCGTTGTTGCCGCCAAAGCCGGTTTCATTGCGAAACAGCAGCAGCATTCCGGCGAAGGTCAGGGCCTGGGTCATGATCGAGAAGTACACGCCCTTGATCCGCGAGCGGAAGGCGAAGAAACCGAACACCAGGGCCAGCAAACCGGGCGCCAGCACCACCAGGCACAGGGCCCAGAGGAAGTGCTCGGTGCCGACCCAGTACCAGGGCAGCTCGCTCCAGGAAAGGAAGGTCATGAATGCCGGCAGGCCATCGCCGGCGGCCTGGCGCATCAGGTACATGCCCATGGCGTAGCCGCCCAGGGCGAAGAACAGGCCGTGGCCCAGGGACAGCAGCCCGGCATAACCCCAGACCAGGTCCAGGGCCAGGGCGACGATGGCGTAGCAGAGGATCTTGCCCACCAGGGTCAGGGTGTAGGCTGAGACGTGCAGCGGGTGGTCCGCCGGCAGCAGCGACAGCAGCGGCAGGGCCAGCAGCACGGCAAGCAGCAGGGCGCCCACGGCGACTGTGGTTCTGCTGCCGGCTTTTTGTGCAGCGGTGATGAGCAGTGGTTGATTCATCAGTCGATCACCCGTCCTTTCAGTGCGAAGAGTCCCTGGGGGCGTTTCTGGATAAACAGAATGATCAGCGCGAGGATCAGGATCTTGCCGAGCACGGCACCCATTTGCGGTTCGAGGATCTTGTTGCCGATGCCCAGGCCGAAGGCCGCCAGCACGCTGCCGGCCAGTTGGCCGACACCACCGAGCACCACCACCAGGAACGAGTCGATGATGTAGCTCTGGCCCAGGTCCGGCCCCACGTTGCCGATCTGGCTCAGGGCCACGCCGCCAAGGCCGGCGATGCCCGAGCCGAGGCCGAAGGCGAGCATGTCCACGCGGCCGGTGGGCACGCCGCAGCAGGCGGCCATATTGCGGTTCTGGGTCACCGCGCGCACGTTCAGGCCCAGGCGGGTCTTGTTCAGCAGCAGCCAGGTGAGCGCCACCACACACAGCGCGAAGGCGATAATCACGATGCGGTTGTAGGGTAGTACCAGGTTGGGCAGCACCTGCACGCCACCGGAGAGCCAGGCTGGGTTCGCCACCTCGACGTTCTGTGCGCCGAACAGCAGGCGCACCAGCTGGATCAGCATCAGGCTGATGCCCCAGGTGGCCAGTAGGGTTTCCAGGGGCCGGCCGTAGAGGTGGCGGATCACCGTACGCTCCAGGGCCATGCCGATGCCGGCGGTGACCAGGAACGCCACCGGCAGCGCCAGCAGCGGGTAGTACTCGATGGCCTGGGGCGCGTAGCGCTGGAACAGCAGCTGCACCATATAGGTGGCGTAGGCGCCGAGCATCAGCATCTCGCCGTGGGCCATATTGATCACCCCCAGCAAGCCGAAGGTGATGGCCAGGCCCAGGGCCGCCAACAGCAGGATCGAGCCCAGGGACAGGCCGCTGAAGGCCTGGCCCAGCACTTCCCCCAGCAGCAGTTGGCGCTTGACCTGGGCCAGGCTGGTTTGCGCAGCAGTGAGCACATTGGCGTCGGCTTCGACCCCGGGCTGCAGCAGGCTTTCGAGGCGGGTACGGGCCAGCGGGTCGCCGCTTTCCCCCAGCAGGCGCACGGCTGCCAGGCGCACCGCCGGGTCGCTGTCCACCAGTTGCAGGTTCGCCAGGGCCAGGCTCAGGGCGTCATGCACACCGGGGGCCTGCTCGGCGGCGAGCCGCGCATCGAGGAATTTCAGCTGCGCCGGCTTGGCGCTTTTCTGCAACTGCCGGGCGGCGTTCAGGCGGCTCTGGGCATCGGAACTCAGCAGTTGGTGGCTGGCCAGGGCGCTGTCGATCAGGCCCCGCAAGCGGTTGTTCAGGCGCAGGGCCTTGGTTTCGCCGGCGATGCTCAATTGGCCCTGCTGCAAGGCATTGAGCAGTTCGAGGCGCGTTGGTTCGGGCTGCGCGGCCCAGCTTTCCAGAAGCTGCGCCTGCTGTGCGGGGCTGGCCGCGACGAAATCTTCGGCCTCTCCGGCCTGGGCCGCCCATGGCAGCAACAGCAGGCCGGCGAGGATCAAACGAAAAAGGGCAGTAGGCATATCGATGTCCTTGAAAGCACCCGGATAACCCGTAGGAGCGAGCTTGCTCGCGATCCGCGCAGCGGCCAGCCGCGCGGTTTTCGTTGGAGGTCCTGCGGACCTCATCGCGAGCAAGCTCGCTCCTACAGGGATGATTTCAGGGGTGGATCAGTTGCTCTTCATCGCGTAGTCCGGCTTCTTGTCGTTGCCCGGAATGAACGGGCTCCACGGCTGGGCGCGGACCGGGCCCTGGGTCTGCCACACCACGCTGAACTGACCGTCGGGCTGGATCTCGCCGATCATCACCGGCTTGTGCAGGTGGTGGTTGGTCTTGTCCATGGTCAGGGTGTAGCCCGAAGGAGCGGCGAAGGTCTGCCCGGCCAGGGCCTCGCGTACCTTGTCGACATCGGTGGTCTTGGCCTTCTCCACCGCCTGGGCCCACATGTGGATGCCCACGTAGGTGGCTTCCATCGGGTCGTTGGTCACCGCCTTGTCGGCGCCCGGCAGGTTCTTGGCTTTGGCGTAGGCCTTCCAGGCAGCGACGAATTTCTGGTTCACCGGGTTATCCACCGACTCGAAGTAGTTCCAGGCCGCGAGGTTGCCCACCAGCGGCTTGGTATCGATGCCGCGCAGTTCTTCCTCGCCCACCGAGAAGGCCACTACCGGCACCTCGGTGGCCTTCAGGCCCTGGTTGGCCAGCTCCTTGTAGAAGGGCACGTTGGAGTCGCCGTTGACCGTGGAGATCACCGCGGTCTTGCCGCCGGCGGCGAACTTCTTGATGTTGGCGACAATGGTCTGGTAGTCGCTGTGGCCGAACGGGGTGTAGACCTCTTCGATGTCCTTGTCGGCCACGCCCTTGCTATGCAGGAAGCTGCGCAGGATCTTGTTGGTGGTGCGCGGGTAGACATAGTCGGTGCCCAGCAGGAAGAAGCGCTTGGCGCTGCCGCCGTCTTCGCTCATCAGGTATTCCACCGCCGGGATCGCCTGCTGGTTCGGCGCCGCGCCGGTGTAGAAGACGTTGGGCGACATTTCTTCGCCTTCGTACTGCACCGGGTAGAACAGCAGGCCGTTGAGCTCTTCGAACACCGGCAGCACCGACTTGCGCGACACCGAGGTCCAGCAGCCGAACACCACCGCCACCTTGTCCTGGGTCAGCAACTGGCGGCCCTTCTCGGCGAACAGCGGCCAATTCGAGGCCGGGTCCACCACCACCGGCTCCAGCAGCTTGCCATTGACCCCGCCCTTGGCGTTGATCTCGGAGAGGGTCATCAGCGCCATGTCCTTGAGTGAGGTCTCGGAGATCGCCATGGTTCCCGACAGCGAATGCAGGATCCCCACCTTGATGGTCTCGGCGGCCTGGACGGTCCAGGTCATGCCCATCGCGGCGATCGATGCCGAGAGGGTGAAAGCCTTGAGCAAGCTACGACGCTTCATTGTGCGATCTCCATGAACTCATGATTTTTCAGGTGGCAGATGCGGACTACTGAAGGGGGTTTTGCAAGGGCTGTGCCGGGTCGGCGTGGCGCATGAAAACGTCGTTTTAGCGGGGCGGGCAGGGCAGGCGCTGCCCCAAGACGAAGCCTTGAACCGAGGGTGGTGCGCCGGGGTGCGTCATTCTGGTGCTGCCGCCAGGCGGCAGCGGTGGTTGCGGGCGGGGCTTAGTTCACGCCAGGGAAGGAGTCGACATATTCAATGGTGAAATCGGGAAAGGAGTCGACGATCTGGATCTTGTAATCGGGGAAACTGTTGACGATCTTCCACTTGCCTGGCGCGTCGGCAAAGGAGTTGACCTGCTTCACCTTCAGGTCGGCAAAGGAATGCACCACCTTGACCTTGTAGTCGGGGAAGCTGTCGACGAACTGGATGTTGCCGTAGATCCTCGCGACATCGGCCGAGGAAGCGGCCAGGGCGCCAAGGGAGGTGCCGAGCAGCAATGCCGCGAACAGGGTTTTGAACATGGGACTCATCCTCTGAGATTGACCGACGAGATCTTAATCCACGAGCGGCTGTTGTAGGAGCCGGCTGGCGCACAATGGCTTGTGTAGGAGCCAGCTTGCCGGCGAAGAGGCCGGCAAGCCTTGTGGCGATTTTACGGACGCCTTCGCTGGCAAGCCAGCTCCTATGGGGGGGCGTGGTGCAGCAGCCGGGCGAGCCTAGCGGCGGCGCATCAAGCCGATAAAGAACAACCCGCCAATGGCCGCGGTGGCCACGCCAATGGGCAGGTCCTCGGGGGCGATCAGGGTGCGCGCGGCCACATCCACCCAGACCAGGAACAGGCTGCCCAGCAGCACGCAGGCCGGCAGCAGGCGACGATGCTCGGCGCCCACCAGGCGCCGGGCAATGTGCGGCACCATCAGCCCGACAAACCCGATGGAGCCGCTGATGGACACCAGCACCCCGGTCATCAACGAGGCGATCAGGAACACCTTGAGCCGCACGTTGCGTGCGTTCAGGCCCAGGGTCACGGCGCTCTGCTCGCCGGCCATCAGGGCATTCAGCGGGCGCGCCATGCCCAGCAACAGCACCAGCCCCAGCAGCACGCTGGCGGCGGGAATCGCCAGCAGCTCCCAGCGTGCCAGGCCCAGGCCGCCGAGCATCCAGAACATCACCGCGGAACTGGCTCGGTGATCGCCCATGAACAACAGTAGGTTGGCCACCGCCATCATCACGAAGGACACCGCCACGCCGCACAGCAGCAGGCGGTCGCTGTCGAGGCGGCCCTGGCGGGCGGCGATGCCCAGCACCAGCAGCATGCTCGCCAGGGCGCCAACAAAGGCCGCCAGGGGCAGGGTCAGCAAACCTATGACCTGCCCCAGGTGTAGCACCACGATCACCGCGCCCAGGGTGGCGCCGGAGGTGACCCCCAGCAGGTGCGGGTCGGCCAGGGGGTTGCGGGTCACCGCTTGCAGCACCGCGCCGATCAGCGCCAGCCCGGCACCCACCAGGGCCCCCAGCAGCATGCGCGGCACGCGGATCAGCCAGACGATATGTTCCTGCCCCGGGCTCCAGTCCACCGTCCCCAGGCCAAGGATCTTGTGCAGCAGAATCCGTCCGACCACCTCCACCGGCACCCGCGCCGGGCCAAAGCCCAGGGACAGCACGCAGGACACCAGCAGCAGGACGCCGAGAATCAGCAGCAGCGCGGCATAACGGCCCCTGATCATTCGCCGTGGAATCCCTTGGCCAGGGTTTCCACCGCCAGCACGTTGTCGATGCCCGGGGTGGCCTGCACGTAGGGGATGACGATAAAGCGCTGGTTGCGGATCGCATCGACCCCTTGCAGGGCCTTGTTGTTCATCAGGAACTGCTGCTTCTGCTCGGCGCTGACTTCGCTGTAGTCGACGATGACAATCACCTGCGGGTTGCGCTCGACCACGGTTTCCCAGTTGATCCGGGTCCAGCTGGCCTCCACGTCATCGAGGATATTGCGCCCGCCGGCGGCGTCGATCAGCGCTTGCGGCATGCCCAGCCGGCCGGAGGTCATGGCCCGGTCTTCGCCGCTGTCATAGAGGAACACCCGCGGCTGTTCCTTGGGCAGGTCCTTGCGCACCTCGGCCACTTGTTCCTGCATCTGCGCGATCAGCGCGTTGGCGCGATCCTGCACGTCGAAGATCCGCCCCAGGTTGCGCAGGTCGTTGTAGGTGTCGTCGAGGCTGGCGGCCGGGCGCTGCATCACGAAGGCACAGGATTCGCTCAGCTCGTAGACGTTGATGCCCAGGGGCGCCAGGGTTTGCGGGGTGAGGTCGCCGCCGACGCGCATGCCGTAGTCCCAGCCGGCGAACAGGAAGTCGACGTTGGCATTGAGCAGGGTTTCCACCGAGGGGTATTTGGCCGCCAGCTCCGGCAGGCCATCGAGCAGGCTGCTCATTTGCGGGGTCACCGCCTTCCAGCCGCTGACTCCGCTGTAGCCCACCATGCGTGGCTTGAGGCCCAGGGCGAGCATCATCTGGGTCATGTTGATGTCGTGGCTGAGGGCGTGTTTCGGCGCCTCCTTGAAGGTCACCTGGCGGTTGCAACTGGTGATGGTCAGCGGGTAATGGGTGGCCTCGGCGAAGGCCTGGGCGGCCCCCAGTGACAAGGCCAGGAGCAGGCTGGAGCGAAGCAGGGAGCGCAAGGTCATGGTTGGGTTATCCAGGTGATTCGTGGGTAGCCGTGCAGGGGGTGAGGGTCGATCAGCGCCTCGACGCCGAAGACAGTGCGCAGCAGCTCGACGGTCAGCACGGCCTCGGGTGTACCGCTGGCGACTATGCGGCCGTGGTCGAGCACATACAGGCGATCGCAGAAGGCGGCGGCCAGGTTCAGGTCGTGGATGCTGGCCAGGGTACCGATGCCCAGGCGCTTGACCCGTTGCAAAAGTTCCAGCTGGTAGCGCGGGTCGAGGTGGTTGGTGGGTTCGTCGAGAATCAGCATCTGCGGTTGCTGGGTCAGGGCGCGGGCCAGGATCACCCGCTGCTTTTCACCGCCGGAAAGGGTGGCGAAGGCGTGATCCTCGAAGCCCAGCAGGCCCACCGATTCCAGGGCCTCGCGGGCGATGCGCCGGTCGTGCTCGGTATCGCCATCGAACAGGCCCTTGTGGGGCGTACGGCCCATGGCGACCACTTCGGCCACGGTCAGGCCGAAGGCCTCGGGAAATTCCTGGAGCACCACCGCAATGCGTTGCGCACACCAGCGCGGCGACTGCTTCCAGACGTTGTGATGATCCAGCTGCACCTCGCCCTGCTGCGGCTTGCTGAAGCGATAGGCGCAGCGCAGCAGGCTGGTCTTGCCGCTGCCGTTGGGGCCGATCAGGCCGACGAATTCGCCGGCCGCCACCTGCAGGCTGGCCTCACGCAGTTGGAACTGGTGATGGCAGTGGCCCTGGCCCAGGGGTGTCCAGGCCAGGTGGCTGAGGTTCAGCGCGGTCATGGGGTGTCCATGTCGTGCCTGCGCCGTGGCGGCAGGCGGGGTTAAAAGCGGTAGTCGGCGGTAACGAAAAACGAGCGCGGCTCGCCGAGTATCCATTGCTGGCCGTCATTGTATTGGCTTTGCGCGTACTGGCGGTCAAACAGGTTGTTCAATTGCAAGCCCAGGGTGGTATCGGGCAGGGCCTGCCATGATAGGTTGGCGTCCACCACCGTGTAGCTGGGCAAGCGGTTCTGGTTGGCCATATCGGCGTAGCGCGCATCCACATAACGCACCCCGGCGCCGGCCCGCAGGTCATCCCTGATGGCCTTGCTCAGCCACAGGTTGGCGGTACGGCGCGGCACGTCCACCGGGCGCTTGCCGTCGCGGGACACCTGCTCGCCGTTCACATCCTGCTTGAAGTCGTCGTACTGGGCGCGAACGATGGCGGCGTTGGCTTGCAGTTGCCAGGCCTGGGGCAGTTGCAGGTCGAGGCTGGCTTCCAGGCCGTTGGAGGATTGCTGGCCCACTTGCTGTTTGCGTTGCGGGTCGCCGGGAACGTCGGTCAGCAGCTTCTTCTTGACGATGTGGTAGGCCGCCAGGGTCCATTCACCGCGCTGGTCCCAGAACATCTGCTTGAGGCCGATCTCGCTCTGCTTGGCCGTGGACAGGTCGAATTGCTGCTGGCTCTTGCTCAGGGAAATCAGCCCGCCGACGCCGTCGGTGCTGGTGGAGTACTGGCCGTACAGCGAGGTGTCCGGGGTCACGGCAAACACCAGCCCGGCCTTCCAGTTGTTGCCGGTCAGGGTCTTGTCGTCCCGCTGGTTCTTCACCAGGTCATCGCGATCGATATGCGCGTAGTCACGGCGCACGCCGGTGACCAGGGACCAGCGCTCGCTGAGTTGCAGGCGGTTTTCGGCGAACAGCGACATCTGCTTGGTGGTGGTCTTGAACTGATCGCGGTAGGGGTTGCTACTGGCGAAGTCGCTGGGGGCCGGGTGGTAGAGGTCCACCGGTTGACCGCTGGCATAGGCATCGCTGAACGGCGAGTTGCTTTTCAGGTGGAAGCGGATGCGGTTGTAGTCGACGCCGGCCAGGGTCTGGCTGTCGAGGCCGAACAGCGAATGCTTGAGGGTGAAGGTCTGGCGGTCGCCGACCTGTTCCTGCTGGTGGCCGATGCCGTAGTTGCCGCTGCGGGTCAGTTGCCGGAGGGCCGGATCGTAGTTGTAGTTTTCGGCGTTCTGCCAGCGACGTTGGGCCTTGAGATAGTACAGCTCGTTGCTGGCACTGAGGTTGTCGGAAATCTGCCATTCGCTGGTCAGGCGGGTCCACTGATCGTTGTAGTGCTGCTTGTCGTTGCCGACGTTGTAGTTCTTGTCCCGCAGGCTTTTGTGCAAGCGCCCGTCGATCAACGGCGTGCCGAAGTAGTTCATCGAGTTCTGGTCGCCGTAGTCGTGGGCCAGGGTGAAGGCCAGGTCGTCCCGGGCCTGCCAGCGCAGGGCGGCGCTGACGAAGTCGCCGGAGGAATCGCCACGGTCGATCCAGCCGTTGCTACGCTCGCGGTTGAGGTTGAGCCGGTAGCTCAGGCTGTCGCTCAGCGAGCCACCGCTGTCCAGGGCCTGCTGCTGGCGATCGAAGGAGCCATAGCCCAGGCGCAGGTGGTTTTCGATCTCGCCGCTGAAGGGCTTTTTCGGCACGGTATTGATCACCGCGCCGGTGGCGCCTTCGCCGTACAGCACCGAGGCCGGGCCGCGCAGCACGTCGACCCGTTCCACCGCCCAGGTGTTCACCGGGAAGGTCAGGGTGCCCATGCCGGTGTACATGCGGTTGCCGTCATACAGCTGCATCACCGAACTCTGCCCGGTAAAGCCCCGTGCCGACAACGAGGTGCCGCCGTCGCCCGGGGTGCCGGTACGGCTGATACCGGCGCTGCGGGAAACCGCGTCCTGGATGCTGCGATCGCCCCGGGCGCGAATCCGTTCGCCGCTCAGGCTGTCGGTGCTGGCCGGGGTTTCCAGGGCGCTCAGGCCCAGGCGCGAGCCGGCGCTGGTGGGGGTCTTCAGGCTGACGCTGGCGTCGGCCTCGCTGGCCAATGCGGAAATGGTGCCGGTGGGCAGGGTCAGGGCAGGGGCGGAATCGTCCGCCTGGGCCAGGGCAGGCAAGGCCAACAGGCACAGACTGGGCAGCAGGTAGTGGTTCATCGGGACGCTGGATCGCTTCTTCGAAAGGTTGCCCGCAGTGGGGGCTGCGGGCGAGGATCTTACACTTTAATGTTATAAAGTAACATTATCATTGTGCAGGGTTGAAGCGCCGGAATTGTACCGATGGCTCTGCAATGCGCATCTCGGCTGCTTCATGTTGAAGATGAGGCCGATTCAGGGTCGCGATTGAAACGTGAGAGCAGCAGCCGATCCAGCAACCACACCGCAACCAGCGAGGCGCCCACCAGGGGAAAGACCAGGGCCAGCACCGCGATGATCAACAGGCCGGTTTTCCACTGCGGCAGGTTGTGGCGCAGCGGCGGCACCCCGAGCCGGCCTTGCGGGCGGCGTTGCCACCACATGACGATGCCGCTGACCGCGCTGAGCAGGATCATCAGGCACACCACCAGCACGATGATCTGGTTGGCACGGCCGAACATCTTGCCCTCATGCAGCATCACGCCGATCTCGGTGGCCCGGGCCACAGTGCTGTAGTGCTCGAAGCGCACATCGGCCAGCACCTTGCCGCTGTACTGATCGATATGCAGGGTGGCGTCGTGGCGCGGGTCGTCGGCGAACAGGGCGATGGTGAACACCCCCGTGGCGCTGCTCGGCAGGGTGATGCTGTAGCCCGGCTGCACCTGGCGCTGGCGAGCGATGTCCTGCACCGCCTGCAGGCTGATGGCCGGCGCCGCCGGCGCTGCGTTCGCGCCCGCGTGGGCCATGTGTTCGGCGTGGTCGCCGGACATCGGCAGCGGGGTGTTTTCCAGGGCCCAGGGCACGGTCTGGCGGCTGGCGCTGTTGAGGGCTCCAGCTTGTTGGTCGGAGGCTGGCACGTCGTTCCACATGGCCGCCGGGAAGCGGTTCCACAGGTCGGCGTACTGCTTGCCCCAGACGCCGGTCCAGGTCATGCCGCTCAGCAGCATCAGCAGCAGCAAGGCCGCGCCCCAGAAGCCCAGCACGCTGTGCAGATCACGCCAGAACAGGCGGCCGCGGGCACTCAGGCGCGGCCACAGCACTCCGGCCGCAGACTGGCCCCGGGGCCACCACAGGTACAGCCCGGAAACCACCAGGACAATGCCCCAGCCCGCCGCCAGCTCCACCAGCCGATCACCGAGGGTACCGATCATCAGCTCGCCGTGGATGGCGCGGGCCAGGGCTTGCAGGTTGTTCTTGGCGTCCTGTTCGCCGAGCACATCACCGTGGTAGGGGTCGATAAACACATTGAGTTCGTGGCCATGGTCCTGCACCACGAACTGCGCGCTGCGCTCGGCGTCGATGGGCGGCAGGTACTGCTTGACCCGGCCCTGGGGGTAGGCCGCCTGCACCCGTTGCAGCAATTCATCGGCGCTGAGGCTGTGGTGCGCGGCAGGCACCTTGAGCAGGCTGGAGTACATCAGTGGGTCCAGCTGCGGCTTGAACAGGTAGACGATGCCGGTCAGGGCCAGCATCACCATGAAGGGGGCAACGAACAGCCCGGCGTAGAAATGCCAGCGCCAGGCCAGGTTGTAGAAAGACACTTTGGGTCGATTCATCAGGGAAGGCTCCGCAAGGCAGTGGATCTTTTCTTATAGGGGCCGTTCGCCGGCCAGCCAGCTCCCAAGGGGCGGAACCGGCTGGCCGGCGAAGGGCGGTCAGAAGCTCAGGTCGACCTTGGTCCAGAGCGTGCGCCCCGGTTCCTTGAGCGCCTGTGGATCAGTTGCCGGGTAGCCGAAACCGGCATTGCCCGCCAGGTTCAGGTGCTCGGCGTAGGCCTTGCCGAACAGGTTGTCGACGCCGGTGCTGAGCTTGAGGTTCTTGGTCACCCGGTAGGCGCCGTTGAGGGAGAACACGCCGAAGCCGCCGCTCTTGCCGAAGTCCTTGCCCACCACGTTGCCCTTGTTCAGGTCGACCCGGTTCTGCGCCGCCACCACTCGCCACAGTGCCCCGGCACTCCAGTCGTTCTCGCTGTAGGTAAGGCCGAAGCGTGCATCCAGCGGCGGCATCTGTGGCAGCGCCTTGCCGTCACTGCTGTTCTTGCCCCAGGCGTAGGCCAGGGTGGCGTCGGCCTTCCAGTTGGAGGTCAGCTTGTAGGCCGCGCCCAGTTCGCCGCCCATGATCCGCGCGTCGATGTTCTCGGCCCGGGAGGTGCTCATGCCCATCATTTTCGAGTTGTAGTCGAAGAGGATGTAGTCGCGCACCTGGCCGATATAGCCCGAGGCCCAGGCTTCCAGGTCCTCGGTCTGGTATTGCAGGCCGAAGTCGAGTTGGGTGGTCTTTTCCGGCTTGATCGAGTCGAAGGCGTTCACCGAGCCGGCCGGGCCCATCTTCGGCGAGAACAGCTCCCAGTAGTCGGGGAAGCGCTGGGTATGGCCCAGGCCGGCATAGAGGGTGGCCGGGCTGTCGGCCAGGTCATGCTCGTAGCGCACAAAACCGCTGGGCAGGGTGTCGGCGCGGGTGTCACCAAAGGTGGGGTTGGGGCGGCTCATCATTCCCGAGCCTGTGCGCTCGCGGTAGTCCTTGGCCGAGGCGCGGTCGAGGCGCGCGCCGGTGATCAGCCGGTCACGTTCGGCGGCGTACCAGGTCAGCTCGCCGAAGGCGCCGTAGTTGTGGAAGTCGGCGTCCTTGGTGCGCGGCAGTTGCTTGTAGGTGTCGATGCCGCTGCTGGCGCGGGCGCGGTGCTCGTTGGTCTGGGCGTCAAGGCCGCCGATCAGTTGCAGGTCGGCCCAGCGCCAGGTGGCCTTGATCCGCGCGCCGAGGGTGCGGCGGTCGACGTTGGAGGCCATGGGGCCGGCCATCATCCCGGTGCCCGAGGGGGTGCGCAGGCTGTAGTTGTCCATCACGTGGTCGGCGTAGTTGTAGTAGACCTGGGCTTCGACCTTGTCCAGCACCTCGCCGATATTGGATTTCTCGAAGCGCAGGCCCAGGCTTTCGCGCTTGAACTGCGAGCCGTCCATGCCGCGCCCGGCGTAGCGGGCCTCGCCATCGCCCTTGCCGGCGGTGAGCTCTAGCAGGGTGTCGGCGTCCGGGGTCCAGCCCAGGGCCACGTCACCGTTCCACTTGTCGTAGCGCGAGGCCACGGTGTCGTTGTTGCCGTCACGGTAGTCGTCGGAATGGGCGGTGTTGCCGATCACCCGCACATAGCCCAGGGGGCCGCCGGCGGCGGCGTCCAGGGTTTTGTCGAAGCGGCCGTTGGAGCCGGCCAGCAGGCTGGCGTTGACCCGGGTACCAAGTTCGCCGAAGTGCTCCGGCTCGCGTTCGAACAGCACCGTGCCGGCCGAGGCGCCCGGGCCCCAGAGCACGGTTTGCGGGCCCTTGATCACGGTCAGGCGGTCATAGGTTTCCGGGGAAATGTAGGAAGTCGGGGCGTCCATGCGCCCGGGGCAGGCGCCGAGCATCATGCCGCCATTGGTGAGGATGTTCAGCCGTGAGCCGAACATGCCGCGCAGCACCGGGTCGCCGTTGGTGCCGCCGTTGCGCACCAGGGCGAAGCCGGGAATGGTCTTCAGGTAGTCGCCGCCGTCACTGGCCGGCACCGGTTGGCGCGGGTCCTTGGGGTTGGTGACCACGGTCAGCGGCGAGCTCGGGGCGATGGCGGTGATCACCGTCGGGCTGAGTTCGGCGGCGTGCCGGGAGTGGTCCATCGGCGCCTCGTCGGCCAGGGCCAGGGGCGTCAGCAGGACGCCGCAGAGTACTGCCAGGGCGCGGTTGAAATGCTGGCGCGCAGGGTTCAGGGCGAAGGGCTTGGATGGCTGGGCAACGCCCAGGCGAGAGTCAGCAGAAAACATAGATGTTCCATCGATCGAACTTGAGTGACACGGCCGCAGGTGCACGGCTGTCGCGATGACAGTCGGCCGTGTGAGAGGAGTGGGTGACTCAAGCGAGGATCGGTGGGGCGCGGGTCAGGGCGCCGGGGAACACGGTCTGCCGGGCGTGGCCCAGGCGCGTCGCGGGGATCAGGAAATACTGGGTGGGTGGCGTTGCCAGGGCGGCGAATGTCAGCCCCGAAGGTAGCCCCGGGCAATTGAACAGCAGGCTGCAATAGCCGCATTTTTCCCAGAGCACAGGGGCGCCGCCCAGGGGCTTGCGGGGTTGCGCGTGGTGCGGGGTTTCGCCGTGGCAGGCGGCCGCGTCGGCGCCCATGTCCATGCTCATGGACATGTTCATCGGCATGGCGTGATCCATCGGCATCGACTGGGAAATCAGCGGACCGATAAAGATCATCAGCATGGCGAACAGGCTGATCCAGCTGCCGCGTCGCACTCCAGACGAGTTGCGACGCGGCACGGACCGCCTGCGGCCAGGCGCGCGCAGGGCGTTCATGGGAATGGGGCCGGTCAGTGCTTACTGATCGTGCATATGCCCTTGCATGGCTGCCGGCGCCTGCTTCTGCACCGCCACTTCGACGGTAACGTCGCCGGCCTTCTCGAAGTGCAGGGTCAGGGGGAAGCGCTTGCCGTCGGTGAGCAGGCTGCGGTCCTTGAGCTCCATCAGCATCACGTGATAGCCCATGGGCGCGAAGTTCACCTCGCCGCCCGCCGGTACCGGCACCTTGGCCACCCGTTGCATCTTCATCATGTCGCCTTGCTGGACGTGTTCATGCAGCTCGGCCTTGCCGGCGATCGGCGTGTCGACGCTGAGCAGGGTGTCGGCGTTCTTGCCCGGGTTGTGCAGCACGAAGTAGGCCGCCACGGTCGGCGTGTTCGGCGGCAATTCCTGGGACCAGGGATGGGCGATCTGCAACTCGCCGGCCTTGTAGTCGTGGGCGGTGGCGAAACAGGCAGGCAACAGCAGCGCGGCCAACAGCAGGGATTGCTTGACCAGGGAAGACTTGGACATGGGGAGTTCTCCAGAACGATTCAAAAACGCAGATCACTTGCGAAAGGGAATCATGCCAGAGGCGGGGCACCGGGGTTCAGGCTGGGCCATTGCTGGCGCGGGGTGAGGGATTCGATCTTAGCTTGCGGCGCACCCGGCAGGGCAGCGAAACGCGCGTGATACAGCTGCGGCAGATGACCGGGCAAGGCCACCAGGGGCGCCGAGCCGGAGCAGCACCAGCAGTGCTGCATGTTCGAGTGGTCGTCGTTTTGCGGGGCCTGCTGCTCGAACTTGCCGAGGGAAATGGCCACCATCTTGGTGCCGCTGGCGGAGCAGAAACTGCCCCACAGCAGTTGTTCGTCGAGTCCCGAGTCGGAGCGCTGCATGGCTCCGGAAAGCGGCATGGCAAGCATGTTGAACAGCACTGCGAAGCAGGCGATCCAGGCAAATGCGAGCCGTTGTCGGGACATGGCGACTTTCCGTCGGTTGAGCGATCAGGCGGGTATTTAGCCTGATCGCTGTGGATAAGTAAAAAAGCACCGCGTGCGGTGTGGTGTCGCAGTGCCAGCTCAGGCCGGGCTGACGTGCAGCTTCAGGCCCAGCGCCTTCATCACCTTGATGATAGTCGCGAACTCCGGATTGCCCTGGCTGCCCAGGGCCTTGTACAGGCTCTCGCGGCCCAGGCCGGTGTCGCGGGCCACCTGGGTCATGCCGCGGGCACGGGCGATGTCGTTGAGGGCGGCGCGAATCAGCACGCCGTCGCCGTTGTCTTCCTCGAAGCAGGCGTCGAGGTAGGCGACCATCTCCTCCGGAGATTTGAGGTAGTCGGCCGCGTCGAAGCGGGTCACTGGGGTGGTCATGTTTCAGCCCTCGCTCTTGAGGTCTTGGGCCAGTTGCCTGGCCCGTTGGATATCCCGTTGCTGGGTGCTCTTGTCGCCGCCGATCAGCAGCAGGTAGATCACCTTGCCTCGGCGCGAGAAATACACCCGGTAACCGGGGCCACGATGGATGCGCATCTCGTGCAGGCCGCCCCCCAGCGCTGGCAGTCGCCGAAGCGGCCCAACTGCGCGGCCCTGACCCTGGCCACTACCCGGGTCTTTGCCTGAGGGTTTTGCAGGCGGTTCAGCCAGTGGGCGAATTCTGCAGTCTGTTCAAAGATAGGCATGGCGACTGTATTCCTTGGGATACGCACTGGCAAGTCCTGCGCCAGGCGAAAGTCCATGGAACGCTGGCTGGCCGATAGACGGCGAGCCGGCGCTGAGCCTTCACCCAGGAAGCTAAAGCAATGTTTTGCCGCTGGCTGCCAGGGGATTCCCAAGAGCCTGTGAGGCGTGACGACTTTGTCTGTCAGGCGTTTGGCAACTGACCCAGCGCAGCCAGTAACTCGGCCACGCCGACAAAGCTGCGATCGACCTCGGGCAGTTCGGGGCGCTTGAGAATCAGCACCGGAACGCCCCGTTCCCGGGCCACCTCCAGCTTGGGTTCGGTGGCACTGCTGCCGCTGTTCTTGCTGATCAGCACATCGATCTGCCGACGCTCGAACAGGGCGCGTTCGTCCTCGATCAGGAAGGGCCCCCGGGCGCCAATCACTTCGCAACGCGGATTGCCGGGGTAGGAGTCCAGGGCGCGCAGGGTCCAGAACTGTTCGGCGGGGATTTCATCCAGGTGTTGCAAGGGCTCGCGGCCCAGGGTGAACAGCGGCCGCTTGAAGGGTTGCAGGGCCTGCACCAGTTGCGCCCAATCGGCGATTTCGCGCCAGTCATCCCCGGGTTGCGGCTGCCAGGCCGGACGCCGCAGGGCCCAGCAGGGCACGCCGCTGATCTGTGCGGCCTGCGCCGCATTGGCGCTGATCCGGGCTGCGTAAGGGTGGGTGGCATCCAGCAGCAGGCCGATGCGCTGTTCGCGGATAAAGGCCGCCAGCCCCTCGGCCCCGCCATAGCCGCCCACCCGCACCTGGCATGCGAGGTCGCTGGGCACCCGGCCGATGCCGGCCAGGCTGTAGATATGTTGCGGCCCCAGGGTGCGGGCGATGGCCAGGGCCTCGGTGACCCCGCCCAACAGCAGGATACGGGTCATTGCCAGGCTCCGGCGTGGCCGACGATGCCGCCCTGGCGATCGATGGCGAAGACTTCCACCTGGACTTGGGCCGGTACCACGCTGCGGGCAAAATCCAGGGCGTGCCGGCACACCGCGTCGCCCAGGGCCACCCCGGCGGCGCTGGCCATGGCCAGGGCCTGCTGGCTGGTATTGGCCTCGCGGATGGCCTGTTGCAAGGCTGGCTCGGCGCCGATCTCGGCGGCCCATTGCGCCAGTTGCGGCAGGTCGATGCTGGAGTGGCGGCTGTGCAGGTCCATGTGCCCGGCGGCCAGCTTGCTGATCTTGCCGAAGCCGCCGCACAGGCTGAGTTTATCCACAGGCGCCTTGCGCAGATGCTTGAGTACCGCGCCGACAAAGTCGCCCATCTCGATCAGGGCAATTTCCGGCAACTCGTACACCCGGCGCATTGTGTCTTCGCTGGCGTTGCCGGTGCAGGCGGCGATATGCCGGTAGCCGTTGCTCCTGGCGACGTCGATGCCCTGGTGGATCGAGGCGATATAGGCCGCGCAGGAGAAGGGCCGGACGATGCCGCTGGTGCCGAGGATCGACAGCCCGCCGAGAATCCCCAGGCGCGGGTTCATGGTTTTCAGGGCCAGCTCGGCGCCGCCCTGGACATTCACCGTGACCTCGAAGCCACCGCCATAGGCTTGCTCCTCGGCCAGCCGTTGCAGGTGCTCGCCGATCATTCGCCGTGGCACCGGGTTGATTGCCGGCTCGCCCACCGCCAGCACCAGCCCGGGGCGGGTGACGGTGCCCACGCCCTGGCCGGCGACAAAGCGGATGCCCGGCTCAGGGGTCAGGCGCACCTGGGAATAGAGCAGGGCGCCGTGGGTCACGTCGGGGTCGTCGCCGGCATCCTTGAGGGTGCCGGCCTCGGCGCCGTCGCGGGTGCGGCGGCAGAACTCCAGGCGCATCTGCACCTGCTTGCCCTTGGGCAGGACGATATCCACCGCATCGGCGCTGGTACCGCCCAGCAGCAGGCGCGCGGCGGCCAGGCTGGTGGCGGTGGCGCAACTGCCGGTGGTCAGGCCGCTGCGCAGGGGCGTGGGCTGTTCCGCACTTTCCTCACGCATGCCCCACCCCCTGTAGGAGCGAGCTTGCTCGCGAAGGGCGCGATACCTTTAGGCGGGGGGACGCATTCGCGGGCCAGCCCGCTCCTACCGCGCTCATGGCAGCTCCCGTGGCTTGTGCAGTTCCAGCAGGGTGATCGGCAGGGCCTGGCGCCAGGTGTCGAACTCCCCCAGAGGCTGAGCCTGGGCAATATGGATGCGAGTCAGCTCGCCGCCGTGGCGCTCGCGCCAGTCCATCAGGGTCACTTCGCTTTGCAGGGTCACCGCATTGGCCACCAGGCGGCCGCCGGGCTTGAGTTGCTCCCAGCAGCTGTGCAGTACGCCTTCGCGGGTCACGCCGCCGCCGATGAATACCGCATCCGGCGGCTCCAGCCCGACCAGGGCCTGGGGCGCTCGGCCGCGGATCAGTTGCAGGCCGGGCACCCCAAGGGCGTCGCGGTTGTATTCGATCAACTGCTGGCGGCCGTCGTCGGCCTCGATGGCCAGGGCCCGGCAACTGGGGTGGGCACGCATCCACTCGATACCGATGGAGCCGCTGCCGGCGCCGACGTCCCACAGCAGCTCGCCGGGGGTTGGCGCCAGTCGGGCCAGGGTAATGGCGCGGACATCGCGCTTGGTCAGCTGGCCGTCATGGCGAAAGGCCGAATCCGGCAGCCCGGCCAGGCGCGACAGGCGCGGTGTGTCGGCCGCGGCCCGGCAGTCGATGGCCAGCAGGTTGAGGTCGGCCACGGGCGGGTCGTTCCAGTCTGCGGCGCTGCCGTCGAGGCGTCGCTCCAGGGGGCCGCCCAGGTGTTCCAGCACGCTGATGCGGCTGGGGCCGAAACCCCGTTCGCGCAGCAGCTGGGCAATGGCGGCCGGGCTGTGGCGGTCATTGCTCAGCACCAGCAGGCGCAGGCCGTTGAACAGGTGGGCATTGAGCGCGGCGATTGGCCGCGCCACCACCGACAGCGTGAGCACCTCCTGCAGGGCCCAGCCCAGGCGCGCAGCCGCCAGGGAATAGGAGGAAGGCGAGGGCAGCACCTGCACTTCCTCGGCGGGCAATTGCCGGGTCAGGCTGGCACCGACGCCGAACAGCATCGGGTCGCCGCTGGCCAGCACGCACACCGGTGTACCGCGCTGGCCAAGCACTGGTTCCAGGGAGAAGGGGCTGGGCCACAGCTGGCGTTCGCCACGAATGCACGCCGGCAGCAGGTCCAGCTGGCGCTGGCCGCCGACTATCCGCGAAGCGCCCAGCAGGGCGTGACGGGCATTCCTGCCCAGGCCCTTGAAGCCGTCTTCACCGATTCCCACTACCGTCAGCCAGGGCGACATCATTCTTCCTCGAACACAAAAAACGTTGTTCCGTCTGCCAGGCTTTTCATGCCTTCGGACAAAGCAGGCATAATACCGCGCCTTCGCTGACGAAGCGCTTTTCCCACACTGCCGGTCACCCCCTTTGAACCCACGTCCGCTGTCCACTGCCATTCGCCCCTCGGCTTGCCCGGGGTTGTTGCGCATCGTTGCGGCGCTGGACGGCGGTATCTGCCGGATCAAGCTAGCCGGCGGGGTGATCAGCAGCGCCCAGGCGCTGGCGGTGGCCGAGGCGGCCGAGGCCTTTGCCGGTGGGGTGATCGAAGCCACCAACCGCGCCAATCTGCAGATTCGCGGCATCGGGCCTGAGCATCAGGCGCTGATCGAGCGGTTGCTGGCGGCCGGCCTGGGACCGACCACCGCCGCCGGCGACGATGTGCGCAACCTGATGCTCAGCCCCGGCGCCGGCATCGACCGGCAGATGCTGGTCGATACCCGGCCCCTGGCCGGGCAGATACTCGCCACCTTGCAGGGCCACCCACGCTTCCATGAGTTGTCGGCCAAGTTCGCCGTGCAGCTCGATGGCGGCGAAGCCCTGGCCATGCTCGAACACCATCACGACCTGTGGCTGTCGGCCCTTGAGCGCGACGGGCAGTTGCTGCTGGCCTTCGGCCTGGCCGGCAGCCCTGTGGATAAACCTTTGGCGGCAGTGCCCCAGGCGCAGGGCCATGAACTGCTGGTGGCGGTGCTGGAACTGTTCCTCGATCTGGCCACGCCCGAGCAGACGCGCATGCGCCATTTGCTGGCGCAGGTGCCGGTGGCGGATTTTCTCGCACAACTGCGCTCGCGCCTGAGTGGCCCCTTACTGACGGTCGATGACTGGCAGCGTCCACTCGCGGCACCTGGCCTGCACCTGGGCACTTATCCACAGCGCCAGGCCGGGCGGGTCTATGTCGGCGCGGTGGCGCCCCTCGGGCGTCTCGATCCGGCCATGCTCAAAGGCGCCGCGCAACTGGCCCGGCAGTATGGCGATGGCAGCCTAAGGTTCACGCCCTGGCAGAGCCTGTTGCTGCCCGAGATTGCCCCGGCCGACGCGCCCTTGGTGAGCGCCGCCCTGAGCCAGCTGGGCCTGCTGTGCAGCCCGCAACAGGCCCTGGCCCACCTCACGGCTTGCACCGGCTCTAGCGGTTGCGCCAAGGCCCAGGCCGATACCAAGGCCGATGCGCTGCAACTGGCGGCGCGGCTCCAGGCCCGCCAGCAGACGGCAGCGGTGCACCTGTCCGGCTGCCCGCGCTCCTGCGCCGCCGCCCAGGTGGCACCGGCCACCCTGCTGGCGGTGGCCCCGGGGCGCTATGACATGTATTTGCGCGATGCAGCGCAGCCGGGTTTCGGCGCGCTGCACGCCTGCAACCTTTCTATAGAAGCGGCGCACGCCTTGCTCGATGCCCGCCAACGGAGCCCCCTTGATGATTGACTACATCCGCGACGGTCAGGAGATCTATCGCAACTCCTTCGCCATCATCCGCGAAGAAGCCCGGCTGGAGCGCATTCCGGCCGACCTGGAGAAACTCGCGGTGCGGGTGATCCATGCCTGCGGCATGGTCGAGGCCATCGACGGCCTGCAGTTTTCCGAGGGGGCCGGCAAGGCCGGGCGCGAGGCCCTGGCGGCCGGTGCGCCGATTCTCTGCGATGCGCGGATGGTTTCCGAAGGCATCACCCGGGCCCGCCTGCCGGCCAACAACCAGGTGATCTGCACCTTGCGCGACGAGCGCGTGCCGGAGCTGGCCCGGGAGCTGGGCAACACCCGCTCGGCGGCGGCCCTGGAGCTGTGGCGCCCGCACCTGGAAGGCAGCGTGGTGGTGATCGGCAATGCCCCCACCGCCTTGTTCTACCTGCTGGAAATGCTCGATGCCGGCGCGCCGAAACCGGCGTTGATCCTCGGTTTCCCGGTGGGCTTTGTCGGCGCAGCCGAATCCAAGGCGATGCTCGCCGCCGACAGCCGCGGGGTGCCCTTCGTGATCATGCAGGGTCGCCTGGGCGGTAGCGCCATGGCCGCCGCCGCGGTCAACGCCCTGGCCACGGAGATCGAATGATGCAGCAACCTGGACGTTTGATCGGCCTTGGCGTGGGCCCTGGTGACCCCGAGCTGATTACCCTCAAGGCCCTGCGCCTGCTGCGCGAGTCGCCAGTGGTGGCCTATTTCGTGGCCAAGGGCAAGAAGGGCAATGCCTTCGGCATCATCGAGGCGCACCTGCAACAGGCCCAGACCCTGCTGCCCCTGGTGTACCCGGTCACCACCGAGGTGCTGCCGGCGCCGCTGTCCTATGAGCAAGTGATCAGCGATTTCTACGACAGCGCCAGCCAGGAGCTGGCGCTGCACCTGGATGCCGGCCGCGATGTGGCGGTGATCTGCGAAGGCGACCCGTTCTTCTACGGCTCCTACATGTACCTGCACGACCGCCTGGCCGAGCGCTACCAGGCCGAAGTGGTGCCGGGGGTGTGCTCGATGCTGGGCGGCGCCTCGGTGCTGGGTGCGCCGTTGGTGTATCGCAACCAGAGCCTGTCGGTGCTCTCCGGCGTGCTGCCCCATGAAGAACTCAAGCGGCGCCTGGCGGATGCCGATGCGGCGGTGGTGATGAAGCTGGGGCGCAACTTCCCCAAGGTGCGCCAGGTTCTGGAGGAGCTGGGGCTGGCAGAGCGTGCGCTGTATGTCGAGCGCGCCACCATGGCCAACCAGAAGATCGTGCCCTTGCATGAGGTGGAGCCGATGTCTTCGCCGTACTTCTCCTTGATCATCGTTCCCGGCGAAAGGTGGCAAGGCTGATGGCCCGCTCGAATCCGGCCATCGTCATCCTCGGCCAAGGCAGCCTCGACACCGCACGGCAGATCCAGCGCCTCTACCCCGATGCGTTGATTCATGGCCTGGCCGAGCGAGTCGAAGGCGCCGACCGCAGTTACCACGAGTTTGGCGCGACGCTGCGCCAGCTCTATCAACAGGACACGCCGATCATCGCCCTGTGCGCCGCCGGCATCGTGATCCGCACCCTGGCGCCGTTGCTGCTGGAGAAGGGCGCCGAGCCGCCGGTGCTGGCGGTGGCCGAGGACGGCAGCGCCGTGGTGCCGCTGCTCGGTGGCTTGGGTGGGGTCAATGTGATGGCCCGGGAAATCGCCGCCGGCCTGGGGGTGGCTGCCGCCATTACCACCAGTGGCGAACTGCGTTTCGGCACCTGCCTGCTGAACCCGCCCAGCGGTTATGCCCTGGGCGACCTGGAGCTGGGCAAGCGTTTTGTCTCCGACCTGCTGGGGGGCGAAAGCGTGCGCATCGAAGGTGCTGCGTCCTGGCTGAGCGATGCCAAGTTGCCCGAGAATGCCCAGGCGCGCCTGACCATTAGGGTCGGCTCGGCCGAGCGCGAGCCGGCGGCCAACGAGCTGCTGATCTACCCCCGCAGCGTCCTGGTGGCCTGCGCTGGCATTCGCCCTGATGACGCCGACGACTCCAGCCTGGCCGAGCGCATCCGCCAGGCCCTGCACCAGGCGCGAATCGCCGTGCAATCCCTGGCCTGCCTGTTGGCCGCCGACAGCGAGATGGCCGACCGCAGCCTGCATCAGGCGGCTGCCGAACTGGGGGTGCCACTGCGCTTCGCCCCGGCGGCAGCCAGCGTGGTCGAGCTGGCACAGCAAGCGGTACCGCAGTTGCTGCCGCCCATTGCCGTGGGCGACGCGCTGGCGATTGCCGTGGCCAGCCAGCCCCTGGACCCGGAACAGATAGGCCGCCCTCGCGGGCGCCTGGCGGTGATCGGCCTCGGCCCTGGTGCCGCCGAGCTGATGGTGCCGGCGGTGAAAGCCGAACTGGCTCGGGCCCAGGACATCCTCGGCTACGAAACCTATGTGCGCATGGCCGGCCCGTTCCGCGCCGACCAGGTGCTGCACTGCACCGACAACCGCGAAGAAATGCAGCGCGCCCGCCATGCTTTCGAACTGGCGGCCCAAGGTCGTTCGGTGGTGGTGGTGTCGTCCGGCGACCCGGGTGTGTTCGCCATGGCCGCCGCGGTGCTCGAAGCCCTGCATGAATCCAGCGAGCCGAGCTGGCAGCGGGTGGAGCTGGAGATTCTTCCCGGGGTTTCCGCTTCCCTGGCCACTGCGGCCCAGGCCGGCGCTCCACTCGGGCACGACTTCTGCGTGCTGTCGCTGTCGGACAACCTCAAGCCCTGGGACATCATCGAGAAGCGCCTGGACCTGGCCTCCCAGGCCGACCTGGCCCTGGCCTTCTACAACCCCATCTCCCGCTCCCGACCCTGGCAATTGGGCCGGGCCCTGGAGATCGTGCGCCAGCACCGCACGCCGCAAACCCCGGTGGTATTGGGGCGGGATATCGGCCGCCCGGGCCAGACCCTGCGGGTGACTACCCTGGGCGAACTGACCCCGGAACAAGTGGATATGCGCACCATGGTACTGGTGGGTTCCTCCACCACCTGCGTCTTCCCCCGGGCGGAGGGCGGCGAGTGGGTCTACACGCCGCGCTGGTACTAGAGGGGGCAGCGGCAAGCTGCGAGCTTTGAGCGGCAAGCTGAAAACTTGCGGCTTGGAGCTTAGTGCAACACTTTGCCGGTTGTTCCTGTCGCGGGGCCTGGCCATAGTGTGCCGGTCGCCGACGCATCGGCGGCCGATCTTAGCCGGTCGGAAAGCGAATCTATGACGGCATGAGCGCCATCAATTACTATGCTGGCGCTTTTTGCTGCATGGCCTTCTTCTATGGCGGCTGTGCGCGGGACACCTTTTGGTGTGCCGGGTTTTCATAGGTTGCACCCGGTCGGCTAACCCTCGTACAGCTGCCACCCATTGTTTAGCCGCAGCGGGTGGTGGTCTTGCACCTATGGAGATGCACCGATGACAGATTTCATTCCGCTACAAAGCAATCTTACTCCCACCCCGGTTTACCACCTGGACCGCAATGCCCCGGCAGCGGATCTGCATGGCGGTGCGCTGCAACGCATCAAGGCTTCGCGTGATCTGCTGCATAGCCTGGATTGCCTGCGTCTTGAAGGGGTCAATGAGCGTGACCTGCAGCACTTCGTCCATGCTGCCCACCTGCTGTTGCAGGATGGCTGCGATGCGCTGGATGCCTTGCAATGGCGGCTTGAGGCCTGAGGCGGCTCGATAGAACCGGGCTCTTGGCCCCCATTGAGCCGGCTCCTGCAACTTGTCGCTTGGAGCTTGTCGCTTAGGGCTGCAAATACCAGGTGATGAACTCGAAGAAGCTGGCCCATCTGGCGGGAATGCGCCCGGCGATAAAAGCCTCCCTGTCGCCCAGGTCGAAATCCCAGACGCCGCCGCTGTCCTTGTCCAGCAAGTAGCCGCCTTCGCCCTGCAATGAGGTGAAGGCGATAAAGTTCTGCGGCAGCTCCCACACGTCATGAATGAACTCGGTGCCCACAAGGATTTCCTCGCTGGGCTCGGCGATATCCATCAGCACTTCGTAGCTCGCTCGGCTTTCGAAGTCGGCGGGGTGGCAGGCCAGGTAGATCTGTGCGAATTCGCTGTCCAGGGCAATGCCCAATGTGGCCAGCGCTCGGGTGACCTCGGCGGTGTCGGGCCCCGGGCGGAAGCGGGGCTGGGCTTCGATCAGGGCGATCAACTGCGGGGGAATCATGGGCGGTCCTTGCTGATGTGTGGCCATTTGTCCAGGGGCAGGCAGCCCTGCTGCTGGGCGAAGTGTTCCCGGGCCTGGCCCAGGGTTTTGTGGTTGGGCCCGCTCAGCACGTCCAGCGCCTGGCTGCCGTCGTCTTCCCAATGGCACAGGTCGCAGATCTCGTATTCGCCCCGTGCGCCCAGGGTCAGGTAGCCGCAGCAGGGGCAGGCCAGTCGGGTTTCCAGTGGGCCTTCGACCGGCTGGCGTGGGTGGCCGGCTTCGGCCAGGCAGCGGCTCAGGTAGAGGTTGCTGACGCCAAGGTAGGCGCCGCGCAGGCTGACCAGGATCAGCGCGTCGTAACGCGGGTCCTGGGCATTTTCCGGAGGCTCCCGGGTCTGGATTTCCTCCCCCAGGCTGGCCGTGAGGGTGGCGAATTCCGGGTCTTCGGGGCCCAGGCTCCAGACGTTCAGCAGATGATCGGCGCGTTGTTGCGCCGAGAGTGCGAGCAGTTGGTGCCGGCTCAGGCGGTCGATGGCCGCGAGGCGAGTCAGTGGCTTCATGGGGCGCTGTTCTGCAAGGGGCTCAACAGGCTGGCCAGGCCAGGGTCAGCTGGTCCGGTCGCTGGATGGGAATGCATAGGCTGACCCCGCTGGTGGATTGGGCATGAAGATCTCGGTCGCGGATTTGCACCTGGGCGAAGGGGTTGGTTTCCCGCAGCACCAGCAACCAGACCAAGCGCTGTGAATCCTTGTCCAGCAACGCCAGGAAACCATCGCCGCCGTGGGCTGCGCATTCACCGCCCAGGGCCTGCCAGGGCTGCGGGCCGGGGGCGGAACAGGCCAGGGTGGCCAGGCCTTCGCAGGCTTCTGCCTGCGGGTGATCCAGGGCCGGAAGCCACACCTTGTCTTGCAGTTGGCTGGCCCCGCAGGGCAGCTCGAACAGGCAGTAGAAACCACTGCCCAGGACCAGGGTGTTTTCCCGCGGGTAGGCTTCGTCCAGCCATTGCTGCTGGATAAAGGCCATGTCGGCGCTGTAGGGCATGAGCATTCCGTTGCTTGGGTGGCAGGCTAGGGCACCAGGTAGCCGCGTACCCCGGTGAAGATGATCTGCGCCGCCAGGGCACAGACGAACAGCCCCATCAGGCGGCTGACTATCTGCAAGCCCTGGTCGCCGAGGATACGTTCGATGCGGTTGGACAGGTACAGCACCACGCCCACCGTGAGGCTGGCCAGGGCGATGCTGAGGATGGCGGTGAGCTTGTCGTCCCAGTGCGGCTGGCTGACCCCCATCACCAGCAGGGCGCCGATGGTACCGGGGCCCACGGTCAGGGGAATGGTCAGCGGCACTATGGTCACGTCCTGCTGCACGTTGTCGGTCTGCACCGCCGACTTGCCCTGGGCCATGCCCAGGGCGGAGATGAACAGCACGCTGCCGGCGCCGATGCGGAAGGCGTCCACGGTGATGCCGAACACGCCGAAGATCACCCGCCCGAACAGGTACAACAGCACGCTGGAGACCAGGGTCGCCAGGGCGACTTTCCAGGCCAGGCGCCGGCGCTCCTTGGTGGAATAACCTCGGGTCAGGCTGATGAAGCACGAGAGGACGAAGAACGGGCTATAGAGCACCAGCATCTTCAGGTAAACGCTGAACAGCACGTGGAGCATGGTGGAAGCTCACGACTAGGGAGGGCGAGGCAGAGTTTAACAGGCGCCGCCGGGGCTGTCGGCTTAACTGGTGTGCGCGGCGCTGCGCTCGCGCAAGTCGCGCTGGGTGACCCAGTGTTCCACCAGTTCGCGCAGCTGCGAGAGCTCCACCGGCTTGGCCATGTGCCCGTCCATGCCGGCCTGGCGCGCGCGCTCCTTGTGCTCGGCGAGGATGTGCGCGGTCAGGGCCACCACCGGGGTGCGTATACGCTGGTTACCGACTTCCCAGGCGCGCAGTTGCTGGGTCGCGGAGAAGCCGTCGAGCACCGGCATCTCGCAGTCCATCAGCACCAGGTCGTAGCGCTGGGCCTTCATGGCTTGCAGGGCTTCCTCGCCGTTGCTGGCGGTGTCGGGTTGCAGGTTGAGCTTGCCCAGCATGCCGCGGATGACCTTGGTGGAGATGCTGTTGTCTTCGGCCACCAGGATGCGGAAGTCGCTGGGCACGGTGATCGCTGCCGGAACCTGCGGGGTATTGAGCGGCAGGTTGTAGGGGGCGGCAGGGGCCTTGTCGCGCTGGTTGAGTTCGTCGGCCAGGGTGGTCTTGAGGGTGTAGCCGGCCACCGGCTTGGCGAGGATCCGCTTGATCCCGGCATTGCGCGCAATCACCTTGCTCGGCGCGTTGCTGATGCCGGTGAGCATGATCAGCAGGATGTCGTGGTTCAGGCTCGGGTCTTCCTTGATCTTCGCCGCCAGTTGCATGCCGGTCATGCCGGGCATGTTCTGGTCCAGTAGCACCACGTCGAAGTAGTCCCGCAGGTGCGCCTTGGTGCGCAGCAGGGCCAGGGCTTCCTTGCCCGAAGGCACGGCGCTGACATTCAGGCCCCAGGCGCTGCACTGCTGCACCAGCACCTTGCGGCAGGTGTCGTTGTCGTCCACCACCAGCACCCGGGCGCCCTGCAGCGGGCTGTCGAGGTCGGCGGTGGGGTGCTCCAGGCGTTCGCTGTCCAGCGGCAGGGTCAGCCACAGGGTGCTGCCTTGCTGGCCACCGCTCTTGATGCCGAACTCACCGTGCATCAGCAGGATCAACTGACGGGCGATCACCAGCCCGAGGTTGCCTCCCAGGCGGGTGGTGGCGAGGAAGTTCTTGCTGTGCAGTTCGGTGTGCAGCAGGGCGTCGCGTTCCTCGGCGTCCATGGGCTGGCCGCTGTCCTGCACGGCGATGCGCAGGCGCGGCTTGCTGCTGCGTTCGTCAAGGGCGACGACAATCAGCACTTCGCCTTCGTCGGTCTTCTTCAGGGCATTTTCCAAGAGGCTCAGCAGGGCCTGGCGCAGGCGCGTGGGGTCGCCGCTGATGACTCGCGGCACCTGGGGCTGGATAAAGCTGATGAGCTCGACGTTCTGCTGTTCGGCCTTGGCCCGGAAGATGCTCAGGCAGTCCTCGATCAGGGCGTTGAGGTCGAACTGCACGTCGTCCAGCTCGATCTGCCCGGACTCCAGCTTGGAGATGTCGAGAATCTCGTTGATCAGGGTCAGCAGCTCGTTGCCGGCGCTGTGGATGGTTTGCACATAGTCGCGCTGCTTCACCGACAGCGGGGTGCCCAGCAGCAGTTCGGTCATGCCCAGCACGCCATTCATCGGGGTGCGGATCTCATGGCTGATCTTGGCCAGGAACTCGGCCTTGGCATTGACCTCGGCGGTGCTGGCGGCCAGGTCGCGGCTGACGCTGAAGCGGTTTTCGGTGATGTTGCGCTGGCGCTCGCCCAGGGCCACGCTCATCAGCAGGCCAGCGATGCAGATCACGCTCATCAGGGTCACGATCAGCCCCTGCGGCGCCACCAGGGTCAGGCCCAGCAGGGCTGGAAGTATCACCAGGGTGCCGAGGTTGAAGATCACCATGGCGGCGACAAACAGCCGCGCCGGGCGATAGCCCTTGTGCCAGTGGTAGCCACCGACGAACAGCATGCTCAGGCCGGCCAGGGCCACCAGGCCGTAGGTGATGATGTTCAGCGGCAGGGTGCTGACAAACAGCAGCAGCAGGCCGAACAGGCCGATCAGCAGGATATTGCCCAGCAGCAGGCGGTTCAGCGGATGCTCGCCCAGCGGCGCGAAGAAGCGGTAGGCGAACATCATGCCGCAGGGTGCGGTCAGCAGCAGGGCCACGTAGGCGCCCGGGGTTTGCCAGGCCTGCCAGTCGGGCAGCCAGGGCCCGAACAGGTTCAGCAGCATCAGCAGGCTGAGGGTCAGCAGGCTCTCGCAAGCCGCCAGCCACAGGCTGCTGCGCGAACGGGTGTAGGCGAAGCGGGTGAGGTTGTGCAGGATCAGCATCGCCAGGCAGCCGAACAGCAGGCCGTAGATCAGCGTCTGGCTCTGGTCGGCGGCGCTGGTCACCGCTGCTTGCAGGGTGATGAAGGGGCGCAGTTCGTGCTCCGACACCAGGCGCACATAGACCTCCAGCGGCTTGGCGCTTTGCGGCAGTGGCAGCATGAAGTCGCTGCTGGGCAGGGGCCTTTCCGCTTGCGGCTGGCTGGAGCCTGTGTTGACTTGCTCGATCAGCTGGTCGCCGTCGAGCACGTAGAGATTCAGTTGGGACAGATCGGGGGCGAAGATCCGCAGGATCTGTTCATGGGTTCCGGGCTGGAGCTTGAAGCGCAGCCACAGGGCACCATCGGGTTCGGCGGCGGTCAGCTTGTCCAGTTCGGTGGGGCTGAACTGGTTGCTGTAGCGCGGGGAGCGGATGTCGCTCAGTTGCAGGTCGGCCTGTTCGTCGAGCAATACTGCCCAGCCACTGCCTTGAGCGGCCAGGGCCGGATTCAAGCAGAGCAGGGTCAGCAAGGTGACGGTGAAGCCTAGGGCGATCCTGAGCCAGCGCACGGCGAAATCCCTTCGTTGGTTGATGCCTGATTATAACTATGCGCGGCGCAATGACCGCACGGCAAGGGCGCCAGGCCCTTGCCGGGGTCCATGACGGCGTTACTCCTGACCACGCTCACGGGCGATGGCACGGTAGCCGATGTCCTTGCGGTAGAAGCAGCCGGACCAGTCGATCTCGGCCGCCAGGCGGTAGGCCTGCTGCTGGGCTGCATCGACGCTGGCGCCCATGGCGGTGGCGCAGAGCACGCGGCCGCCGGCGGTCACTACCTGGCCGTCCTTGAGCGCGGTGCCGGCATGGAACACCTTGCCTTCCAGCGCGGCGGCGGCGTCCAGGCCGGTGATGGCCGCGCCCTTGGCGTAGTCACCAGGATAGCCGCCGGCGGCCAGCACGATACCCAGGCTCGGACGTGGGTCCCATTGTGCTTCGACCTTGTCCAGGGCCTGGGCCAGGGCGGCTTCCACCAGCAGCACCAGGCTCGATTGCAGGCGCAGCATCACCGGCTGGGTTTCCGGATCGCCGAAGCGGCAGTTGAACTCGATGACTTTCGGGTTGCCGGCCTTGTCGATCATCAGGCCCGCGTAGAGGAAACCGGTGTAGACGTTGCCTTCCTCGGCCATGCCGCGCACGGTGGGCCAGATCACCTGGTCCATCACCCGCTGGTGGACATCGGCGGTGACCACTGGCGCTGGGGAGTAGGCGCCCATGCCCCCGGTATTGGGGCCAGTGTCGCCGTCGCCGACGCGCTTGTGGTCCTGGCTGGTGGCCATGGGCAGCACGTTCTTGCCGTCGACCATGACGATGAAGCTGGCTTCTTCGCCGTCGAGGAATTCCTCGATCACCACGCGCGAACCGGCGTCACCGAAGGCATTGCCGGCGAGCATGTCGCGCACGGCTTCCTCGGCTTCAGCCAGGGTCATGGCAACGATCACGCCCTTGCCGGCAGCCAGGCCGTCGGCCTTGATCACGATCGGCGCGCCTTTTTCCCGCAGGTAGGCCAGGGCCGGCTCGATCTCGGTGAAGTTCTGGTAGTCGGCGGTAGGGATCTTGTGCCGGGCGAGGAAATCCTTGGTGAAGGCTTTCGAGCCTTCCAGCTGCGCGGCACCGGCGGTGGGGCCGAAGCAGTCCAGGCCACGGGAGCGGAACAGGTCGACCACACCGGCCACCAGCGGCACTTCCGGGCCGACGATGGTCAGGGACACATTCTTCTCGGCGAAATCCGCCAGCTGTTCCAGGGCCAGCACGTCGATGGCGACGTTCTCGCACTTGGCCTCGATGGCGGTGCCGGCGTTGCCGGGGGCGACGAATACTTTTTCGACCCGTGGGTCCTGAGCGACTTTCCAGGCCAGGGCGTGTTCACGACCGCCGCTACCAATGATCAAAACGTTCAAGTCAGACTCCTTCGGAGGAAGCTACAAGCCGCAAGCTGCAAGTGAAGAGCAATTCCAATCGCCCTGCCGTGCTGCGTGCGGCTCTGAAAAAGGAAGGCTGCAAGGACCAGGCAAGAGCAACTTTGCTTGGCTCTGACTTGTCGCTTGCAGCTTGAAGCATGCGGCTGCTGTTAGTGGCGGAAGTGGCGCATGCCCGTAAAGACCATGGCAATGCCGGCTTCGTCGGCTGCGGCAATCACTTCGGCATCACGCATCGAGCCGCCTGGCTGGATCACCGCGGTGATACCGACCTTGGCGGCGTTGTCCAGGCCGTCGCGGAACGGGAAGAACGCGTCGGAGGCCATCACCGAACCGGCGACTTGCAAACCAGCGTGCTCGGCCTTGATGGCGGCGATCCGCGCCGAGTTCACGCGGCTCATCTGGCCGGCGCCGACACCGATGGTCTGGCGGTTCTTGGCGTAGACGATGGCGTTGGACTTGACGTATTTGGCGACTTTCCAGGCGAAGATCAGGTCGTTGATCTCTTGCTCGGTCGGGGCGCGCTTGGTCACCACTTTCAGGTCGTCGGCACTGATCATGCCGATATCCCGGCTCTGTACCAGCAGGCCGCCGTTGACCCGCTTGTAGTCCCAGGCCGCAGCGCGGTCAGCCGACCATTCGCCACAGGCCAGCAGACGCACGTTGGCCTTGGCGGCAACAATGGCGCGGGCTTCTTCGCTGACGCTCGGGGCAATGATCACTTCGACGAACTGACGCTCGACGATGGCCTTGGCGGTGGCTGCATCCAGCTCGCGGTTGAAGGCGATGATGCCGCCGAAGGCCGATTCGGTATCGGTGGCGTAGGCCAGTTCGTAGGCCTGGCGGATGCCGCCTTCAGCGTCCGGGCTCACGGCCACGCCGCACGGGTTGGCGTGCTTGACGATGACGCAGGCCGGCTTGACGAAGCTCTTCACGCACTCCAGCGCGGCGTCGGTGTCGGCCACGTTGTTGTAGGACAGCTCCTTGCCTTGCAGCTGGGTGGCGGTGGCGATGCCGACTTCGGCAGGCTTGGCTTCCACGTAGAACGCCGCGCTCTGGTGCGGGTTCTCGCCGTAGCGCATTTCCTGGGCCTTGATGAACTGGCTGTTGAAGGTGCGCGGGAATTCGCTGCGCTCTTCGGTGGACAGGGTGTCCTTGGCCTGGTCGATGGTGCCCATGTAGTTGGCGATCATGCCGTCGTAGGCGGCGGTGTGTTCGAACGCCTTGAGCATCAGGTCGAAGCGCTGGGCGTAGGTCAGGCCACCAGCCTTGAGGCTTTCCAGGACGCCGGCGTAGTCGCTGGCATTGACCACGATGGCCACGTCCTTATGGTTCTTGGCCGCCGAGCGAACCATGGTCGGGCCGCCGATGTCGATGTTCTCGATGGCCGTTGGCAGGTCGCAACCCGGCTTGGAAATGGTGGCCTCGAAGGGGTAGAGGTTGACCGCTACCAGGTCGATCGGCTTGATCCCGTGCTCGTTCATGATGGCGTCGTCGATACCGCGACGACCGAGGATGCCGCCGTGGATTTTCGGATGCAGGGTCTTCACCCGGCCGTCCATCATTTCCGCGAAACCGGTGTAATCCGCGACTTCCACTGCGGACACGCCGTTGTCCTGCAGCAGTTTGAAGGTCCCGCCGGTGGAGAGGATCTCCACGCCCAGGGCTTCCAGCTCCTTGGCGAATTCGAGGATCCCGGTCTTGTCGGAAACACTGATCAAGGCGCGGCGGATCGGCAGGCGGGTAGTCTGGTCGGTCATCTCAATTTCCATCACAAAGCAAAGGAGTCAGCAAAAAAGGCGACCGTTTTTTACGCGGGCGCCTTTCTGGTTTGATTGAATGCTTACAGCAAATCGTACTGCTTGAGTTTCTTGCGCAGGGTGCCGCGGTTCAGACCCAGGAGTTCGCTGGCCTTGGTCTGGTTGCCCTTGACGTAGTTCATCACGCTTTCGAGCAACGGAGCCTCGACTTCGGAGAGCACCAGGTTGTACACGTCCGTGACGGCAGCGCCCTCAAGGTGGGCGAAATAATTGTGCAGCGCCTTCTCGACACTCCCGCGAAGGGTCTGGCCTTCTTCGCTGGGGGTATTGAGGTGCTGTTTCAAATTCACGTTGTCGCTCACGGGTGTTGTTCCACTCACTAAAGTCTCGGTCATCATCGTCATGCGGCCACCCCCTCTCCGTCCCCTGTTTCCAGGCTCTTGTAACGTCCTGCGAGGAACTCACGGACGTTGGCGCATTGTGCTTCCCTATCTTCCAAACGATTGAAGTGGGCGCGAAACTCCCTGGCGCCCGGCAGGGTTGCCAGGTACCAGCCCACATGCTTGCGCGCAATGCGTACGCCCATGACATCCCCATAGAAGGCATGCAGCGCGGCCAGGTGCTCCAGCAGAATACGTTCCACTTCGAACAGATCAGGTGCCGGGAGGGTTTCACCGGTGCGCAGAAAATGTTCGATCTCACGAAAAATCCATGGCCGCCCCTGGGCGGCCCGGCCGATCAACAGCCCGTCGACCCCGGTGGCGTGCAGCACCTGCCGGGCTTTCTGGGGCGAGTCGATGTCGCCGTTGGCAAATACCGGTATCGACACTGCCTGCTTGATCGCGGCAATGGTGTCGTACTCGGCTTCGCCGGTGTACAGGTCGGCCCGGGTCCGACCGTGGACCGCCAGTGCCGTGATGCCCGCCTGTTCGGCGATTTTCGCCACCGTCAGGCCATTCTTGTTCTGCCGGTCCCAGCCGGTGCGGATCTTCAGGGTGACGGGTACATCCACCGCGGCCACCACCGCCTGGAGAATCTCTTCGACCAGGGCTTCGTCTTTCAGCAACGCGGAACCGGCGGCCTTGTTGCAGACCTTCTTCGCCGGGCATCCCATGTTGATATCAATAATCTGTGCGCCCAACTCGACGTTGGCGCGGGCGGCGTCCGCCAGCATCTGTGCATCGCCACCGGCAATCTGTACCGAGCGTGGCTCGGGATCGCCTTCGTGGATCATGCGCAACCGCGATTTGCGGCTGTTCCACAAGCTCATGTCGCTGGTGACCATTTCCGAGACTACAAGGCCCGCGCCCAATTGCCGGCAAAGCTGACGAAAGGGCTGGTCGGTGACGCCCGCCATGGGGGCGAGAATCAAGCCGTTGTGCAATGTATATGGGCCGATGCGTACCGCCGACATAGGACTTCCCTGTTGTGGGGCCGGATCATGAGAGTTCGAAAAAGGGTTGGCATGATACCCGCTCTCGATGACTGGATAAAGGCTGAATTGGATAAAATCTGAACAGCTATTGCGTTATCGCTCTGGGATCGGCCTTGGCGATAGCGTCATAAATCTGTCGTAAATCCGCAGTCGCGGATCAACGGGACAGCCGCGTCACTCGGGCGAGTGGAAACTCAGACTGTAGTTCACGGCTTTCGGCCCGGGGTCGAGAATATCCAGGGCGATATGGATCGGGGTCTGCGGCGGCATGTCCGCGACGTCCTGCATTTCACCGCCCAGGTATTCCCCGGGTTTGAAGCTGCGGCTGGCGATCAGGTGACCGTTGAGGTCGGCAAAACGCAGCTCCAGCAGCGGGAAGGGTTGGGAGAAGGGCGCGCGGTTGTAGATGATGGCGTCCACCACCAGCGCACCGCTGAATTCCGGGTGGCTGCGCACCACCAGGTTGCTGCTCTTGATCCGGGCGATGTCCACCCGGGACGGCACCGTGCAGCCGAGTTCCGGGCACAGTTGCTGGAACCAGGGGCGGTACTGGTCCTGGCGCGCCAGTTCTTCGAAGTGATAGGCGACGTATTGTCCCACCAGGCCGCCGGCGGCCAGCAGAATCAGCAGCAGCCAGAGCAGGCGCCGGCCCCAGGGCGAACGGCGTTTCTGCCAGTCGAGGTGGATCGGGTCGTCTACCAGGTCCAGCAGGACATCTTCCTGGACCCCGGGCTCGCTGCGCTCACGGCGCTTCTTGCCCGGCGCGGCGGTTGACGGCTGGTCAGGATGCTCGTGGTCCGCAGGGGTGTGGGCAGTGAAGGGCTCCAGGTCGTCGTCCTGGCTCAGCTTCGGAGCCTTGGGCTCGTCATCCAGGTCCGCCAGGTTGAACGACAGCGAGGGTTCGGTGCGGCTCGGGCGCTGCGCCTCGGCGTCGGCAGGTTCCTTGGTCGGTTCGGGCTTGAGCGTTGCCGGCTCGGGTTCATCCTGTTCCGCGGCGCTGCCGAACAGGCCGTCGGGCCATTGCCCGTCGTCGGCATCCTTCAGGTCGCGGCGGGCGCTGAGGCCGTCGTCCTTGTGTTCCCGTTCCTGGCCAAAGGTCTTGGTCGGTTGAATCTCTCGTTGTTCGAGCTTGGCCAGTTCTTCGTCGAGGTCCAGGGCATCCAGGTCCATTTCCGCGGCGGACCATTGTTTCTGGCTGATGGCGCGTTGTGGCTCGGGCGCTGCGGCCAGCACTGCCGATGCCGGCGGCGCTGATGGTTGCGGAATGCTCTGCGCCGGGCTGGCGCTGGGCCGGGTGGCGCTCTTGGCCGCGTTTTCCTTGGCCGCGCGCTGCTCGAGCAACTGGCGGGCGGCATTGAACACCTGCAAGCAGGAGCCACAGCGCACCACGCCGCGGGCCACGCTCAATTGAGCGTGGCTGACACGGAAGCGGGTCTGGCAGTGCGGGCACTGGGTGACGAAGCTGTCGGTCATGCGGCCATCCGGATTATGCAGGCGGCCATTCTAGCGCCGACGGCCGGTGATGCGCACCCAGCCATCGAGGGTGGCGATCGGGTCCAGATCGAAGTCCTGGGCATAAGCCGCGGCCACTTCTTCGCCCTGTTCGGCGAGGATGCCGGACAGCGCCAGGCGCCCGCCAGACTTCACCAGGCCCGACAGTTGCGGGGCCAGGGACACCAGCGGGCCGGCAAGGATGTTGGCCACCAGCACATCGGCCTGCACCTGGGGTAGTTGCTCAGGCAGGTACAGCGGGAACAGTTCGTCGGCAATGCCGTTGCGTCCGGCGTTGTCGCGAGAGGCTTCCAGGGCCTGCACATCGATATCGGTGCCCACGGCCTGCTTGGCGCCCAGCAGCAGGGCGGCAATGGCGAGGATTCCCGAGCCGCAGCCGAAGTCCAGCACGTTGCAGTCTTTCAGCTCCTGGCCGTCCAGCCATTCCAGGCACAGGGCGGTGGTCGGGTGGGTGCCGGTGCCGAAGGCCAGGCCCGGATCGAGCAGCAGGTTGACTGCGTCCGGTTCGGGCGCGGCGTGCCAGCTGGGAACGATCCACAGGCGCTGGCCGAAGCGCATCGGCTGGAAGTTGTCCATCCAGCTGCGCTCCCAATCCTGGTCCTCGATCACTTCGCTGTGGTGTTCGGGCAGCGGGCTGCCGGTCAACAGTTCCATATGGGCGAGCACGCTGGCGGCTTCGGTGCCGCCTTCGAACAGGGCCAGCAGATGGGTGTGGGACCAGAGCGGGGTGGTGTTGAGTTCGGGTTCGAAGATCGGCTGATCCTCGGCGTCCATGAAGGTCACCGATACGGCGCCGACTTCAAGGAATGCGTCTTCATAGGTTTCGGCTTGTTCTGGGCTGATGGCGAGACGGACTTGCAGCCAAGGCATGGCGGGCACCTTTGAAAAAATGTGTTGTGCAGCCTAGCGGGCCGCGAGAAGCGCGCAAGTTTACGCGAGACGCCCCTTGGGAGCGAGGGGGATGCCTATTGCTGGGTCGCGATGGTGGTTGATCGGGGAGTGGCCGCTGCGCGGTTCGCGAGCAAGCTCGCTCCTACAGGGTGGCGGGGGAGGGTATTGCAGAAATGCCAAGGCCGCTCGAAAGCGGCCTTGGCGGTGTGGCGAGTGCCGATCAGTGTTGCTCGGCCAGCTTGTGCTCGAGGTAGTGAATGTTCACCCCCCCTTTGCAGAAGCCTTCGTCACGGGTCAGGTCGCGGTGCAGCGGGATATTGGTCTTGATCCCGTCGACCACGATCTCGTCCAGCGCATTGCGCATGCGCGCCATGGCTTCGTCACGGGTGGCCCCGTAGGTGATCAGCTTGCCGATCAGCGAGTCGTAGTTCGGTGGAACCGCGTAACCGCTGTACAGGTGCGAGTCGACACGCACGCCGTTGCCGCCCGGGGCATGGAAATGCTTGACCGTGCCTGGGCTTGGCATGAAGGTTTTCGGGTCTTCGGCGTTGATCCGGCATTCCAGCGCGTGGCCGCGGATCACCACGTCGTCCTGGGTGAACGACAGCTTGTTGCCAGCGGCAATGCTGAGCATTTCCTTGACGATGTCGATACCGGTGACCATCTCCGATACCGGGTGCTCTACCTGCACGCGAGTGTTCATCTCGATGAAGTAGAAGCGGCCGTTCTCGTAGAGGAACTCGAAGGTGCCGGCGCCACGGTAGCCGATGTCGATGCAGGCCTTGACGCAGCGAGCGAAGACTTCCTGGCGCGCAGTCTCGTCGATGCCCGGTGCCGGTGCTTCTTCGAGGACCTTCTGGTGCCGGCGCTGCAGCGAGCAGTCGCGGTCGCCCAGGTGGATGGCGTTGCCCTGGCCGTCGGACAGTACCTGGACTTCCACGTGACGTGGGTTGGTCAGGAACTTCTCCAGGTAGACCATCGGGTTGCCGAACGCCGCGCCGGCTTCGGAGCGGGTCAGTTTCGCCGAGGCGATCAGGTCTTCTTCCTTGTGCACCACGCGCATGCCGCGACCACCACCGCCACCGGCAGCCTTGATGATCACCGGGTAGCCGACTTCACGGCCGATGCGCAGGGCGGTTTCCTCGTCTTCCGGCAGCGGGCCGTCGGAACCTGGAACCGTTGGTACACCGGCAGCGATCATGGCGTGCTTGGCCGATACCTTGTCGCCCATCAGGCGGATGGTTTCGGCTTTCGGGCCAATGAAGGCGAAGCCGGAGTTTTCCACCTGTTCGGCGAAGTCGGCGTTTTCCGCGAGGAAGCCGTAGCCAGGGTGGATCGCCGTGGCGCCAGTGACTTCAGCAGCGGCGATGATGGCCGGGATGTGCAGGTAGGACTGCGCGGCTTGCGCAGGGCCGATGCATACGGATTCGTCTGCCAGGCCCAGGTGCATCAGCTCCTTGTCGGCCTTGGAATAGACGGCGACGGTCTTGATCCCCATTTCCTTGCAGGCACGCAGGATCCGCAGGGCGATTTCGCCGCGGTTGGCGATCAGGACTTTTTCCAACTTCGCAGGCTTCAACATCAAAGACTCTCCGCAGTTCAAACGATGGTGAACAGCGGTTGGTCGTACTCAACCGGCTGGCCGTCTTCGACAAGGATGGATTCGATCACACCGCTGGTTTCAGCTTCGATGTGGTTCATCATCTTCATCGCTTCGACGATGCACAGGGTGTCGCCTTTCTTCACGCTCTGGCCAACTTCAACGAAGGCTGGCGAGCTTGGCGAAGACTTGCGGTAGAAGGTGCCGACCATTGGCGAGCGAGCCACGGTGCCGTTCAGCGCAGGGGCGGCCGGGGCAGCAGGAGCGGCGGCGGCAGGCGCGGCAGCAGCGGCGGGTGCAGCCACTGGCGCGGCAACCGGAGCTGGAGCGTAGTACTGCTGGGCTGGAGTCTTGCTGTGGCGGCTAATGCGCACGGACTCTTCGCCTTCCTTGATCTCCAGCTCGTCGATGCCGGACTCTTCCAGCAGTTCGATCAGTTTCTTGACTTTACGGATATCCATTAATCATCAACTCCCAGGGGTCGTTCAGGGGCGTTTAGCTTGTTGTTCAAGCTGCTCTAGTGCGGCCTCCAGGGCCAAGCGGTAACCGCTGGCGCCAAGGCCGCAGATCACTCCAACCGCTACATCGGAAAAGTAGGAGTGATGGCGGAAAGCTTCGCGTTTATGCACGTTGGACAAATGCACTTCGATGAATGGGATGCTCACCGCCAGCAGCGCGTCACGTAAAGCGACACTTGTATGTGTAAAAGCTGCTGGATTGATCAGGATGAAGTCCACGCCTTCATCGCGAGCGGCATGGATGCGCTCGATCAATTCGTACTCGGCATTGCTCTGCAGGTATTGCAGATGATGCCCGGCGGCACGGGCCCTTTGCTCCAGATCCTGGTTGATCTGGGCCAGGGTGGTGGCGCCGTAGACCCCCGGTTCACGGGTGCCGAGCAGGTTCAGGTTGGGGCCATGCAGCACCAGTAGGGTGGCCATCGGTGGTTCCTTGGTGGTCGGGGGGCTGTTGTCAGAACCCGGCGACTATGCCGGAAAGCCTTTGTGACTGTCCAGTTCCCGGCAATAGCCAGCACGATGACCGATGTTTGCGCAAAATATATGACCGGCTGATTAAAATCGGTCACTTGCCCGGAGGATCGGCGCGTACCGCTCCTGGTGTGCATCTTGGCGAATTTCAACGCTGTTGCAGCCTGCGGCTGCCGAGTTGGGTTCAGACGCGGAAGGCCTGTACTGCAGTGTGCAATTGGCCGCCAAGATCCAGCAGGTTCTCGCCTTGGGCTCGGCCCTGGCCGATGCGCAATAGATTGTCGCCGCCCAACTGGTGGATGCGTTCGCTGTGGTCGCGGATCTCGCTGACCGCACCGCTCTGCTGGGCGGTGACATCGGCGATGCGTACCGCGGTGTCGGCGATGGTCTGGATGGCCCCGACTATTTCATCCAGGGCACCGTCGGCGGCCTGGGCCTGGCTGGCGGTGGCCTCGGCATGCTCGACCTGGGCGCGCATGCCTTGCACCGATTGCTGCGCGGCGGATTGCAGGCCGGCGATCAGGGTCTGGATTTCTGCCGTGGCGCCGGCGGTGCGCTGGGCCAGGGAGCGCACTTCTTCGGCCACCACGGCAAAACCGCGGCCCATTTCTCCGGCCCGGGCAGCCTCGATGGCGGCATTCAGGGCCAGCAGGTTGGTCTGGTCGGCGATAGAGCGAATCACCGTCAGCACCCCGCCGATGGTGGCGGACTCCTGGGCCAGGTGCTCGATCATCTGCGCGTTGCCCTGGACTTCCCCTACAAGCGCGTGCAATCCGGTGAGGCTCAGGCCTATCACTTTCTGCCCCTGCTGCACCGCCAGCCCGGCACTGCGGCTGGCATCGGCGGCCTGGCTGGCGTCGCCGGCCACTTGCTGGATGGTGGCTTCCAGTTCGCCCAGGGCATCGCGGATCTGCGCGGTATCGCCGGCCTGGCGCTCGGCACCGCTGTGCAGGCCGCTGCTGAGGTCGGCCAGGGTGCGGCTGCTGCCGGCCACCTGTTCGGCGTTCTGGCGGATGGTGTCCACCAGATCCACCAGGTAAGCCCGCAGGCGATTCAGGGATGCTTCGATGGCGTGCAACTCATGATTGGTCTTGCCCAGCTCGATCGGCCGGCTGAAGTCGCCTTCGGCCCAGGTCGAGAGCGCGGGGGCCAGGTTGGTCAGGACCCGGGCCAGCTTGCGTTGCAGGCTGTCGATTACCAGGGCGATCAGCAGGATCAGGCCGATCATCAGCCCTTGCATCAGGCGTACTTCGCTCTGGATCTGCCCATGCTGGGCGCGTACCGCGGGCTCCAGTTCGGCGATGGCCTGGCGCACGGCGGTGATCTTCAGCAGAGTGGCGGCGCTCAGGTCGGCGCGCTTCTGGATCTGTTGCCGGGTGCGTTCCAGCTCCGCCGGATAGCGCTTGAGCAAGCTATTAAGTTCGCGCTTGAGGGCAACGCCAGCGTCTTCGGCGGCGGCTTTCTGGGTGTTTTCCAGGCCCATCATGGCGGCGAAATCATCGGTGCCGGATTCGCTGCTGGCGGCCACGCCCAATAAAGGCAGGGCTTCAAGCCGGTCGGCCTGGGCACGGATATTGTTCAGCTCGCGCTCGACGTCGGCGGCCAGTTCGCTGCGGCCGCTGCTCACCAGCTTGTCTCGGGCCAGGGAGAGTTTGCCCAAGTGTTGCGCGGCATTCAGCAGCAGCGGCAGGTAGGCCGGGGCGTCGGCATTCTTGGCGTCAGTGGCGTACTGGCTGAGCTGGTCGAGGTTGGCCCCCAGTTCGCGCTCGGCCTGCAGCAGCAGGGCCTGGGGGTCGCCCGCCAGCTTGCCGGCGGCCAGCAGGTCGGTCTTGCTGAAGTCGTCGAGGCTGGTCAGGCTCGGCCGCAGGCTTTGCGCCAATGGCGCTGGCAGCTGGTTGAGCTCGCCCTGCAGGGTTTCGATGGCCTGGGCCGCGGCGCTCAGGCGCAGGGCGTCGCCGCTGGCCAGGTAGTCCTCGATATTGCGCGCTGCCTGATTCTGGAACTGCTGGGACAGCCCCAGGTAGCGCTCCATCAACAGGTAGGGGCGTTCCAGGGCCCGCTGCGACCACCAGAGCGTCGCCCCCAGGGCCAGGCATACGGCAACTAACAGCAGGGTGTTGAGATTGGTCAGCAGCTTCAGGCGCATCGGGGCTCTACCAACGGCAAAAATGGTAAGCGCCTGAATTTATTGCGTTTGTATTACAAGGTTATGACCGACTCGGTGGAATCCGATGAAAAGCTGGCACTTTGACTTGATTGCCGCGCGGGCAGTACCCGGTTGCGTCCGCTGTGCTTGGCGCGGTACAGGGCTTCGTCCGCCTGGCTGGCCATCAGCAGGCTGTCGGAGTCGTCCTGCATCTCCACCACCCCGGCGCTGAAGGTGCACCACAGGTCCTGTGGCTGGGCCGGGTAGTGGATCTCGGCAAAGCGCTGGCGGATTTCGTCGAGCACCTTGCAGGCGGCGTCCTGGTCGGTGTCGGGCATGACGATGGCGAATTCCTCGCCGCCGTAGCGGCCGATGAAGTCGGTCTTGCGCAGGCGCTGCTTGAGAAACAGCGCCAGGCTCTTGATCACTCGGTCGCCCATGGGGTGGCCGTGGCTGTCGTTGACCCGCTTGAAGTGGTCGATGTCCAGCATGGCGAAGCTCAGCGGCTTGTTCTCGCGGCGGGCGCGGAAGCTGCAGTCTTCCAGCAGTTGCAGGATATGGGTGTGGTTGTACAGGCCGGTGAGGCTGTCGCGGACCATCCGCGCCTTGAGGTTGCGCGCCCGCGCCGCGCGGTTGCGCACGGTGGTGATCAGGTGCCGCGGCTTGATCGGCTTGGTGAGGAAGTCGTCGCCGCCTTCGCTCATGGCGTCCAGCTGTTTGTCCAGGTCGTCCTCGGCGGACAGGTAGATGATCGGCACGCTGACATAGCGGTCGTTGTGGCGGATCACCTTGGCCAGCTCGGTGCCGGTGCAGGCCGGCATGTACATGTCGAGGATGATCAGGTCCGGCTGGAAGTCCGCCAGTTCGGCCATGGCCTGGATCGGCTCGATCAGGGTGCGGGTGACGATGCCGGCGCTGTTGAGCAGGCGCTCGGTGTGCAGCGCCTGGGCCCGGGAGTCGTCGATGATCAGCACTTTATAGGGCTCGTACTGGGCGACGCAGGTCAGCACCTCGATCTTCTCCAGCAGGCTGGAGGCTTCCAGGGTGCCGGTGAGGAACTCCTCGCCGCCGGCGCGCACTGCAGCGAGGCGGGTCGGGGTGTCGGTTTCGTGCAGGCTGAAGAACAGCAGCGGCAGTTTCTGTTCCAAGCCGACCTGGGCCTCGGCCGCCAGGGTCAGGCCCATGCCGCTGCCGCAGAAGTCGACGTCGATAACGATGGCCGCCGGCAGACGCTCGACCATGGACGAGCGGAAGGCCGCGATGCTGTCCAGGGCCTGGGCGCTGAGGCCGAAGAACTCCAGCTGCTTGGCCAGGCGCTCGGCCCGATCGTAGTCCTGCAGCATGACGTAGATGGGTTTGCGCAGAGGCGGCAGGAAGGTCTGTTCGAGCTGGTCGCCGTGGCGCAGGCCGGTGCGTGACAGGCGTTGCATCAAGCGGTTGAGGTCGGTGATCAGCGAGCTGCTGAGGCGCCCGCGGTTGGCGTCCACCGCTTCCAGGGACTGGCTGATGCTGCGGGCCAGTTGGGTGTGCTCGGGCTGTTCGAAGCGTTCGGCGAAACGCAGCAGGCGCAGGTTGGCCTCGCACAGTTCCGACATGTCGGTGGTCGACCATTCGCTGCGTTGCAGACGCTGCCATATCTCAAGAATCTGACGTGCCTGATGAATTACCCGCTGGGCAAAGTGGTGCTTGAGGCGCTCACGGCTGGGGTCTTCTGGCTCGGTCATATCCTGACTACTAGTTAGGGTGCATGCTGAGATCGACTGGTGGCTCTATGCTAGCACCACTTTTGCGTCCCATGAGTGTCGTACGTCAATAATGTGCAAAGCCAAGCGATTCAGTTCTCGACCGACTGGTCGCATAGGTTCCGGCCCTTGCTTCATTTATAGTGGCTGCCTGATTCGCAATCATTGCGCGGCGCGCATTTGCCGGAATTGTTGTCCGTCAAGGCAAGGCACGATGGAGTAGGGTTGTGGTCGAACCGATGAACTCAAGTGATTGAAAGGACATAGCCATGCTGGATTGGAAGAACCGCGCAGGCAGCGCGCCGGATCGTACTGCCCAACCCAAGTCGGCGACACGCAGCTATTTCGGTGGCCTGCTGTTCAGTCGTGCCCTGGCCACCTTGCTGGGCCTGTACCTGTTGGTGACCGGTGCCCTGGGCTGGTACTGGAGCCAGGAGCCGGCACTGTTCCCGGTGCAGCAGAACGCGCAGATCGCCGCCGAGAAGGAAGGCCGGCAGATGGTGGTGGGCTACACCACGGTGGAAACCCTGAAGACCGTGGTCGGCACCCTGCTGGACAAGCCCGGTGGCTATATCTCCAACGACCGCTTCCCGCCGGGCCTGTGGATGGACAACATGCCGAGCTGGGAATACGGCGTGCTGGTCCAGGTTCGCGACCTGACCCGCGCACTGCGCAAGGACTTCGCCCGTTCCCAGTCGCAGTCCGCCGAAGACGCCGACCTGGCCAAGGCCGAGCCGCGCTTCAACTTCGACAACAAGAGCTGGATCCTGCCGTCCAGCGAGTCGGAGTACCAGGAAGGCATCAATTCTCTGAGCCGCTACCAGGCGCGCCTGTCCGACCCGAACCAGAAGACCGCGCAGTTCTACGCCCGGGCCGACAACCTCAACAACTGGTTGGGTGATGTCGGCACGCGCCTGGGCTCGCTGTCCCAGCGGCTGTCGGCCAGCGTTGGCCGGGTCAAGCTCAATACCGCGTCGAAAACCGAAGTCTCGGCTCCCGGGCAGGTGCCGCAGGTGGGCGAGGAAATCGAGGAAACCCCATGGATGCAGATCGACAACGTGTTCTACGAAGCCCGTGGCCAGGCCTGGGCGCTGTCGCATCTGCTGCGGGCTATCGAAGTGGACTTCGCCGACGTGCTGGCGAAGAAGAACGCCACCGTCAGCGTGCGCCAGATCATTCGTGAGCTGGAGGCGTCGCAGGAACCGGTCTGGAGCCCGATGATCCTCAACGGCAGCGGTTTCGGGGTGCTGGCCAACCACTCGCTGGTAATGGCCAACTATATTTCCCGGGCCAACGCGGCGGTCATCGATCTGCGTCAACTGCTCAATCAGGGCTGATCCATGGTCGCAACCCCCAACGAGGCGGCCCATCGTGCCGCCTCCGATGCCGAACAGATCGCCTGGGTCGATGGCGAAGACCAGCTGCTGGGTGCCATGGCTCGCTCTGAACTGCGCCAGCGTGCGCTGATCGGTCGCGGCACCTACATCATGCTGTTCAACTCCGCCGGTGAACTGTGCGTGCACCGGCGCACCCTGAGCAAGGCGGTCTACCCGGGCTACTGGGATGTCGCCGCCGGCGGCATGGTGCTGGCCACCGAGAGCTACGCCGAGTCGGCGGCCCGCGAGCTGGAGGAGGAACTGGGGGTGAGCGGGGTCGAGCTCGTCGCCCATGACCACTTCTATTTCGAGGACAGCGACAACCGCCTCTGGTGCTCGGCCTTCTCCGCGGAGTGGGACGGCCCGCTGCGCCTGCAGCCGGAAGAAGTGCTGGAAGCGCACTTCCTGCCCCTCGACCAGGTGCTGCGGGAAATCCACGAAAAGCCCTATTGCCCGGACTCCCTGGCCGCTTTGCAGCGCTATCTGGCGCGGCGTCGTTAAAGTTGCATAAATTGACGCTGATTGGCTCTTAGCAACCGGCCTTTTTGCCGTTACACTGCGCGACTTTTCAAGCTGAACCGGTGCCGCTGTTACCCGCGGCCCGGCTCAGTAGCGCTGCCCCTGCCTGAGTGGGGCTTCGCGGTCGACAGCCCCCTGTGCTGCGACCAGTCTTTGTCCTCCCAAGAGGATTGCCGGTGGCCAAAAAAGCCGCATCCTTCGCCGCCCTTGGTGGCCTGGTGTTTTCCACCGACGCAGGTCGACATTGCCCGGACTGTAGCCAGCCGGTGGCCGCCTGTATCTGCAAACAAAGCGTGATTCCCGCCGGCGACGGCATTGCCCGCGTACGTCGCGAGAGCAAGGGACGTGGCGGCAAGACGGTGACCACCATCACCGGCGTGCCCCTGGCCGAAGACGCCCTCAAGGAACTGGCCACGACGTTGAAGAAACGTTGCGGTACCGGTGGTGCCTTGAAGGATGGCGTGATCGAGATCCAGGGCGACCATGTCGAGCTACTCTTGGCGGAACTGCTCAAGCACGGTTTCAAGGCAAAGAAGTCCGGCGGCTAGCAGCCTCTGTGAAAACCACCTGTGACTGGATACCGCGCCGACCGACTGGGCGCGCGGCATCGTCTCCATGGTTTTCACAGAGCCTGTTCATGAACGGTTTCTAAACTCGGCACGGCAGGCGCGGTCTATTGCGCTTGCAGGCCAAATCGTCATTTTCATTCTTTAGACTGCGCCAGCCCTGAATCGGGGTGGCGCTCTATGACTTCTTTATAGGGGACTTCGATGTCCGTACGACGCACACGTAAAGACGATGGCAGCCAATGGACAGTTGCGGACAGCCGCAGTGTCTACGGGATCCGCCATTGGGGGGCCGGGTATTTCGCGATCAATGACGCCGGTCGCGTCGAAGTTCGCCCCAACGGCCCGAGCAGCTTGCCCATCGATCTGTTCGAACAGGTCGCCGAGTTGCGCAAGAGCGGCTTGTCGCTGCCGCTGCTGGTGCGCTTTCCGGACATTCTCCAGGACCGCGTGCGCCAGCTGACCGGCGCTTTCGACGCCAACATCGCGCGCCTGGAATACCAGAGCAAATACACCGCCCTGTACCCGATCAAGGTCAACCAGCAGGAAGCGGTGATCGAGAACATCATCGCCACCCAGAACGTCTCCATCGGTCTGGAAGCCGGCTCCAAGCCTGAGCTGCTGGCGGTGCTGGCGCTGGCGCCGAAGGGCGGCACCATCGTCTGCAACGGCTACAAGGACCGCGAGTTCATCCGCCTCGCGCTGATGGGCCAGAAGCTTGGCCACAACGTGTTCATCGTCATCGAGAAAGAGTCCGAAGTGGGCCTGGTGATCGAGGAAGCGGCATCGCTCAAGGTCAAGCCACAGGTTGGCCTGCGGGTACGCCTGTCGTCCCTGGCGTCGAGCAAGTGGGCCGACACCGGCGGCGAAAAATCCAAGTTCGGCCTGTCGGCGGCGCAGTTGCTGTCGGTGGTGGAGCGCTTCCGCGCTGCCGGCCTGGACCAGGGCATCCGCCTGCTGCACTTCCACATGGGCTCGCAGATCGCCAACCTGGCGGACTACCAGCACGGTTTCAAGGAAGCCATCCGCTACTACGGCGAACTGCGCAACCTCGGCCTGCCGGTGGACCATATCGATGTCGGCGGCGGCCTGGGCGTCGACTACGACGGCACCCACTCGCGCAACGCCAGTTCGATCAACTACGACATGGACGACTACGCCGGCGTGGTGGTGGGCATGCTCAAGGAGTTCTGCGATGCGCAGAACCTGCCGCACCCGAACATCTTCTCCGAGAGCGGCCGTTCCCTGACTGCCCACCACGCCATGCTGGTGGTGCAGGTCACCGACGTCGAGAAACACAACGACGACGTGCCGAAGATCGAGAACAAGGACGAGCTGCCGGAAACCGTGCAATGGCTGGTGGACCTGCTGGGCCCGACCGACATCGAGATGGTTACCGAAACCTACTGGCGCGCCACCCACTACATGAGCGACGTAGCCGCCCAGTACGCCGACGGCAAGCTGACCCTGGCGGAAAAAGCCCTGGCCGAGCAGTGCTACTTCGCCGTCTGCCGGCGCCTGCACAACTCGCTCAAGGCGCGCCAGCGTTCCCACCGCCAGGTGCTGGACGAGCTCAACGACAAGCTGGCCGACAAGTACATCTGCAACTTCTCGGTGTTCCAGAGCCTGCCGGACACCTGGGCCATCGGCCAGGTACTGCCGATCCTGCCGCTGCATCGCCTGGACGAAGAACCACTGCGCCGCGCCGTGCTGCAAGACTTGACCTGCGACTCCGACGGCAAGATCAAGCAGTACGTCGACGAGCAGAGCATCGAGACCAGCCTGCCGGTGCATGGCCTCAACGAGGGCGAGGACTACCTGCTGGGGATCTTCCTGGTGGGCGCCTACCAGGAAATCCTCGGTGACATGCACAACCTGTTCGGCGACACCGACTCGGTGAACATCTACCAGCGGCCCAACGGCAGCGTGTACCACGCCGGGATCGAGACCCACGACACCATCGAAGACATGCTGCGCTATGTGCACCTGTCGCCGGAGGAGTTGATGACTCATTACCGCGACAAGGTTGCCAGCGCCAAGATCAGCACCGCCGAGCGCACCCAGTTCCTCGACGCACTGCGTCTGGGCCTGACCCGCTCGTCCTACCTGTCTTCCTGACAACCAGGGCGGCGATCCACAACCCACCGCTTGCGGTGGGTTTTTTTTGCCTGGGCGTTGTGCTTTGCAGCTAGCCTGCACCCAGGCATCCGTGGTGGATGCAGCGAGGCTCAGTGATGAACCACCCTTCAAGCGCTGTCTGGCAGCAGTTGTTCGGCGCCCTGGTGATTGGCCTGCTGGTGGCCTGTTCGCCACTCAAGTTGCTCAACGCCCTGACCCCTGACAGTACCTTCAGCAAAACCTCCGGCATCGCCTATGGCAGCGACCCAAGGCAGAAGCTCGATGTCTATCAGCCCTGGCCTTTGAAGCCAGGGGCGCCGGTGGTGGTGTTCTTCTATGGCGGCAGCTGGAACAGCGGCTCGCGCAGCGACTACGAGTTTGTCGGCGAAGCCCTGGCTTCCCGCGGCATGGTGGTGGTCGTGGCGGACTACCGGTTGTACCCCCAGGTGCGCTACCCGAGTTTTCTCCAGGACTGTGCCCGCGCCGTGGCCTGGGCCCATGAGCATGTTGGCGACTTTGCCGGCGACCCCCGGCGCCTGTACCTGATGGGCCACAGCTCCGGAGCCTACAACGCAGCGATGCTGGCCCTGGACCCGCGCTGGCTGGCCGAGGTGGGCCTGAGCCCGCAGATGATCAAGGGCTGGATCGGCCTGGCCGGGCCCTATGACTTTCTGCCGATCCGCAACACCGCGGTACGGCCGGTATTTTTCTACCCCGACTCGCCAGAGGACTCGCAACCGATCAACCATGTCAGCCAGGGAGCACCTCCGGCGCTGTTGATGGCTTCCAATGACGATTCCCTGGTCAACCCGCAGCGCAACACCGGCGGCCTGGCCGGCCAGTTGCGGGCGGCCGGGGTGCCGGTGCAGGAGTTCCATTTCGCCCGCACCGGCCACGCCACCCTGGTGGCCGCCTTGTCCCGGCCCTTGCGCTGGATGGCCCCGGTGCTGCAGCGGGTCAGCGATTTCGTCGAGTCGCCCCCGGCTCAGTGAGCGCCGCTGAACCAGCGGTCCTGGCGTTCCAGGCGCCAGGCGCAGGCACCCAGGGTCAGGCTGCGCAGCAGCATGAACAGCAGGAAGCTCAACCACAGGCCATGATTGCCCAGGCCTTGCAGGGCCCAGGCGCAGGGCAACAGCAGCAGCAGGCTGAGGAGCATGCCGTTGCGCATTTCCCGGGCCCGGGTAGCGCCGATAAACAAGCCATCCAGCAGGTAGCTCCAGACCGCGATCAAGGGCAGCACGGCGAGGTAGGGCAGGTAGGCGAAAGCGGTCTGGCGCACCTCGGCAATATCGGTCTGCATCTCGATAAACAGATGGCCGCCCAGCAGGAACAGCAGGGCGAAGCCCAGGCTGGCCAGCAGTGACCAGCCGCCGGCCACCACCAATGAGCGGTGCAGGGCCAGGCGATCACGGGCACCTATGGCGTGACCGCACAGGGCTTCCACCGCGTGGGCCAGCCCGTCCAGGGCGTGGGCGGTCAGCAGCAGGCCATTGAGCAACAGGGCGTTGGCGGCCACCGTGGCATCCCCCAGCCGTGCGCCTTGCACCGTGATCATGAAGAACACCGATTGCAGGGCCAGGCTGCGAATAAAGATATCGCGGTTCACCGCCAGCAGCGGGCGCCAGCTGTGCCAGCGGCGCAGCGCGGCCCAGGCGATGCGTCCCGGGTAGGCGCGCAGGGCCGGGCGGGTCATGGCCAGGCCGAGCAGGGCGCCACTCCATTCGGCGATCACCGAGGCCCGGGCCGAGCCCTGCACGCCCCATTCCAGGCCCAGGACGAACCACAGGTTGAGGACGATGTTGATCAGGTTGGTGCTCAGCAGAATGGCCAGCGGTGCCCGGGCGTTCTGGGTGCCGAGGAACCAGCCCACCAGGGCGAAGCTGGCCAGGGCAGCGGGCAGGCCCAGCAGGCGGGTGTGGAAAAATCCCCGGGTCATCTGTTCCAGGTCTGCCGAGGGTTGCATCATTTGCAGGGCCGCGCCGCTCAGGGGCACGCCGATGGCGCTCAGCAGCAGCGCCATGCCCAGGGCCAGCAACAGCCCCTGCAGCAGTACCTGGCGCAGCGCCGCTCCATCGCCGCGCCCGGCGGCCTGGGCGGCAAAGCCGGTGGCGCCCATGCGCAGGAAACCCATGGCCCAGGCGAGAAAGGTATAGAGGCTGGCCCCCACTGCCACGGCGCCCAACTGGTGGGCGTGGGGCAGGTGGCCGATCACCGTGCTGTCCACCAGGGCCACCAGGGGCACGGAAATATTCGACAGGATCATCGGCGCGGCCAGGGCCCAGACGCGACTGTGGGTAGGGCGGTGACGCCAGGCGTTGATCAGGGGGGACATGAAGGCTCCTTGCGAGAGCCGGCATTGTAGCCTCGGCGTGGCAATGCGCCGAGGATCTGGCCGCAGGTCAGTGGATGATCCAGCTCAGCAGCCAGAGGCCGAGCACCAGCCAGATGATGCCGAGGATGATCGAGGCGCGCATAAAGGCGCGAATCGCCCAGTAGAGGAACAGCAGGCCGATGATCAGGCCGATGATGCTGACAATCGAAGTGTCCATACCCAAGGCCCGGGCCAGGCCGTCGACAAAGTTGCCACCGGCGTGGGTCAGGGTATTGAACAACCCGCTGAGCAGGTCGACGATAAAGCGGATAACCGAGCCGATGGCCTGACCGAGCCATTCGAAGAAACTTTCTGCCTGCATGTGCATGTCCTGATGGAAGAAGAGCGGGGCGCCGGAGCCTGACCTTGGGCATGCAAGCCCGGGTCGAGTTCCCGGTAAGCATAGAAGCTGCCAGGGGCGGCATATTCTACAGGAGCGGCTTGCGTCCCATGCCCATCCCCCGGAAGCTATAGGCCTTCAGGAGACCCCGATGAACCTAGAGCAACTGACCCAACGCCTGCATGCCATTCGTGACCACAACGACTGGCGGCAATTCCACAGCCCGAAGAACCTGGCCATGGCCGCCAGCGTCGAGATGGCCGAACTGGTGGAGATCTTCCAGTGGCTGAGCGAGGACCAGTCGCGGCAATTGCCGGCGGACAAGCTGGCCCACGCCGGACAGGAAGTGGGCGATATCGTCCTCTACCTGCTGTTGCTGTGCAGCGAACTGGGGCTGGACATGGAGCAGGTGGTGCGCGCCAAGCTGGCCGACAGCGAACGGCGGTTCTGCTCATGAGCGATCGGCATTTCGACCAACTGGCCACCCGTTTCGCCGAGAAGATCTATGGCGGTGCCAAGGGCGCGATCCGCCTGGCGGTGCTCCAGGCCGACCTCAAGGAAAGCCTGCCCGAGCGTCCGCTGCGGGTGCTGGATATTGGCGCTGGCCTGGGGCACATGTCCTTGTGGCTGGCCCAGCGCGGGCACCAGGTGACCCTGGCCGAACCCGCCGCGCCCATGCTCGAAGGCGCTCGCCAGCGCTTTGCCGAGGCTGGGCAGCAGGCGACCTTTATCCAGGCGCCGTGGCAGGAACTGCTGGGGCAGCTCACCGAATCCTATGACCTGGTGCTGTGCCACGCGGTGCTGGAATGGCTGGCCGAACCTCATTCGATCCTGCCGGTGCTGCACCAGCTGACGGCCGCCGACGGCTGGCTGTCCCTGGCGTTCTACAACCGCGATGCGCTGGTGTATCGCAACCTGCTCAAGGGCCATTTCCGCAAGCTGCGCAAGAATGACATGGCCGGCGAGAAACAGAGCCTGACCCCGCAACAACCCCTTGATCCGCGCGAGCTGGCGGCGCAACTTGAAGGCCTGTGGCAAGTCGAAAGCCAGAGCGGGGTGCGGGTATTCCACGATTACATGCCGGTGGAATTCCAGTCTCGGGCCGAGCTGACGGATTTGCTGGAAATGGAACTGGCTCACCGCCGTCACCCAAGTTTCGCCGGGCTTGGGCGTTATCTGCATTGGCTGTGCCGGCCGGTATAACGGAGTGCGCAATGAAAGGCCGCCTGGGTCTGATCCTTCTGTGTAGCGGGCTTGCCGCCTGTCAGGGCAGCAACCCCTATGTCGCCAGCAGCAACCCGCTGCCGCCGGCGCCGCCGCAAGCGGCCAATACCTTCGACCGCAGTGCCTACCCGGCCCCGCAACGCGACTATGGGCGCTACCGCAGTTGGGCCTGGCGCAACGGCCAGTTGCCTGCCGGCTCGGCCTGGGCCGACTCGGCGCAGATCGCCGACGCGGTGGGCGGTGCCCTGGACCAGCGTGGCTTGCGTCCGGTGTATGACCAGCGCCCGGCAGACCTGTGGGTGAGCGCCGACCTGCACCTGGAGAAGCGCCTGCGCCAGGTCCAGGACGATTACGGATATGGCGGTTACGGCGGCTACAACCGCTACGGCCCCGGCTATGGGATGTACGGCAGCGTACCTGTGGTGCGCACCTATGAAGTGGAAGTGGTGGTGGTCAGGGTCAATCTGTACGACGGCGCCAGCGGCCAGCCGGTGTGGAGCGCCAGTGCCGAGACCAGCAGTCGGGGCAGCCTGGGCGAGCGCGCCGATGCGCTACGCGAGGCGTTGAACAAGGCCATGGCGGCCTATCCTCCCAGCTAGCTCCAGGTTTTTGTCTTCACGCGGAGAAACAGCATGTTCCATCGAATCGCGTTACTGGTGTGTGCCGCCTTGCTCAGTGCCTGCGCCGCCGACCAGGTCAATCATGACTTCGACGCCAGCCGGGACTTTGGCGCCTACCGCAGCTGGAGCTGGAAAGAACCCGCCCTGCAATACCGGCCCGACGATCCGCGGATCAAGAGCGACCTGACCGAGCAGCGCATCCGCCAGGCGGTGGCCGAGCAACTGGATCAGCGCGGCCTGCGCCCGGCCCAGGGGGGGGCCAGGGCCGACCTGAAGGTGCAGGCCTACCTGATCGTCGAGGACCGCCAGCAGCAGGTCACCACCAACTATGGCGGCGGTTGGGGCGGCCCCTGGAACGGTTACTGGGGCGGGCCGATGTACAACGAGACGCGCAATATCACCTACAAGGTGGCGACTATCCAGATCGACCTGCTCGACGGCAAGGACGGCAAGCTGGTATGGCGCGGCAGTGACGAGCAGATGCTCAGCAACTCGCCCAAGCCCACCGATCGCAGCGCGGCGGTACGCACCACGGTGATGCGCATCCTGCAGAACTACCCACCGCACTGAGTTTCCTCTGGCCAGGGCCGCCAGTCCGCAGAACTGGCCCCTGGCCAGCGTGGCCTCTGGCCCTTGACTACACTGCTGGCATCGATGGAGTGCGCGCCCGGCTGCGAGCCGGTAAAGGAGTGCCACGATGCCCCCCCTGAAGCGATTTTGCGGCCCGACCCGGCAACGTGGCGCCATTGGCCTGATGGCGGCGGTGACCTTCGCCCTGGCGGCCTTGTTGATGCTGCTGGTGGTGGACAGCGGGCGCCTCTATATGGAACAGCGGCGCTTGCAGCGGGTGGCGGACAACGCCGCCCTGGAAGCGGTCAGCCGTGGCGGCAACTGCCAGGCCGGCCTGACTGCCGCCAGCTATGCCGGGCAGAGCGCCACCCGGAACGGTTTCACTGTCGCTACCGGCAGCAGCCTGAGCACCGCCTGTGGCACCCTGAGCACCGGGGCCACCGGCCTGCGCAGCTTCAATGTCGACGCCACGCAATCCGCCGCGGTGCGGGTAGTTGTCAGCAACACCGTGCCGATCAGTGTGGCGGCGGGGATTGCCGCCTTGTTCACCCCGGGCCCGACCAACCTCACCACACCGCTCAGCGCCACGGCGGTAGCGGCAGCGCCCTTGCCGCCCCTGGCGCAACTGAGCATCCGAAGCACCATCGCCACGGTTAACAGCGCCAACTCTCCTCTGCTCAACCTTCTGGTGGGCAGCATGCTGGGGGGCAGCCTGAATATCAGCGCCGCAGGCTGGAACGGCCTGCTCAACAGCAATATCAACCTGTTGAGCTATTTCAATCAGTTGGCCATCGACCTGGGGGTCAACGCCGGCAACTACAGCCAGTTGCTCAATACCCAGGCGACCCTGACCAAACTGATCCAGGCCGCCACCACCGTGGTCCAGGCCAATGGTGCCGCCGCCGATATACTCGCCACCCTGGGAACCCTGCAGGCAGCGGTGAGCGCTTCGCTGCCACAGGTCAAGCTGGGAGACATCCTGCAATTGCAGACCGGCGCTGCGGCCACCGCCCTGGATGGCAACCTGCAACTTTTCCAACTGCTGCAAGCGATGATCCAGCTGGCCAACAGCAAGAGCGCAGTGGCGGCGACGGTGCCGGCCAACCTGCTGGGCCTGGCCAATGTCACGGTGCAGGTCAAGGTCATAGAACCGCCGCAGTTGTCCGCCATTGGCGATCCGCGGTTGGCGATTCTCGACCCGACGGGCGCCAATCGCATCTATGTGCGCACGGCCCAGGTGCGTACCCTGGTTTCAGTCAACCTTACCGGTCTGGCTGGGGTCACCGGATTGGCCAATGCCTTGCTCGGGCTAGTGAGTTCGCTGGCGCAGCCTCTGAATGACCTGCTGAACCTGAACCTGGCGGCCACCATCAACTCGGTAACTTGCTTGTTGGGAGCGGGTTGCCAGCAGGTCGATCCCGAGGTGCTGCCCTCGCCACGGATCGATATCAACCTGGAGTTGGGGGGCGCCAAGGCCTATGTCACCAACTACAGTTGCCCGACGGGAAGCTCGGGAACCAAGAGCCTGACCGTGCACAGCGAGTCATCTGTGGCCGATATAAGGGTGGGGCAGATCGACCCTGTCGCGGCCTTTTCCTCTTCGGCAGAGCCCACGGTACAGCCGATACCAATCATCGATCTGGGCGTCTGGACCTGCCACAAGATCCTCGGCCTGGGCAGTTGTGGTCCGGCGCGCACCGCCTTTGCCGCAGGTGGTATCGGTCTTATGGTCAACTCCTCGGTAGGGCTCAGCCAGAGCGGGCCCAATGTCGGGCGCGATCTGGTCTACGCCAGCGGGGCGCCAGGCTTTGCCACACCGCCCAATCTCAAGCTGCCACCGGCCTATCAGAACGCGGCACCGACCAATAACCTGGTCAACGGCCTGGCGGGCACCATCAGCGGCATCAGCCTGAATGTGTATCAGCCGGTCAGCGCCAACCTTCTGGGAACGGTGATTGCTACAGCAGGAGGGGCGATAGGCGCAGTTACCAATTTGTTGATGCCGCTGATCAGCAACCTGCTGAGCCCCTTGCTCGACCCCTTGCTGAACAACCTGCTGACGGCACTGGGCATCAACCTGATGGACGTCGAGGTGGGCGCCAACATGACCTGCGGCCAGACCGGCAAGGCCTACCTGGTGATCTGATTGCCGTGCACGGTCGGCAGCTCGATGCAGAAGCGCGCGCCGTCCTGGCCATTGCTGACCCTCAGGTGCCCGCCCATGTTCTGCACGATGCCGTAGCTCACCGACAGGCCGAGCCCGGTGCCGATGCCCACCGGCTTGGTGGTGAAGAAAGGTTCGAAAATCCGCTCCAGCAGCCGCGGGTCGATGCCGCCGGCATTGTCCTCGACCCACAGTCGCACCCACTCGCCTTCGCGCTGGCCGTGCACGGCGATCCAGGGCTGGAAGTCACTGTGTTGCTCGCGCTTGCTCAGCAAGGCATCCCGGGCGTTGATCATCAGGTTGATCAGCACCTGCTCCAACTGGTCGACAAAACCCAGCACCTGAACCTTGAAGCCCAGCTCACTGATGCGCAGTTCCACGCCCTTGCCGCGCATGCCTTCGCCCAGCAACGACAAGGTGCCCTCGATGGCCTGGGCCGGGTCGAAGGGCTGCTGCTCCACTTCCGAGCGGCGGCCGAAGATCCGCATATGGTCCACCACCCGCGCGGCCCTTTGCACCTGGGCGTCGATGCGCTTGAGCTTGTCGGTGAGGTAGTCGACCTGCACCTCGCCATTGCCCAGGCGCTTGAGCACATTGACGATGGCCATGCGCATCACGTTCAGCGGCTGGTTGATCTCGTGGGCCAGGCCCGTGGCCATTTCCCCCAGGGTGGCCATTTTCGCGCTCTGGGTCAGTTGCTGCTGGGAGCGTCGCACCTCGGTGTTGTCGCGGCCCACGGCCTGGATCTCCAGCAGCAGGCCCTGCTCGTCGAATACCCCGCGATCCGACCAGACCCACCAGGCATGTTCGCGCCCCGGCAGTTGCAGGCTGATCTCGGCGGTGCTCACCGGAAATTCCGGGCTCAGCAGCTTGAGCCGTCGCTCGAAGCCTTCGCGCTGTTCGTTGGACAGCCACCGCCCGAGGTTGCTTCCCGGCAGGTCCTCGGCGGCCAGCTCCAGGTAGGCCGCCAGGGGGCGGTTGCCGAAGGTCAGGGTCAGGTCGGGGCGGTAGCGGCAAATCATCGCCGGTGAATCTTCCACCAGGATCCGGTAGCGCTCCTCGCTCTGGCGCACCTGTTCGGCGGCCAGGGTGGCTTCGGTGACGTCCAGCCACAGACCGACGGCCTCCACCGGCAGGCCCAGGTCATTGCGCAGCAGCCTGGCCTCGTCCAGCACCCAGTGGTAATCGCCACGGCTGTCGCGCAGGCGATAGCGGCTGTGCACACTGCCTTCGCGCAGTAACTGGCGGCAGCGCTGGAAGTACAGGTCCTGGTCCTCGGGATGCAGCCACTCCAGCAGCCGGCCGTTGGCACAGTCGTCCAGGCTCCAGCCCAACAAGGGTTGCAGGCTGGCGCTGAAGAAACTCGGTAACAGCGCGCCTTCGCGGTAGTCCTGGACATAGATCACCGCCGGCGAGCTGGCAATCAGGTTGTCCAGTCGCGCGTGGGCCGCCGCGGCCTGTTGTTCCTGGTTCTTGATGTCACTGATGTCCAGCATGAAGCCCAGCAGTCGCTGGTTTTCCCCGCGCCCCAGAACCTGGCCCTGCAGGCGGTACCAGCGCGGGGGCGATGCGGCGTCGGTGGGCAGCAGGCGCACGCAGAGCAGCAGCGGCTTGCCCTGTGCCAAGGCTTGCAGGCGCAGGCCAAGCTCGCCGCGATCGGCGGGATGGATCAGTTCCAGCCAGGCCTGCACCGGCAGTTGCGAAGCGGCATCGGGCAGGTTCAGGCTGGCGGCCAATGGGCTGGCCAGGAGTATTTCCGCGGTGCTTGGCAGCAGCTCCCACCAGCCCGCACCTAGCAGGCTCTGCAAGGCTTCCAGGCGTTCCAGTTGCAGATGATGCTGGTGTTCGCGCAGGCGCCCGAGCAAGGGCCCAGCCAGGGCCGAAGCGAGCAGCAGCCAGTCGCGATCCAGCAGGTTGGGCGCTTGCTGGTGCACCCCGTAGTCGCCACACAGCAGCCAGGCGGCGACCCCGTGATCGTCCCGATAAGGCACCAGCAGGCCCGGGCGGTGGGCGAAGATGCCCTGCAAGCGTGGGTGTTCGTTGAGGCCCTGGACCTGGTTCAGGCGCAACGGCAGGTTGCCGCTCAGGCTGTCGAGGCCGCTGCCCAGAGGCTGGCCCTCCTGCCACAGGCGGGGGGCGTCGTGGGCGTGGTAGCAACTGTGGACCAGCCAGCCCTGTTGCTGTTCGTCCAGTAGCGCCAGGGCGACACAGGGAATGTGCCAGTAGTGCGCCAGGTCGGTGAGCTGGTCGTGCAGCACGTCGTCCAGGCGCGCTTGGCCGCACAGGCGCAGCTGTTCGCTGATCTGCGTGGCGAAGATCTGGCATTGCTCCCGCTCCAGTGACTGTTGGCGCTGTTGCACCAGGTCGCCGATGTCCAGCAGTTGCAGGTGCCATTCCTGGGCCCAGCGCTGCACCCAGCCTCGCAGGTGCAGAGGCTTGCCGCCGATGCCACGCAGCTCCAGGTCGAGGATTTGCCCACTCCAGTCGGCGGGGCTGCCTTCCAGGGCCAGGGATTTGCCGGGCACCAGGTAGTCCTTGAGGTGGGTCGGCTCAGGGCTGGGGGGCAACTGGACCAGGGCATGCCACAGCGGACCGCCCATGCTGAGGATTCGTCCGTGCTGATCCAGCACCAGCAGCAGGCCCATGGCCTGGGACACCGGGGTTGCCTGGGGCGCCTCGGCCAGCGAGGGTTGGCGGCCCAGGAGCCGTCCGAACAGCTTGTCGCCAGGGGTCAAAATTGCAGACTCGAGCTGACGGAAAGGGTGGCGGGCAGATTGGGCACGCTGCCGATCACCGGCAATACCACCAGGGGCAGCACCTGGGTCAGCTTGTTGCTGGGGTAGTTCACCGCGACGGTCAGCACACCGGCGCTGTACACCGCGCTGTAGTCGGTGGCGGTGAAGTTGAAGGCGGCGGGGATCCACCGGGTCTGGCTCTGTATCACGCTCAAGGCCAGGTTCTGCACCGTGCTGGTGTAGTTGGCGCTGTTGGGGTCGACCATCACCGCGCGGCGCAGTGCCTCGGCGGTGGCTTGGTGGAACGACTGCATCATCAACAGCGGCACGCTGTAGCTGACCAGGCCATAGAACACCGCGAAGAACATCACGAAGACCGCCGCGAACTCGATCGCTGCTGCCCCTTTCTGCTTTCTCGCCAGGCCCGGTTTCATGAGTGCGTCTACCCTGACAACCACTATGTCCATTGAGCATAGGATCATTCCGGCAAAAGGAACGCGGCAGCCTATGCAATTCTTGGTTTTATGGGCCTGGCTGGCCCTCTGTGCGGTGCAGGACCTGCGTCGGCAGCACATCGCCAATGCCTTGACCCTGGGGCCGGCGTTGCTGGCGGCGGTCTACCTGCTGTGGACCGGCTCCACCTGGCTCGGGGCGCCGGCCGGGCAAGGCGGCTGGGCCCTGCTGCTGGCCCTGCTGTTCACCCTGCCGGGTTACGCCATGGGGCGGATGGGCGCAGGCGACGTCAAGCTGATGGCGGCCCTGGGGCTGGCGTCTGATCCGCTGCACCTGTTGGGCACTTTTATCGGCGCCGGGGCCTGCAGCCTGCTGTGGCTGCTGGTCGCTTCCAGGCCCGGCGCTGCACAGAAACAAGGGCTTGCGCCGCAAGGCGAAGCGAGCGCTGGCGAAAGGTCAAAAAAATACCCTTTCGCCCCCTGTGTACTGCTGGGAATGCTCTTGACTGTGAGCGTGATCCACTAGTCGCCAGGGGTGTTAATGCTATGTACATAGTCGGAAAGTCGGTCTAGGTTTTATCCAGTGGAGCCCCAGGAATTTCTGGGCGGGACAGGAGCGCCAGCACGGAGTTGCATGTGAACAAGTTCACCTCAGCGATAAAAGTACTAGTGGTCGATGATCAACCGCTGATTGTCGAAGAATTGTGCGAATTTCTCGAAAGCAGTGGTTATCGATGTGTGCCTTGCGAGTCCAGCCGCCAGGCACTGGACTGCTTCAACAAGGACCCGGAAATCGCCCTGGTGCTGTGCGACCTGCATATGCCCGAACTGGACGGCATCCAGCTGGTGCAGGAGCTGCAGCAACTGGCCGGCAAGCATCGAGTGTTCGAGGCCATCATGCTCACTGGGCAGGCCGACAAGCAGGATGTGATCAAGGCCCTGCGCGCCGGTATCGCCGATTATTACCAGAAGCCCATCGACCTCGATGAACTGCTCGAAGGCCTGCAGCGCCAGGAAGTTGCCCTGCAGGAGCGGCAGAAGAACCTGCAACTGGGGCAGTTGAACCAGAAGCTGCAATTTCTCTCGGAATCCATCAACGATCTGTATCAGGACCTGGACAAGGTCCGCCGTCCCCCTGCTGCCGGCCGCAGTGCCGGGCCTGCCGAGCAACCCGGTGAGGGCGAGGTCATCGAGATACCGGCGATCTTCAACCAACTGTCGCCACGGCAGCTGGATGTGGCGCGGCTGGTGGGCAAGGGCCAGACCAACTACCAGATCGCCTGTGAACTGGGGATCACCGAAAACACCGTCAAGCTCTATGTGTCCCAGGTGCTGCGCCTGACCCATATGCACAACCGCACCCAGCTGGCGCTGGCTCTATCGCCGAGCAATTCGGGTTTCGGCCAGCGGGTGACTGCGCACTGATCAGTAGGAAAAGGCCCGGGCGATGGCGGTAAAGCCCGGGCCAGCCAGCACGATCAGCAGCGCCGGGAAGAGAAACAGCATCATCACCACCGACATCTTCGCCGACATCTTCGAGATGTATTCCTGCAGGCGGGTCAGACGCCGGTCATCCAGCAATTGCTTGAGGGTCTGCAGGGACTTCATCGCTCCGCCGCCTTGCAGAATCAGCTGCTGGAGAATCACGCAGGTGTCGGTGAATTCGTCCACGGCCAGCAGGGTTGCGGTCTGGTTGAGCTGCTGGCCCAGTTCCAGGCCGGAGTCGACCCGCGCCAGGATCAGGCGCAACTCGTGGGTCAGTTCCGGCAGCAGTTTGCGGGCCTCGGTGCTCAGCACTCGCAGGGCTTGCTCCACCGCCATGCCAGATTCGAAAAGGATGCGCAGTAAGGGAATGAAGGTAGAGATTTCCCGGGCCAGGCGTTTCTGCCGGCGCTGGGCGGCATAAGCCAAGGCCCGCTTGGGCAGCAGGTAGCCGGCGCCGATGGCGAGCAGCGGCAGCAGCCATTTGTTCTGCGCCTGGGCGAAGGCCACCTCCTGCACGAAAATCACCAGGCACAGCGCCAGCACAGGCCCGGCCAGCTGGCAGGCGGCGAACAGCGAGCGCTGGTTGGCGCGGCGCCAGCCCAGGCGGTTGAGCAGGGTCTGGGTTTCGCTGTCCATGCTCACCGCGCGCTGGCCGAAACGGCTCTCGCCCAGTTGGCGTAACCAACTGCCCAGGCGGTGTTCACGGCTCATGTTGCCCAGCAGCCGCTGGGTGATCTGGCGCTCGCGGCGGCGCTGCTCCAGCAGGCCGTTGCCCAACAGCAGCAAGGCGCCCAGCAACAGCAGTACAGCGGCCAGTACCAGCATTTCAGATACTCCTCAGCATGCGCCACAGGGCCAGGCAGCCGAAGACTTGCAGGCACAGCGCGGCGATCAGCATGGTCTGTCCGGAAGGGTCGTGCCACATGCCCAGCATGTAGCCCGGGTTGGTGAGCATGAAGTAGCCCAGCATGAGCAAGGGCAACAGCCCCAGGACCCAGGCGGTCAGGCGGGTTTCCCCGGTCATCGCGCTCAGTTGCCGAGCGCCTTGTTCGCGCTCGCGAATCAGCTTGATCAGGTTCTCCAGCAGTTCGCTGGCATTGCCGCCGTAGCGGTGATTGACCTTCAGGCCAAGAGCGAACATGCGCAGTTCGTCCTGTTCATAGAACTCGGCGAAATCATGCACCGCGTCCGGCAGGTTGACCCCCAGCTGGACGTTGCGCTGGATACGCCCCATGGCCTCCTGCAGCGGGTCGTTGCTGGCCTCGATTGCGCCCAGCACGGCGTCCGCCAGGGTGCGCCCGGACTTCAGGCTGCGCACGCTGTGGTCCAGCAGGGCCGGCAACTGCTCGATCATGCGCTTGAGCCGACGCTGGTAGCGCCAGGCGACATAGAGCCGCAGCAGCAGCGGCGGTGCGAGCACGCCGGCCAGCAGGCCGGGCCAGTCCGCCAGCAGGTAGCCCAGCAGCATGGCCAGGGCCCAGAGCGCCAGCCACAGGCCCAGGCGCGCGCCGGGCTGGCCCAGGCCGGCGCGGGCGAAGGCGCGTTCCAGGTCGCCCCAGGAGTTGTGTTGCACCGATACGTCGGGTTGCCCTTCGGCCAGGCGGTTGAGCACCCGCTCGCGTTCGGTCTTGCGCACGCCGTGATAGAACAGCCAGCCGGAAAGCCCCAGCAGAAGCAGGCAGATCAAGGTAAACAGCAGACCTATCATGGGCCACCTCGCAGGCTCAGTGGGCGCCCTGGCCGCTGTCGCGGCGCAGCTTGTCACCCGCCGGATTCATCGCCTCGCGCTCGAAGCCGAAGCCGCTGCGGCGATTCAGTCGGAACAGGGTATTGGTGACGTAGATGTCCTCGCGAATGCCCACCACCTCCACCACTTCGCTGACGCAGCGGCGGCCATCGGGCAGGCGGGTGAGTTGGATCACCACATCCAGGGCGGCGCAGACCATCTGCCGCAGCGTGCGCTCGGCGATCTGCCGGCCGGTCAGCCCCACCAGGGTTTCCAGGCGCAGCAGGGCGTCCTGGGCGTTGTTGGCGTGCACCGTGCTCATGGAGCCGTCGTGGCCGGTGTTCATCGCGGTCAGCACATCCAACACTTCCACGCCGCGGATCTCGCCAAGGATGATGCGGTCGGGGCGCATGCGCAGGGCGTTGCGGATCAGGTCGCTGGCCTTGACCTCGCCATGGCCCTCGGCATTCGGCGGGCGGGTTTCCAGGCGCACCACGTGGGGGTGTCCCAGTTGCAGCTCGGCCACGTCCTCGATGGTCACTAGCCGTTCGTTGGGGTTGATCAACTGGCTGAGGATATTCAGCAAGGTGGTCTTGCCGGTGCCGGTGCCGCCGCTGATCAGGATGTTGCAGCGCTTGCCCACCGCCTCCTGGATAAATTCGAAGATCGCCAGGTCGATGGTCTGCATGGCGATCAGGTCGCTGCTCTTGAGCATGTCCTTGCGAAATTTGCGGATCGACAGGCAAGGGCCGTCCAGCGCAATGGGTGGAATGATCGCGTTGACCCGGCTGCCGTCCGGCAGGCGCGCATCGACCATCGGCGAAGACTCGTCGAGGCGCCGCCCCAGGGGCGCGAGAATCCGCTGCATGACACGCTCCACATGGTGCGCATCGATAAACCGCAGGTCGCTCTGGTGCAGCACGCCATCGCGCTCGACGAACACCCGGTGCGGACCGTTGACCAGGATCTCGGTCACCGCCGAGTCACGCAGCAGCACTTCCAGGGGGCCGAAGCCGGTCAGTTCGTCGACTATTTCCTCTGCCAGCCGCTCCATTTCATAGCGAGAGATCGCCAGGTGCATGCGCGCGATGTACTCCGCCGCCTTGTCGGTGACGAACTGCGCCAGGCTCTGGCGGGAGCTTTCCAGCAGGTTCTTCCCCGACTCCTCAATGGCATCGATGATGTAGCGATGCAGCACCAGCTTCAGGCCTTCGTGGTCGCTGTTGCCGGAGGTGGCGCGGGCTGGGGCGCCAAAGAGTTTTTCGCCGTTCATCTGCCCCCCATGATCCGGTTGAGCCAGCCGGCCTTGGGTCGGGGCAGGCCTTCGGAACGTTTCGCCAGCCGTTCGCCCAGGGTCCGCAGGCTTTGCGTCAGGGCCTCGCGGGGGGCCAGCTCGAACAGGGTCACGCCCTGGTTCTTGGCATTCAGGCGGACCTCGGGGCTGTAGGCCAGGACTGCAATCACCTCCAGGCCGAAGGTCTTGCCCAGGGTGTCGGAGTCGGGGGCGACGGCGCGCAGATAGCGGTCCACCAACAGCTTCGCGTGTTCCAGCTTCATGCCCTTTTCCCGCCAGTAATTGAGCACCGCCAGGTTGCGCCGGCAGTCGAGCACGCTCTGGTCGGTGCGCCAGAGCAGTTTGTCGCAATGGCTGACGAAGGTGCGCAGGGCCTCGCTGTCGGGCTGTCCGGCAAGGTTCACCACAATGTGCTGGAAGTGCTGGCGCAGGGCGCTGAGCAACATGTACAGCTCCGCTGCGCTGGTGTTTTCCAGGGGCCCGTCGTGGCTGGCGTAGGCGAGTATCCGCAGGCCGGCTTCGGCACTGGTGAAGGCGCTGTCGATCAGGGTGGTGTCCAGGCGGCGCAGGTGACGCAGGGCGTCGCCGAAGTGGAACGAACTCTCCAGCCCCCACAGGGCCAGGCTGTCGCCTCGGGGCAGACCCAGGTCGAGCAGCAGGGTTTGCTGGCCGCTCTTCTGCACCACCAGCGCCAGGTGCCCGGCCAGCAGCGCACCATCGCCATCGCTCTGGGTACCGTAGAGCACGGTCAGGCCCCCCAACTGAGTGCTGGGTGTCACCGCCGGCAAGCGTTTGCTCAGGCGCCGGACCAGCCCGGCCACTTCACTGGAGCGCGAACCATAGGCCACGAAGTCGCGGGCCCCGGCGCGCATGGCGTTGAGTACCAGTTGATTGTCCATGCCGTCGCCCAGGGCGACGATCGCCAGCATCGGCTTGGCTTCCAGGGCGCCTTCGATCAGCGCGGCCTGGGCCACCAGGTGCTCGCGATCGAGGCCGACGAACACCAGGTTGGCGAAGGTCACGTCCACCAGCGCCAGCAGCTCGTCGAGGCTGCCATCGGCCCCCACCACCTGGCCCAGGGGCGCCAGCGCGCCTTGCAGCCACTCGAGGTCGGTGCTGTTGCGGGTGATGGCGAGAAAGGTCTGGCTCAGGTCCTGGCTCATCGCGATCGCCTTTGGTGTGTGTCAATGCGGGCAGCGGACCCTTGATCCAGGCCCGGGGGCGGGGAAGTGATGAACATCGGCATGGCGCCACTGCGCATATCGTGCGTCCTTGCTGGGTCAGGGGGATTGTTGAGTGATCTGGTTGCCGCGGATCACCTCCACCGCCGCGCGAGGTGCACCGTTCGGTTGCGCGACCTGACTGCGGGGGGCGCCACTCAGGGCCAGTTGGGTGAACTGGAACAGGTTGCTGTTGGCGACGTCGAGATGGCCGCTGGCGCTCTTGGTGCCGGCCCAGTACTGGGCCAGGCGCTGCTCTTCGCTGCTGCGCACCGCCAGGCGCAGGACCCCGACCTGGGTGGCCAGCATCATCCGGCTCAGCAGTTGCTCGGGCACCGCCAGGACCACGGTGCGGGCGGCGATCCGGCGTTGGTCCTGCTTGAGTTTTTCCTCATTGCTGAGCGCGGGTGAGGCGGGCTCGCCATCATTGGTCAGGCCCAGTTGCTCGCCCACCGCGAGGACGCGCATGGCGGGCACGGCGATCTGTGCCGACTGCTGCGGGTTGCTGGTGTCCTGACGCAGGAACAGCAGCACGTCGACGTAGTCTCCGGGGCTCAGTTGTCCGGCCGCGCCAATCACCTCATCCACGGCCACCGCCAAGGCCCGCTCGTTGCTGCGGATCATCCGTGCCAGGGCGCCGCCGCTGTCGAAGCTCTGTTCGTTGAGCCAGGTGCCTGCGTTGAGTTGCCGCCAGGGCTTGCGCCCCAGTGCCTGATTGATATCGCTGAGGCTGCCGGCCGGGGCGGTGCGCAGTTTTTCCAGGCGCAGGTCTGCGGCGCTCAGGGCGACGAAGGGCGGTACGTCGCGAGTCAGCACCACCACGGGTTGGCGGGTCTGATCTTCCGCGCTGTTGGTGGCTTGCGCGATGACTGTCGGGGGTGGCACCTGCACCGAGGCCGGTGGTTCGGGCTGGCGACTGAGCACCAGGCCCCAGTAACCGAAAAACACCGCGCCCAGCAGCAGAAGTCCGGCGAGACCCATGGTGACGCGACTGCTCATGAAGGCTCTCCCTTTCCTGCCGTACTTCCTTATTGGTAGCCCATGATTGCGGATCAATTGAGGGTGCAATCAAGCAGCGATGAACATGCAACTATTTCGTTATGTGAAGGTAGTAGAGCTAGGACGAAATGCCATTAACTGGGCAAAAATAGCGGGTAGAAGAACAGCATTCGCAAGTGCATGCGAGATTTTGACGGCCCCCTCCCAATTAATACTTAACGACTAATTCGTTCTTACAGTTGCTGGTCGCCACTTTGTTGACGATGCTCAGGTAGCGCCGGATTTCTTTGTGCTGGTGCAGTCCCATCGGCGCCGTCTGGCGCCAAGGAGAGCGAGGATGATTCTGCAATATTTGTGGCTCAGGGCACGCCTGTTTTTTGACCGTACCCACGGCGCATCGGCGATCGAGTACGCGATAGTGGTGTCCATGGTGGCGGTGGTTGTGGTGGCCTTCGTGACCCCACTGGGCGACCGGGTGCTGGCCATCTTCAATAACGTCCTGGTGGCCATGGGAGGGGCTACAGTCACTCGACCCACCCCATGAAGCAGCGCCCGTCCGCGCAGGTGGTGGTATTAGTCAAGCCCATGGGCGACCGGGTGCTGGCGATCTTCAACAATTTCCTCATTGCCATGGGAGGCACGGCGGTCACCCGGCCTACACCTTGAGCCTTGTGCTTGCAGTGAAGACCGTCGAACAGCCAGTCCAAGGGAAGGTTCATGAACACAGTCTCCCAGCCTCGCCAGCAACTGCTTCTTGTGGATGACGAAGAAGACGCGCTGATGGAACTCGCCGAGTTGCTGGAAGGCGAGGGCTTCTGTTGCTTCACCGCCACTTCGGTGAAGCTGGCCCTGGACCATCTCACCCGCCACCCCGACATTGCGCTGGTCATCACTGACCTGCGCATGCCGGAGGAGAGCGGCCTGTCATTGATCAAGCGTCTGCGCGAACACACATCGCGTCAGCATTTGCCGGTGATCGTGATGTCGGGGCACGCCGACATGAACGATGTCAGCGACCTGCTACGCCTGCAGGTGCTGGACCTGTTCCGCAAGCCGATCTATCACGTGCGCTTGCTGGAAACCCTCAACAACCTGTTCCCCGAACCCCGCCTGCATGTGCTCGGGCCCTGATTCCAGGGCTTGAATCGCGTCTTTGCCCGCATAAAAAAGACCCGCCGGAAAGCGGGTCATGGTCACGCAAGCATTCAGAGTTGATAGCTGAAGCTCAGGCTGTAGCGCGGCCGGCGGTTGTAGGTGTCCAGGGCTTCGTCGGACATGGGCTTGGCCGCTTCCAGGGCGATGTTGTAGTGCTTGCTGTCGCCGAAGCGCAGGCCGACGGCAGCGGAAGACAGGCTGCTGCCCTTGACCGGCAACTGGTTGAACCAGGTCTTGGAGCGGTCCAGCACCACATAGGGTTGCAATACCCGGACCCAGGGACCTTCGCGGTTGAAGCTGTAGTTCACTTCGTAAGCCACGCCCCAACCCTTGTCGCCGGTGGCCTGGTCATCGGGATAGCCGCGGGCGAAGTTCTGGCCGCCGAAGCTGGCGCGCTCGCTGTCGGGCAGGTTATCGCGGCTCCAGTACAGGGCACCGGACAGCACCCCCTGCCAGTTATCGAGGAAGCGATTGCTCTGTACCCCCGCCAGGCGCAGGCGGAAGAAATCCAGGTCGTAGAGCTCGTTGTTGGTCTTCGCCCCCATGCTGTCCAGGCCCCGGTACAGGCCGGCGCTGAGGATGCGCAATTGGCGCGGATCGGACTTGCTCCAGTCGCCCTCCAGGGCCAGGGCGCGGATATCGGTTTGTTCTTCCAGGGTCAGCGAGCTGTTGCTCACTCGGTAGCGGGTCTTGTCATTCACCGCGTACAGGCGCGTACCGGCCGTGAGCATCTCATTGGGCGAGGCAATGAAGGGGTGATTGACGCCGATGGAGAAGCGGTCGTTCTCGCGATGGGGTTCCAGCTCCAGGCCGTTGCTCAATTGCAGATTGCTGTGGGGGTCGGCACGGTAGCGCGCGCCGTAGAGGCTCAGTTGGGTGCCCTCCGAGCCCAGTAGCTGGCTGTAGTCCAGGCGATAGTAGTGTTCCTTGTCCTTGCCTGGGGGGAACAGGCCGCTGAGGCTGAGCTGTTCGCCCCAGGCGGTTTGTGAGTTGCTGGTGATGCCCAGCAGGGCCTGCAGGCCGTTGCGGTTGTCCTGGGTGCTGTTGAGGCTGGTGGTGATGGCCTTGCGGCTGGCCACGGCCACTAGCCGGGTGGCACCGTCGGTGGTGCCGGGTGGCGGTACCACGGCCTGCAGGGTTACCCCGGGTACTCGGCTCATCAGTGTGGTGTAGCGCTCGAAGGTCTTGCGGGTCAGTGGGTGTTCGGCCTTGAGCTTGGCCACTAGTTTGTCCAGGTAGGCAGACACCGGGCCGATATCGCCCTGCAACTGGTAGTCCTTGATGTAGCCCTCCACCAGCACCACTCGCAGGGTGCCCTGGTCGAGGTTCTGCTGCGGCATAAACGCATAGGACAGCAGGTAGCCGTCTTCCTGGTAGCGGCGAGTGATGCTGCGCGTGGCTTCGATCAATTGGCCGAAGCTGGTTTCGTGGCCAATCAGCGGCTGGTAGATCGCCGCCAGCTGTTCCAGCGGATAGACAGTGCCGCCCTCGATCTGCACGGTGCGCACTGTGACCTTGGTACCCATCATCAACGGTTGCTGGCCTTGTGGTGCCACCGGTTGTTCGGGCAGTTGCAATTGCGGGGTCACTGGACGATAGGCGTCCACCGGCAGGTTGGGGATGGGCAGGTTGTTGATGCTGTCGTTGTTGTTGAGAAAGCGCGGGAGGGAGTCGGCGAAAGCGGAGGTACAGCATCCAAGTAACAACAAACTGGCCAACGTGCGCATAGGACACTCCATGGTCAAGCCGCAGCGATGCAAGAACGTCTTGCTCCAGGCACCTTGCGCAAACCCCGTCGCGATCAGGTGCTGGATAAACAAAAAGGCGAGGGAATCATCTGAGTCCCTCGCCCTCAACCAAGCGTAGGCGCTGTAGGTGAGGCCGTCGAAACGGCCAGGTGCAATTTATTTGCCGCCGATGCCCAGGGCCCCGGTCAGGCCGCCCACCAGGCCAGTGTTGCCGGTAGTTCCGGCTGAGGCACCAGTGCTGGCACCCACGTTAAGACCGCCGAGCAAGCCCCCGCTGGGAGCGCTACCTGCGCCATTGACCAGGCCGCCCACGGAGCTCAGGGTGCCACCGACGGCGTTCAGAGTGCCACCTAACGCATTACCTACCTGATTGCCGCCGCCGTTGCTGGCGATACTGCTGCCGACGTTGCTGACAGCTGCGCCGGCCTGATTCAGCAGGCCGCTGGCCGGAGCACCAACACCTGTGGCTGCACCCACTTGCTGGGTCAGGCCAGATACTGAACTGGTGACAGGGTTCAGTGCCGAGCCCAGGTTCGTACCGACGCTGGCCAGAGGGGCGCTCACCACCAGGTTAGGGGTGCCACTGCCGCCCAGGGCTCCGCCCACCGAGGCCACCAGGTTACCGGCCGCGGTACCGGTGACACCGCCTGCGCTGACCGTGCCATTGGTGTTGCCGGCATTGAGCCCGTTGCTCAGATTGGCCACCGCGCCGCCGACGGTTTCCAGCAAGCCGCCGGTGTTCCCGCCAGTGCCGCCGCCGGTGCCTGTGGGGCCACCCACATAGCCGCCCGCTGCACCAACGGCACTGCTGCCGTTGCTCAGGGCATTACCCAGCAGGTTGGTCACAGGGTTGGCGTTGCCTGCACCGCCGATATTGTTGCCAGTGCTGTCCACCGCCTGGGCTACGCCATTGAGCAGGCCCTTGACTGGCGCGCCGAGCCCTGTGGTACTGCCGACCGCGTTGGTTGCGCCTTCCGCCAGGCTCACCACAGGTACCAGGATCTGATCGCCCGCGCCGTCGGTTAGTGTGCCCAAGGGGCCGCTGCTGGTGGCGGTGCTCAGGGTGTTGCCGAGCATGGTCACGCGGCTACCGACTCCGCCCACCAAGGGGGCCACGCGGGTAACCACGCCTCCCACCACGGGGACACTCTGGGTGGTGCTGGCCAGCTTGCCGCTGAGGTCGGTGACGCCAGTGCCCACATCGCTGACCACATTGCCGACGGTAGCGGTGGTCTTGCTCAGGGCCTGGGGATCGCTACCCAGCTTGCCCAGGCCGTTGGTCAGGCCACCACCCACGGAGTCCACTACATTGCCGGTGGTATTGACGGCGCTTTGTACCACGCCACCGACCACGGGGACTGCCGCCAGGGACGTGCCAAGGTTGCTGACATCGGTGCCGACGCCGCTGACAGTGGTGCCCAGGTCGGAAACCAGGCTGCTGGTTGCCAGAGGGGTGGTTGTACCGCCAGTACCGCCAGTACCGCCGGTTCCACCAGTGCCGCCCGTACCTCCGGTTCCACCACCAGTGCCTCCTGTGCCGCCAGTACTTCCGGTTCCGCCACCAGTGCCTCCGGTACCGCCAGTACCTCCGGTTGTGCCGCCAGTGCCTCCGGTACCACCCGTTCCTCCGCCTGTTCCGCTGCCGCTGCCACTGTCGGTGGCTGCGGGAGATGAACTGCTACCGCCGCTCTTATGACCACCACCGCCACCGCTGCAGCCCGCCAGGCTGAGGGTCAGGACCATGGCCAGTGCCGTACATGCTTTCCATCCGATATGAGTGTTCATGATTGGTATTCCTTGCACCTGTTACAACCTCGGTTGTTTTCGAAGGCTCTGCAGTTCTAGCGCTGAAGATGCCGTCGTCCGTTGGCTACATAAAAGGCGCGGGAAGTACTTTGAACAATTATGAACTTGGTATTAATGACTTGTATTTCTGGGGTTGGCTTGCTTATAAGCAACTAGTTGGAAAGTATGAGTTCTTGTTTGTCGGGTCTTTATAATCAATGTGTTGTGATTCTCTGCATTTGGTCGTCATGAACGCGTGACTAAAGTTGTATATATACAATTTACGAGTGTTATTGACTGTGCCATGCAGTGGTTTAGATACCTGGCCTGGACTCGTGGGCCTTGGGGAGTGGCTGGGTGGGGGTTCGTGAAGTGCCGATCAGCCTCGGCAAGTTGGCCGGATTGCTGCTGATTATTGCCGGCGTGGTGCTGATTCGCCGCGGTTGATTGGGGTCAGGCAATCGGCTGCCAGTTGCCCTGCATATGCACCCGCTCGCCGTTGCCCAGCAGTTGCAGGCTGCCGCTGGAACCGGGGGCGCTGGCCAGCAGCCGCACTTCGCCGGGCAGCAGCAGCGGCTTGAGAAAGTCCACGGCGATTTCCAGGTTGGCCGCCGGCAGGTGCCCGCCCAGGGCGGCCAGGGTCCGGGCCTTGGTCCACAAGCCATGGGCGATGGCCTGGGGAAAGCCGAACAGCCGGGCGCTCCAGGCGCTGAGGTGGATCGGGTTGCAGTCACCGGAAACCCTGGCGTAACGCCGGCCGATATCCCTTTCTGCCTGCCAGCGGCTCACTTCATGCACGCCGTCGACGCTTGCCGGCATGTGCGGCACAGGCTCCCCTGGCAGTTGTACGCCACGGCACAGCATGCGGCTTTGCGCTTCCCACAACGGCCCCAGCAGGTCGTCCAGGGTGGTCAGCAGATCGAAGGTCGCGCCCTTGGCGTGGGCTTGCAGATTGTCCACTCGCACGCTGATCCGCACCCCGCTGAGATTGCCCATGGGCCGCAGCAGCCGAATCCGGTTGGCCAGGTGAACCAGCCCCAGCAGCGGAAAAGGAAAGTCCTGGGCGGTGAGCAGTTGCAGTTGCAGGGGCAGCGCCAGCACATGGGGGTAGGTGGCGGGCAGCAGGCCGTTGTCGGCGAAGCCACAGACCTGGCGGTAGGCCTGCAGGCGCTCGGGCTCCAGGCTGATCCAGCAGCGCAGGCCCTGCCCGGGCAACTCCCGGCCTGTGACCCGGCGCCGTAACGCCGCTTTGAGATACAGCGGCGCCAGGGCTGCGGGAATGTTCAGTTCATGCCATTGGCTGTTCATCTTCAGGCCCCCAGGACGCTTTGCCCACAGACCCGCAACACCTGTCCGCTGAGCGCCCCGCTGCCTGGCTGGGCGAGCCAGGCCACAGCTTCGGCAACGTCCTGTGGCAGGCCGCCCTGGCCCAGGGAACTCATGCGCCGTCCGGCTTCGCGCAGGGCGAAAGGCACCTTGGCGGTCATCCGGGTCTCGATAAAGCCCGGTGCCACGGCATTGATGCTGATGCCCCGGGCATGCAGCAAGGGCGCCCAGGCCTGGGCCAGGCCGATCAGGCCGGCCTTGCTGGCGGCGTAGTTGGTCTGCCCGCGGTTGCCGGCAATGCCACTGATCGAGGCCAGCAGAATCACCCGGCCGTGGTCGTGCAGGCGGCCGCTGTCCAGCAGGGCCTGGGTCAGTACCTGAGGGGCAATGAGATTGACCGCCAGCACTGCGTCCCAGAACTCCGGGGTCATGTTGGCCAGGGTCTTGTCCCGGGTGATGCCGGCGTTGTGCACCAGGATGTCGAGACCGTCTGGCAACTGTTCGAGCAACTGCGTCGATGCATCCTCGGCGCAGATATCCAGGCTGATGGCGCGAGCCCCCAGGCGTGCGGCCAGGGCTTCCAGGTCGGCCCTGGCCTGGGGCACGTCCAGCACCAGTACCTGGGCACCATCGCGGACCAGGGTTTCGGCGATGGCCGCGCCAATGCCCCGCGCCGCGCCGGTGACCAGCGCCTTGCGCCCGGCCAGCGGGCGACTCCAGTCCTGGACCTGGGCAGCACAGGGCTGCAGGTGCAGCACCTGCCCGGAAACAAAGGCACTCCGGGGCGACAGGAAGAAGCGCAGGGCACCTTCCAGCGAGGTTTCGGCGCCGGCTTGCAGATACAGCAATTGCAAGGTGGCGCCGTTGCGCAACTCCTTGGCCAGGGAGCGGCTGAAGCCTTCCAGGGCGCGTTGGCAACTGGCGGCAAAGGGCTCGTCGAGGTTTTGCCTGGCACGGCCAAGAATCAACAGGTGGGCGCTGGCTTCGAGGCTTCTCAGCAAGGGCTGGAAGAACTCCCGCAGTTGCTTGAGCTGGTCGCTATGGCGCAGTTCGCTGGCGTCGAATACCACCGCCTTGAGCTTCGGGCCGTGGCCGGGAATCCACGGCGTGGCCAGGGTTGGATCAGCGCCGTAGCTGTAGATCGAGTCGGTCAGGCGCGGGGCCAGGGCGGCGACCTGTTGCGCCAGGGCACCGCCGCCGATCAGCAGGGCGCCTTCGATGGGGCGCATGCGCCCGGCCTGCCAGCGCTCCAGGTGCGCCGGCGCCGGCAAGCCAAGGGCCCTGACCAGGCGCTGGCCAATGGACGAGTTGGCGAAGTCGATATAACGGTCGGACATGGAACGCGCTCCGCAGGCTGGGGTTCAAAGTGTGGACCACGAATGGCCCAAGGTCGTTCGCTTGGCCGCAAGCCTCCTAAGCTGCTGGGAGGTGTTCCAGCCATGTCGCATCCAGAGAACAGGGAGCTTTCCATGCCACAGCTGCGTCGTGTCGCGATTATCGGCGGTAACCGTATTCCCTTTGCCCGCTCCAACGGCCCTTATGCCACGGCCAGCAACCAGGCCATGCTGACCGCCGCCCTGGAGGGCTTGATCGAGCGCTACAACCTGCATGGCCTGCGCATGGGCGAGGTGGCAGCGGGGGCGGTGCTCAAGCACTCGCGGGATTTCAACCTGAGCCGTGAGTGCGTGCTGGGCTCGCGGCTCTCGCCCACCACCCCGGCCTACGACATCCAGCAAGCCTGCGGCACCGGCCTGGAAGCGCTGCTGCTGGTGGCCAACAAAATCGCCCTCGGGCAGATCGACTGCGGCATCGCCGGGGGTGTGGATACCACCTCGGACGCGCCCATCGGGGTCAACGAGGGGCTGCGGCAGATCCTGTTGCAGGCCAACCGGGCCAAAAGCACCGGCGACAAGCTCAAGACCCTGCTGCAACTGCGGCCCCATCACCTCAAGCCGGAGCTGCCGCGCAACGCTGAGCCGCGCACGGGGCTGTCCATGGGCGAGCACTGCGAACAGATGGCCAAGACCTGGAGCATTCCCCGCGCTGAACAGGACCAGTTGGCCCTGGAGAGCCACCAGAAAATGGCTGCGGCCTACGCCGATGGCTGGCAGGACGATCTGCTCACGCCCTTCCTCGGTTTGAACCGCGACAACAACCTGCGTCCGGACCTGAGCTTGGAAAAACTCGCTAGCCTCAAGCCGGCCTTCGATCGCAGCGGGGCGGGCACCCTGACTGCCGGCAATTCGACGCCCCTGACCGATGGCGCCTCGCTGGTGCTACTGGGCAGCGAACAGTGGGCCCGGGAGCGCGGGCTGCCGATCCTCGCCTACCTGCGTGATGGCGAAGCGGCGGCGGTGGACTTCGTCAAGGGTGCCGAGGGCCTGTTGATGGCGCCGGTGTACGCCGTGCCGCGCTTGCTGGCGCGCAACGGCCTGAGCCTCCAGGACTTCGACTACTACGAGATCCACGAAGCCTTCGCTGCCCAGGTGCTGTGCACCCTCAAGGCCTGGGAAGACCCGGAGTACTGCAAGACGCGCCTGGGCCTGGAGGCGCCCCTGGGGCCCATCGATCGCGCCCGGCTCAACGTCAAGGGCAGCTCCCTGGCGGCGGGGCATCCGTTTGCCGCCACGGGCGGGCGCATCGTCGCCAACCTGGCGAAGTTGTTGAGTGTGGCAGGGCAGGGCCGCGGCTTGATTTCCATCTGTGCGGCGGGTGGGCAGGGGGTGACGGCGATCATCGAGCGTTGACCGGCCCCCGCAGGAGCCGGCTTGCTGGCGAAAATGCCTTCAGGTCTTGAAGCGTCGCACCAGGCTGTCCAGCTCATTGGACAGCCCGGCCAGGCTCTGGGAGTCCAGGCGCGCCGAGTCCGCCAGTTCCGCCACCCGTTGCGCATCGCCGTGGATCTGGCTGATGTGCCGGTTGATGTCTTCCGCCACCTGATGCTGCTCTTCGGCGGCGGTGGCGATCTGGGTGTTCATGTCGCGGATCACGTCCACCGATTCGCGGATCTGCCCGAAGCTGTTGCGCGCCAGGCCAATGCGCTGCACCGACTGCTGGGACACCTCCAGGCTGGCATGCATCTGCTGGGTCACCGAGCTGGTGCGTTTGGCCAGGTTGCCCAGCAGCCCGTCGATCTCGGCGGTGGAGTCGGCGGTGCGCTTGGCCAGGGCCCGCACTTCATCGGCGACCACGGCGAAGCCCCGGCCCTGCTCACCGGCTCGGGCCGCTTCGATGGCGGCGTTGAGGGCCAGCAGGTTGGTCTGCTCGGCGATCGAGCGGATGGTGCCGAGGATCGACTGGATATCGGTACTGTCGCGCTCCAGCTGCTGCATCGACTGCGCCGACTGTTCGATTTCCTGGCTCAGGCGGTCGACGCTGTGTACCGCGTCGTCGATCTGCTGCTGGCCTTCCCGGGCCTGGCGCTGGCCGCTGTCCGCCGACTCGGCGGCCTGGCTGCAGGAGCGGGCGACTTCGTTGGCCGTGGCGACCATTTCGTGGAAGGCGGTGGAGACCATGTCCACCGCTTCGCGCTGGCGCCCGGCGGCTTCGGCCATATCGTTGGAAACCTGGGTCGAGGACTGCGATGTGGCGAGGATCTTCTGCGCCGCCTGGCCGATGTTCTGGATCAGGCTGCGGATCGCCGCGAGGAACTGGTTGAACCAGTTGGCCAGTTGCGCGGTTTCATCGCGGCCGCGGATGTCCAGGTTGTGGGTCAGGTCGCCTTCACCCTGGGCGATGCCTTCCAGGCCACTGGCCACGCCGCGGATCGGCCGCACGATGAGGCTGGCGAAGCTGGCCCCGACCACCGCGAACAGCAAGGCCAGGACCCCGGCGATCACCGCGATGACCCAGGTCAGCTGGGTCGCCGAACCCATGACTTCGCTTTCCTTGATCAGGCCGATAAAGGTCCAGCCCAGTTGCTCCGAGGGCCAGACGTTGGCCATGTAGTGTTCGCCGCCCAGCTCGATTCGTACCAGGCCCTTGCCGGCCTTGGCCAACTGCGCGTAGCCGTCGCCGAGGCTGCCCAGGGCCTTGAAGTTGTGCTCTGGCTGCTTGGGGTCCACCAGCACGGTGCCGTTGTTTTCCATCAGCATCAGGTAGCCGGATTCGCCGAGCTTGATCTGCTTGACGATCTCGGTGAGCTGCTTGAGCGATACGTCGACCGCGACCACACCGCCCTGTGGCCCCAGCTGGTTGCCCAGGGAGCGCACGGTGCTGACCAGCACCGCATCGTCGCTGGCCCAGTAATAGGCATCGGTGCGCAAGGTCTTGCCCGGGTTGGCCAGGGCGGTCTTGTACCAGGGACGTACCCGTGGGTCGTAGTTGGCCAGCTTGAGGTCGGCGGGCCAGGAAACGTAGCCGCCGTTGCTCACGCCATAGGACACATAGGAGTAAGCGGGATGGCTGGCCGCCATGGCGGCGAACAGCTCGAAGATGCGTTTGTCTTGCTCGCCTTCCGGTGCCTTGGCGGCATCGGCGCTCATCCAGGTCTTGAGGTTGTCGCCGGCCTGGGTGAGCAGGGGTTGCGCCGCCAGGTAATCGATGTTCTGGCTGATACCCTGGAAAAACAGCTGCATGGCGTTGGCCACTTGGCGGATCTCGCGACCGCTGCTGTCGATAAAGGAGTCTTGGGCATCGCTGCGCAAATTGATCACTACCAGCGTGGCCACCAGCACCACGGGCAGGCAGGCGATAACGGCGAAGGCCCAGGTCAGTTTCTGTTTGATATTCATCCGCGCTCCAGTTTTTTATCAGACCACGAAGTACAGGCGACTCGCGGATTTATCGGGCAGCTTGAAAGATGATGCGGGTTGCCATCCCTGGGCATGAGATCAAATGGACGGCAATCGAACCTTGGCCGTCAGCTGACGTCTTTATTGGATTGTCGGACAAACTCCCTGTGTCTCTGAGGGCTTCGGCTGCGGCGAGGGAATATTGAGCCGTTGCAGGAAAAAACCTCGCTCAAGGTGCCCTGGGGGCTGGGCTATGATCCTTGGGCCGGCGCCAGGGACCTGGCACAGGGGCTGCATTGCTGCAGGTCGCTGCTCGGCAACCCTTTCCCGGGGTGGGAGGATTGCCGTATAACGAATGACTTTCGCGTGTTTGGTCACCGTTTTTGCTACCTAAGGAACCCAGAATAAAAGCTGATGAAGACTCCAAAACGCATTGAACCGCTGATTGAAGACGGTCTGGTAGACGAAGTGCTGCGTCCGCTCATGAGTGGCAAAGAGGCAGCTGTGTATGTGGTGCGCTGCGGCAACGAGCTGCGTTGCGCCAAGGTTTACAAGGAGGCCAACAAACGCAGTTTCCGCCAGGCGGCGGAGTATCAGGAGGGGCGCAAGGTGCGCAACAGCCGCCAGGCGCGGGCCATGGCCAAGGGCTCGAAGTTCGGCCGCAAGGAGGCTGAAGACGCTTGGCAGAACGCCGAAGTGGCGGCCCTGTTCCGCCTGGCCAATGCCGGGGTACGGGTGCCCAAGCCGTTCGACTTCCTCGAGGGCGTGTTGCTGATGGAGCTGGTGGCCGACGAGTATGGTGACGCCGCGCCACGGCTCAACGATGTGGTGCTGGAGCCGGAGCAGGCCCGTGAGTATCACGCCTTCCTGATTTCGCAGATCGTGCTGATGTTGTGTACCGGCCTGGTGCACGGTGACCTGTCCGAGTTCAACGTGCTGCTGACACCGGAAGGTCCGGTGATCATCGACCTGCCCCAGGCGGTGGATGCGGCAGGCAACAACCACGCCTTCAGCATGCTCGAGCGTGACGTGGGCAATATGGCGTCCTATTTCGGACGTTTTGCCCCGGAGCTCAAGCGCACCCGTTATGCCAAGGAAATGTGGGCCCTGTATGAGGCCGGCACCTTGCACCCGGGCAGCGTGTTGAGCGGCGAGTTCGACGACCCTGAAGAGTTGGCGGATGTCGGCAGTGTGATGCGTGAGATCGAATCGGCGCGGTTCGACGAGGAGCGACGCCGGGCCATGCGTGCGGCTGACGAAGCGCCTGCAGGCGCCTCGGCGGAACCACCACCGCCGCCCTGGATGCAGTAAAAAAATCCGGCCTACAAGGCCGGATTTTTCATGCCCGCGATTCAGTGCCGCAGCAACTGCCGGAGGCCAGCTCCTTGAGGATCGGGCAGTCCGGGCGATGGTCGCCCTGGCAATGCTCCACCAGGTCTTGCAGGGTGTCGCGCAGCCCCGCCAGTTCAACGATCTTGCGGTTCAGCTCATCGATATGCTGGCGGGCCAGGGCCTTCACATCGGCGCTGGCGCGCTGCCGGTCCTGCCACAGGGTCAGCAGCTTGCCGACTTCTTCCAGGGAAAACCCCAGGTCCCGGGAGCGCTTGATGAAGGCCAGGCTGTGCAGGTCGTCGGTACCGTACAGGCGGTAGCCGCTGTCGCTGCGATGGGCTGGCTTGAGCAGGCCGATGGATTCGTAGTAACGGATCATCTTGGCGCTCAGGCCACTCTTGCTGGCTGCTTGGCCGATGTTCATTCGGCGTTCTCCACGTCTTGGGGTTTCCAGGTTTTCAACAGTAGCGCATTGCTTACCACGCTGACGCTGGACAAGGCCATGGCCGCCCCGGCCAGCACCGGGTTGAGCAGGCCGAAGGCCGCCAGCGGGATGCCGATCAGGTTGTAGACGAAGGCCCAGAACAGGTTCTGGCGGATCTTCGCGTAGGTCTTGCGGCTGATCTCCAGGGCCGCCGGAATCAGCCGTGGATCGCCACGCATCAGGGTGATGCCCGCCGCGTGCATGGCCACGTCGGTACCGCCGCCCATGGCGATGCCGATATCCGCCGCGGCCAGGGCCGGGGCATCGTTGATGCCGTCACCGACCATGGCCACCACCCCGGTCTTTTTCAGCTCGGCCACAGTGGCCGCCTTGTCCGCCGGCAGCACTTCGGCGTGCACGTCCTCAATGCCCAGGGCCTCGGCCACCACCCTGGCGCTGCCGCGGTTGTCGCCGGTCAGCAGATGGCTGCTGATATGCCGCGCATTGAGTTGCTGCACCGCTTGCTGGGCGCCGGGCTTGAGGGTGTCGCCAAAGGCGAACAGGCCCAGCACCCGGGGTTGCGGGTTTTGCTCGATCAGCCAGGACAGGGTCCGGCCTTCGTGCTCCCAGTCCTTGGCCGCCTGGGCCAGGCTGCCCGGGGCCAGGCCGCTTTCTTCCAGCAGGCGACGGTTACCCAGGGCCAGTTGGCGGCCGTCCAGGGTGCCGGCGATGCCGCGTCCGGTGAGGGACTGGCTGGCGCTGACATCGGCCACCGCCAGCTGGCGGTCCTGGCACTGGTCCAGCACGGCCTTGGCCAGCGGGTGTTCGCTGCCGCGCTGCAGGGCGCCGGCCAGTTGCAGCAGGTGGTTTTCATCGTTTTCCAGGGCCTGCATATGGGCGATGCGCGGAGTGCCGGAAGTCAGGGTGCCGGTCTTGTCGAAGACCACCGCGCTGACTTCGTGGGCCCGCTCCAGGGCTTCGGCATCCTTGATCAGGATGCCGTGGCGCGCGGCCACCCCGGTGCCGGCCATGATCGCCGTCGGTGTGGCCAGCCCCAGGGCGCAGGGGCAGGCGATCACCAGTACCGCCACGGCGTTGATCACTGCGGTTTCCAACGGCGCGCCGTACAGCCACCAGCCCACTAGGGTGATCAGCGCCAGCACCAGCACGCTGGGCACGAATACCTGGCTGACCTTATCCACCAGTTTCTGGATCGGCGCCTTGCCGGCCTGGGCGTCTTCCACCAGGCGGATGATCCGCGCCAGCACGGTTTCCGCACCCAGGGCCAGGGTGCGCACCAGCAGCCGGCCTTCGCCGTTGATGGCGCCGCCGGTGACCTTGTCCCCGGGCTGCTTGGGCACCGGCAGGCTTTCACCGCTGATCAGGGCTTCGTCGGCATGGCTCTGGCCTTCGATGACCTCGCCGTCCACCGGGAAGCGCTCGCCGGGCTTGACCTGCACCAGGTCGTTCAGGCGCAGGGCACTGATGGCCACGTCCTGCTCGCGTCCGTCGATGACCTGGATCGCCCGTTCGGGGCGCAGGGCTTCCAGGGCGCGGATGGCGCTGGCGGTCTGGCGCTTGGCGCGGCTTTCCAGGTACTTGCCCAGCAGCACCAGGGCGATCACCACCGCCGAGGCCTCGAAGTACAGGTGCGGCATGCTGCCGGCGGGGGCCTGGGCCCATTCGTACAGGCTCAGGCCATAACCGGCGCTGGTGCCCAGGGCCACCAGCAGGTCCATGTTGCCACTGCCGGCGCGCACGGCTTTCCAGGCCGCTACATAGAAGCGTGCACCGAAGATGAACTGCACCGGGGTGGCCAGGGCGAACTGGGCCCAGGCCGGCAGCATCCAGTGCAGGCCGAAGGGTTGCACCAGCATCGGCAGCACCAGCGGCAGGGCCAGGAGAATCGCCAGCACCAGGCTCCAGCGTTCGCGCCGCAGGTGCTGCTGCGGGTCGTCGCTATGTACCTGTTCGGCCTGCCACAGGGTGGCGGAATAGCCGGCCCGGGTCACGGCATCGATCAGCAGGCTTGGCTCGACCTGCCCCAGCAGTTCCAGGTGGGCCCGCTCGGTGGCCAGGTTGACGCTGGCGCTGCGCACCCCGGGCAGCTTGTTCAGGGCTCGCTCCACGCGGCCGGCGCAGGTGGCGCAGGTCATGCCGCCGATGCTCAGTTCAAGGCTGTGCACCGGCACGCTGTAGCCGGCGTTCTCCACGGCGGCGAGCAAGGCCGGCAGGCTGTTGCCCGGCGCTTCGACCCGGGCCTGTTCCGTGGCCAGGTTGACGCTGACCGCGCCGGTACCCGCGACTTTGCCCAGGGCCCGCTCCACGCGTCCGGCACAGCTGGCGCAGGTCATGCCGGCAATCGGCAGGTCGAAGGTGGTTGATTCAGGCATGGCTGACACTCCCTGTAAAAGTTGCCCACAGGATCAACCTTGCCATGTAGGCAAGGTCAAGGGGCTGGCGCAGGGGTGCTTCATTTTGTCCCAGGGGCGGGGCGCGAGAGCCTGGCCATGCCTCGCGGCATCGAACGCGAGGCATGCAGGGTGCGGGGCGTCAGTAGCCCAGGGCGGTGGGCTTGAGGTACATGCCCGAGGCGTTGGCGGCGATACGGAACTTGAGCACGTCGCCGGCGCGCAGGGTGACGTCCTGGGAACCCGGGGCGAGCAGGCCCGGGTTGCAGCCCGGGGCCTGGCCCGGCAGCAGCTTCAGGCGCAGCGAGACCTTGCCTGGCGGCAGGTTGAAGGAAGTGGTCTGCTCCTGGAACAGGCGGCCGGCGAGCTGATCCTGGATGTACAGGCCGATCTCGCAGGAGGTGGCGACTTCCAGCCGCTCCCTGGAAATGATCAGTACGCCGTAGTCTTCGCCGGCGGCCAGTGCCGGTGAGGTTGCCGCGAACAGGCCGAGCAGGCCGACGAGGCTGAAAGTTGACCAGCGCATGGCTGAATCTCCCGCTGTGTTGTCGTAAGACGTGCAGCTTGGCCGAGCGCGGCGCCGATTTCCAGCCCGGCAGCTCACACAGGAACTTGACCTTGCCATGGTGGCAAGGACAAGACTCGGTGCATCCCAATACAGGAGAAGCGAGATGCAAGTATTCAAGGTTCAAGGCATGTCCTGCGGTCACTGCGTACGGGCCATTACTGCCGCACTGCAGAACAAGGACCCGGCGGCGGCGGTGCGGGTGGATCTGGCGGCCAAGGAAGTGGGGGTGGAGAGCCGCTTGTCCAGCGACGAGGTGATCAGCCTGATCGGCGAGGAAGGCTATGAGGTGCAGGTGGCTTGAGTCTTTTTGATCGTTAGCGACCTATCGGAATGTTCAAGGCGTCCACGCGGGGATAAACTGTCAGGCCGCTGACCAACGCTCGCCTGGATGCCATGAACCTCCGCACAATTCTGATTCTCGGTGCCCTGAGCGCCTTCGGCCCTCTGGCCATCGATTTCTACCTGCCGGCTTTCCCGGCAATGGCCCAGGCCTTCGGCACCGATGAAAAACATGTGCAGTTGACCCTGGCGGCCTATTTCCTCGGCCTGTCCATCGGCCAGCTGGCCTATGGCCCGGTGGCCGACCGTTTTGGTCGGCGCCTGCCGTTGCTGGTCGGTGTCGGGCTGTTCACCCTGGCTTCGCTGGCCTGCGCCTATGCGCCGAGCCTGGAGTGGCTGATCGCTGCGCGCTTCGTCCAGGCCCTGGGGGGCTGCGCCGGCATGGTGATCTCCCGTGCCGTGGTCAGCGACAAATGCGACGCGGTGGGCTCGGCCAAGGTGTTCTCGCAACTGATGCTGGTGATGGGCCTGGCACCGATCCTCGCGCCGATGCTCGGCGGCCTGCTGGTCAACCTCTATGGCTGGCAGTCGATCTTCATCATGCTCACGCTGTTCAGTGCCCTGTCCGGCCTGGCGGTGGCCCTGGGGCTACCGGAAAGCATGCCGGCCACGCGCCCGCGCCTGCCGTTGTCCGGGGCGTTGCACCAGTACCGCCTGCTGCTGGCGGATCGGGTATTTCTCGGCCACGCCCTGACCGGCGGCATCGCCATCGCCGGGATGTTTTCCTATATCGCCGGTTCACCCTTTGTCCTGATCAAGCTCTACGGCGTGCCGGCGGAGCACTTCGGCTGGTTCTTCGGCATCAATGCCGGTGGCTTCATCCTGGTGGCGCAGGTCAATGCCCGCTTGCTGGCCAAGCGCGGGCCGGCCTTCCTGCTGGCGCGTACGGTGTGGATCTACCTGGCAGCGGGCCTGACCCTGCTGGGCATCAGTGCCTTGCACACCCAGGCGCTGTGGCCACTGCTGCTGCCGCTGTTCGTGTGCATCGCCAGCCTGGGCTGCATCATCCCCAATGCCGCGGCCTGTGCCATGAACGGCCAGGGCGCCCGGGCTGGCAGCGCCTCGGCGATGCTCGGCTGCCTGCAGTTCAGCGTGGCGGCGGGCGCGGCCTATCTGGTGGGGGTGTTGCACGACGGCAGCGCCATGCCGATGGCCATGGTCATCAGCCTGTGCGGAATTCTGGCGGTGAGCATGGCGGTGATGACCCGGCGTTTGCAGAATGCCCGGGCGCTGGAAGCCGCCGAGCTCTGAGTCAGCCGACGGCGCGCTGGCTCTGGGGAATCTGGTGGGGGGCTTGCAGACGTGCCTGCAGGGTCTGGGTGAAGGCTCGGGCCTCGGCTTCACTGCGGAATGTCACTACATGCTGGTCGAGACGGACCTGCCATTGAGAGCCCTGGGGTTGTGCCAATTCTTTTATCAGGATCTTCATTGCTGACCTCCTAACGGTAAAAGACTGCGCTGCAAGGGGCCCCAGTGTAATCCTGAATACGGTCATGAATATGACCGAAATCAACTCTCGGACTGACGGCGGCCAGCGCTGTTGTCGCACGCTGGCCACCGTCCGCTGCCGCCTTAGAAACCTTCCAGAACGATCTTGCCGCGCGCCGTGCCGCTCTCCAGCAGGGCGTGGGCGCGACGCAGATTGGCCGCGTTGATCTGGCCGAAATGCTCGCCGAGGGTGGTCTTCAGGGTGCCGGCATCGATCAGCTCGGCAACCTTGTTGAGCAGCACATGCTGCTCTTGCATATCGGCGGTTTCGAACAGCGAGCGGGTGTACATGAACTCCCAGTGCAGCGACAGGCTCTTGCGCTTGAGCTGGGTCACGTCGAGGCTTTTCGGGTCGTCGATCAGCGCCAGCTTGCCCTGGGGCGCCAGGGCTTCCACCAGTTGTTCGAAGTGAGTGTCGGTCTGGGTCAGGCTGGCGACGTGGGTCACCTGATTGATGCCGATGCGCTTGAGTTCGGTGCTCAGCGGCTGGCTGTGATCCACCACCGCATGGGCGCCCAGCTCGCGGACCCAGGCCTGGGTCTGTGGCCGTGACGCACTGCCGATCACCTTGAGGCCGGTGAGCTGGCGGGCCAGTTGGGTGAGGATCGAACCGACCCCACCAGCGGCGCCGACGATCAGCAGGCTCTGGCCCTCATCACTCGGTGCCTGGCGGATCTGCAGGCGTTCGAACAGCAGTTCCCAGGCGGTGATCGCGGTCAGCGGCAGGGCGGCAGCGGCGGCGAAATCCAGGCTCTTGGGCATATGGCCGACAATCCGCTCATCCACGGTGTGCAGTTCGCTGTTGCCGCCGGCGCGGGCGATGGAGCCGGCGTAGAACACCCGGTCGCCGACCTTGAACAGGCTGACCTGGCTGCCCACGGCCTTGACCACCCCGGCCACATCCCAGCCCAGCACCTTGGCGGCGCCCTCTTCGGGCTGGACGTTCTGGCGCACCTTGGTGTCCACCGGGTTGACCGAGATGGCCTTGACCTCCACCAGCAGGTCGCGGGGGCCGGGCAGCGGTTCCGGCAGTTGAATGTCCTGCAGCGATAGCGGGTCGCTGATTGGCAGGGAGTGGTAGTAGGCGATGGCTTTCATGATGGATTCCTGAGGCGGGTGAATAGAGGGTCAGAGGATCAGTTGCAGGCGCTTGAGCTCGAAGTGCTCGATGGCCTCGCGGGTCTGGGCAATGAAGTGCTGGAAGTGCGCGGTCTGGTTGTGAAATTCCAGGGCCGCTTCATCGTCCCAGCGTTCCAGCACATAGAAGCTGCCTGGCTGCGCGGCAGCCTCGTGCAGCATGTAGTACTGGCAGCCGGCTTCTTCCCGGCTGGGTCCGACCAGGGCGCTGAGCGCGTGCTTGAGCAGGTTGTGCTGGCCGGGCCTGGCGATCAGGGTGGCGATGGCGGTGAAGGCTTGGGACATGGGGCGTTCCTCGGCGGCTTGAGCGATGGCGAGATGATTGGCTATTTCTCTCCCAGGTAAAACCGGCTAAAAGAGCAGTCTCTTTCAATATTTTTTTGATAATCCAAGGCCAATCCATGCTGCGCTTCGATGACCTGCAGTTGTTTGTGCGTGCCGCCGACCTGGGCAGCCTGTCGGCGGCGGCCCGGGTCATGGACTTGTCGCCGGCGGTGGCCAGCGCTGCCCTCAAGCGCATCGAGCAACACCTGGGGGCGCGTTTGCTGGCCCGCTCGACCCGCAGCCTGCGCCTGACCGCCGAAGGTGAGGGCTTTCTTGCATACGCCCGCGCCGCCTTGAGCAACCTGGATGAAGGGCGGCGCTTGCTGGCCTCCGGCCAGGATCAGGTCAGCGGCGTGTTGCAGCTCTCCGCACCGTCGGATTTCGGCCGTAACCGGTTGCTGCCCTGGCTCGACCAATTCCAGCGCGAGCACCCGCAACTCAGCGTGCGCCTGTTGCTGGGCGACCGCATCGCCGACCTGTTTCGCCAGCCGGTGGATATCGCCCTGCGTTACGGCGAGCCGGAGGATTCGAGCCTGGTGGCGCTGCCGGTGGCCTCGGACAATCGCCGGGTGCTGTGCGCCGCCCCCGGCTACCTGGCCCGGCATGGCGAGCCGCGCCACCTGGAGCAACTGGCCCAGCACAATTGCCTGCTGTACATGCTCGACAGCCGGATTCACGATCACTGGAGCTTTGCCGACGGCAAGCGTGAGGTCAGCCTCACCGTCGGCGGCGACCGCCTGAGCGACGATGCCGATGTGGTGCGGCGCTGGGCGGTGGCCGGGGAAGGGATTGCCTACAAGTCCTGGCTGGATGTGGCCGCCGATGTGCTGGAGGGGCGCCTGCGGATTCTCCTGCCGGAGCTGCAATGCGAGCGCGCGCCGCTGAATCTGCTGTGTGCCCATCGGGCCCAACTGAGCAAACCGGTGAAGTTGCTGCGGGACATGCTCCAGGCCCGCTGCGCCGAGATTAGCGTGCGGCGCCCGCGCTAGGGCGGGACGCTTGAGGCGTTGAGCGAGGTGGGAATCCGAGATTCGCCGGCAAGCCGGCTCCTACAGGCTTGTGTAGGCGCCGGTGTGCCGGTGAGGGGCGTTACGGCTTGACCAGTCGTGCATCCAGGCTGTTCTGCGCCAGGCGTCGGGCCTGGTCCTGGGTCATGCCCAGGTGGGTGTGCAGGGCGTGGAAGTTCTCGGTGACGTAGCCGCCGAAGTAGGCCGGGTCATCGGAGTTGACCGTGACCTTCACCCCGCGCTCAAGCATCTCGAGGATGTTGTGCTGGGACATGTGGTCGAACACGCAGAGCTTGGTGTTGGACAGCGGGCACACAGTGAGCGGGATCTGTTCGTCGATGATCCGCTGCATCAACCGCTCGTCTTCGAAGGCCCGTACGCCGTGGTCGATACGCTGGATCTTCAGCAGGTCCAGGGCTTCCCAGATGTACTCGGGCGGGCCTTCTTCGCCGGCGTGGGCCACGGTCAGGAAGCCTTCGCTGCGGGCACGGTCGAAGACCCGCTGGAACTTGCTCGGTGGGTGACCCATTTCCGAGCTGTCCAGGCCCACGGCAACGAAGGCATCACGGAATGGCAGTGCCTGGTCGAGGGTCTTCTGCGCTTCGTCCTCGCTCAGGTGACGCAGGAAACTGAGGATCAGGCCGCTGGTAATACCCAGTTGCTGCTCGCCGTCTTTGAGCGCGCTGGCGATGCCGTTGAGCACCACTTCGAAGGGCACGCCACGGTCGGTGTGGGTCTGCGGATCGAAGAACGGCTCGGTGTGGATCACGTTCTGCTCTTTGCAGCGCAGCAGGTAGGCCCAGGTCAGGTCGTAGAAGTCCTGGGAGGTGCGCAGCACGTCGGCGCCCTGGTAATACAGGTCGAGGAATTCCTGCAGGTTGTTGAAGGCGTAGGCCTTGCGCAGGGTTTCGACGTCGCTCCAGGGCAGGGCGATCTTGTTGCGTTCGGCCAGGGCGAACAGCAGTTCCGGTTCCAGGGAACCTTCCAGGTGCAGGTGTAATTCGGCCTTGGGCAAGGCGTTCAGCCAGTCATACATGGTGGTGTCTCATCAGGTGCAGGCGGGCGCTGCAAGGGTGATGCGCTGCCACGGCCGTGCCCTTCTGCGGGGAACTGACGGCGGCGTGCGGCTTGCGCCAGGTTTTCACCGGGCCCGAAAAAGCCGCCATTCTACATCTGGCGGCGCAAATATTCGGCAAAACCTGACCGGGTGGCACTCAGGCCTGCTCCTGCTCCCGGCGATAGGCGTAGGTGTCGGCAAAGCGCGAAAGCAGGAATTCGCCACAGGTGGTCGCTGGGTACTTGGCCGGGTGCCCGGCCTCCTGGCAGCCGGGCAGGCATTCGATGGGGGTGTCCGGGTGCGGTTCGGCGAAGAACGGCATGGAGTAGCGATCCACCCCGAGGGGGCTGATGACTCGATGGGGAGTTGACAGGTAACGGTCGTTGCTCCAGCGCGCCATCATGTCGCCGAGGTTGACCACGAAGGTGCCCTCGATGGGCGGCGCGTCGATCCATTGGCCCTGGACGTTGCGCACTTGCAAGCCACCGGCGGCGTCCTGGTAGAGCAGGGTGATGCAGCCGTAGTCGGTGTGGGCGCCGGCGCCTTGCTGTTGCTCGCTGCTGGCGGTGTGGCGCGGCGGATAGTGGATCAGCCGCAGCACGCTGACCGGGTCCTGGAAGCGCCGGTCGAAGAAGTCGCGCTCGATGCCCAGGGCCAGGGTCATGGCCCGCAGCAGGGTCTGGGCCAGGGCCTGCATGTCCTGGTAGTGCTGCTCCAGCAGGGCTTGCCAGCCGGGCAGTTGGGGGTGGCGATTGGGCCCGCGCAGGGGCTTGCCGGCCAGCACCTCCGGGTGCTCGGCCGGCAAGTGCAGGCCCATGTCGAAGGTTTCCTTGAGGTCGCTGGGTTTGCTCGGGTCCAACTGCTCGGTGGCGATGGCGCCGTAGCCGCGATGATGGCGGCTCTGGGTGATGTCGATCTTGAGTTTCTCGGCCGTGGGCAGGGCGAAGAACTGCCGGGCGCTGGCCAGCAGTTGCTCGATGCGCTGCGGGCTGATGGGGTGGCCCTTGATATAGAAGAACCCCCACTCGCGGCAGGCGCGGTCAATGGCTTGGGCCACGCTGTCCCAGCCGGGCTGCTGCTCTTGATACAGCGGGCTGATGTCGATGATCGGCAGTTGGTTCATGAAATGCTCCCATCCTGTTGGCGGTCTGTTGCCGCTGCCGAAGGTGCCGGCAGCGGCTCGCGGATTACTTCGGGATGTCCGCCTGCATGCCTTCCACGTAGTAGTTCATCGAGGCCAGGTCGGCATTGCTGGCGCTGACCCCAGCGGCGATTTTTACCACCCCGGCCTGGTCCTTGATCGGGCCGCTGAAGGGGTGGAACTCACCGCTCTTGATGCTGGCGATGATCTGCTCGGCCTGGGTTTTCACCGGGGCCGGCAGCAGGTCGCTGAGGGGCAACTCAACCGTACCTTCTTTCAGGCCGCCCCAGTAGTCCTGGGATTTCCAGCTGTGGTCCATCACCCCCTGGGTGGCCTGGATATAGTGCGGGCCCCAGTTGTTGACGATGGAGGTCAGCACCGCCTTGGGCCCGAAGTGGGCCATGTCCGAGGCGTAGCCCACGGCATATACGCCACGGCGTTCCGCGGCCTGGATCGGCGCCGGGCTGTCGGTGTGCTGGAAGATCACGTCGGCGCCCTGGTCGATCAGGGCGTTGGCGGCGTCGGCTTCCTTGCCCGGGTCGAACCAGGAGTTGACCCACACCACCTTGATCTCGGTGCCCGGGTTGTATTTGTTCAGGGCCAGCTGGATGGCGTTGATGTCGCGGATCACTTCCGGGATCGGGAAGGAGGCGACATAGCCGATCTTCTTGCTCTTGGTCATCTTCGCCGCGAGGAAGCCGCCGACATAACGGCCCTCGTAGGTGCGCGCCAGGTAGGTGCCGAGGTTCTTGTCCTGCTTGTAGCCGGTGGCGTGTTCGAAGGTCACCTTGGGGAATTGTTTGGCGACTTTCAGGGTGGGGTTCATGTAGCCGAAGGAGGTGGTGAAGATCAGGTCGTAGTTGTCCTTGGCCATGTTGCGGATCACCCGCTCGGCATCGGCGCCCTCGGCGACGTTTTCCACGTAGTTGGTCTTGATCTGCTCACCGAACTTTTCCATCAGTGCCTTGCGTCCCTGTTCATGCTGGTAGGTCCAGCCGTGGTCGCCGATGGGGCCGATATAGACGAAGCCGACCTTCAGCGGATCGGCGGCGCTGGCGCCGAGGCTGGCACACAGGCCGATGACGGCGACCAGGCTGCAGAGCAATGTGGACAACGGGCGTTTGTGCATGAATTGGAGCTCCATGTGGTTATCGGGTTGGCTGAGGCGGCAGGCGTTGGAGGGCAATGCAAATAGCTGACCAACAGGACAACAAAGAGGCTTCTTCGCCGGCGAGCCGGTTTTTACAGGGGATTGGTGGTGGCCATTTCGCTGGCAAGCCAGCTCCTACGGAGCGGGGCTGTTCTCAGGGGCCATGCCGGGGCGTGGTGCCTGAGGTTGGTGCGCGCACTTGTAACGAAACGTTAGTGACTCGGTACGGTCTTTCAGTCATCTCCTGTACTCGTTTTTTATTCCGTCAAAGGACTGCAATGCTCACTTCCCTCAAGCAAGAACGGTTTCTACTGCTTGCGCTCTTGGCCGCCGTGGCCGCCTACCCTCTCGAACACCTGCTGCTGGGCAGCGGCCAGGGCATCGCCCTGCTGTCCGGGCTGGTGCTGATCGGCTTTATCGTCGTCGCCTCGATGCGTGTCGCCCACCACGCCGAACTGCTGGCGGAAAAGGTCGGCGACCCCTACGGCAGCATGATCCTGACCCTGGCCGCAGTGCTGGTGGAGGTGGTGATCCTGGCGATCATGATGAGCAACCATGCTTCGCCGACCCTGGTGCGCGACACCATCTATTCGGCGGTGATGCTGGACATCAACGGCATCCTCGGCCTGGCCGCGCTGATGGGCGGCATCAAGCATGGCGAGCAGCCCTACAACGACGATTCGGCACGCACCTACAGCGTGATGATTCTCACCGCCATGGGGGTGTCGATGGTGGTGCCGGAGTTCATCCCCGAGGCCGACTGGAAGGTTTACTCGGCCTTCACCATCGGCGCCATGGTGGTGCTCTACACCTTGTTCCTGCGTATGCAGGTCGGGCCCCATAGCTATTTCTTCAGCTACAGCTACCCGGAAAAGCGTCGCAACAAGGAAAGCCAGGAACAGCCCGCCACCATCAACCTGGGCTGGAGCATCGGCATCCTGGTGTTCGGGGTGGTGGTGATCGGTGCCCTGGCCGAGGTGATGTCCAAGACCCTGGACCTGGGCCTGGAAGGCACGGGCGCGCCGCCGGTGATCACGGCGATCCTGGTGGCGGCGATTTCCGCTGCGCCGGAAATTCTCACTGCCCTGCGCGCGGCCTTGGCCAACCGCATGCAGTCGGTGGTCAACGTGGCCCTGGGAGCGTCACTGTCGACGGTGATCCTCACGGTGCCGGTGATGGAGGCCATGGCCCTGTACACCGGCCAGCCGTTCCAGATGGCCATGACCCCGGTGCAGACGGTGATGGTGTTCATCACCCTGATCGTCAGCGCCATCAACCTCAACGACGGTGAAACCAATGCCATCGAGGGCATGACCCACTTCGTCCTGTTTGCCACCTTCATCATGCTGTCGTTGCTGGGGCTCTAAAGCGCCTGGGCGGACTGGATGGCACAGCGGAAACTCACACCGGGGGCATTCCAGGGCGATAGGACCCCCCACCGCCAACGGCGCACGGTGCTGGCCGAAGGTGAAAAGGTCGGGTCGTTAGCAATCTGGTTGTTGGCGCCACGTTGTGCCCGATTAATGCCTGTTTCAGGCCCTTGCGGGTTCTCCACGGGCGATTCACGGTAGTAGTGTTTGTCGTACCAATCGTTGACCCATTCACTGGCATTGCCGGTGAGGTTGTAGAGGCCCAGAGGGTTGGGTGCAAACCTGTCCACGGCGAACGGCTGATTGTCGTCAGGTGCTGGAAAGTTGCGGCCGTAATCCAGGTTGCCGTTGTCGGTGGCGAACATCACCGACTGGCCACGGTTACGCGCCGCATATTCCCATTGGGCCTCGGTCGGAAGGTCGATGGGGTAGCCGCTGAGGTCTGCCAGCCAGCCACAATAATCCTTGGCTTCTTGCCAATCTCGTGAAGCCGGGGCGGGCAGGTTTTCCTGGTAGAGGTGTTTCATCTCTGCGCGGTTACGCAGTTTTTCGTCGAATAGCGGCTTGCCTTGCGCCAGGAAGAACAGATCGAAGTCGCCCAGTGTGGTTTGCAGCGAGGACAGGTAATAGCTGCTCAATTTGACCGGGTGCACGAAGTCGTCGTCGACGTCGAGGCTGATCCGCTCCATGTTTGCCGGGTCCACGCCACAGGGCCATTGGCACAAGGCCTGTGGGTCGAAGCCACGGGGCCAGCCGAAATCACCCATCTGGAATTCGCCACCTTCAATCCGCACCATGTTGTCGATCGAGCGCACGACCGTATTGAGCACGGCCTCGCGGGTTTGCGGGGAAAGGTCCGGGTATTTGCGGCTGATGGTCGAAGCAATTTCTGCCACTTTTCCAGGTGACAACACCTTGCTGGGCGGGCCAGCAACTGCCTGTTTCTCGCAGCCTGAAATCAGCAGCGCGATGCAGAGCGCCAGTCCGTGTTTGTGTCTCACCTAATGTCCTTGAAGCGGCTCGTTCGGGGGCGCAAAACTAACATGTTTCCTCACTCTGATTGCGCTCGATGCGAAGGCGAGGGATCGCTCCCTCGCCGCTGCAAGCAAGGATCAGCTACCGGCGATCAGGTGCCGCGCCGCCTGGCTGTGATCGGCGATCAGGTTCTTCAGGTCCAGCCCTTCGACTTGACCATCGATCACCCGCCACTTGCCGCCAATCATGACCCGATCCGCCCGATCCGCGCCGCACAACAGCAGCGCCGAAAGCGGATCATGGCTGCCCGAGAAACGCAGCTCATCGAGCTTGAACAAGGCCAGGTCGGCCTGCTTGCCCACTGTCAGTTCGCCGATGTCGGTGCGGCCCAACAGGCTCGCCGAACCCCGGGTCGCCCAGCCCAAGACGCGCTCCGGGGTGATCTGCTCGGCGCCGTAACGCAGGCGTTGGATGTACAGCGCCTGGCGTGCTTCGAGGATCATGTTCGAGGCGTCGTTGGACGCCGAGCCATCTACCCCCAGCCCGAACAGCGCACCCGCGTCGGTCAGTTCGATACTGGGGCAGATGCCCGAGGCCAGGCGCATGTTGGAACTCGGACAATGGCAGATACCGGTGCCGGCGACGCCGAGGCGGGCAATTTCATCGGGGTTGAAATGGATGCCGTGGGCCAGCCAGGTACGGGGGCCGAGCCAGCCGACGCTGTCCAGGTAATCCACGGTGCGCAGGCCGAAACGCTGCAGGCAGAAGTCTTCTTCGTCGAGGGTTTCGGCGAGGTGAGTGTGCAGGCGTACATCCAGGGCCTCGGCCATTTCCGCGCTGGCGGCCATGATTTCCGGGGTCACCGAGAACGGTGAGCAGGGCGCCAGGGCGATCTGGATCTGCGCGCCATCACCTCGCTGGTGGTACTGCCGGATCAGGCGCTGACTGTCGTCGAGAATCACCTGGCCCTCTTGCACGGTCTGTTGCGGTGGCAGGCCGCCGTCCTTTTCGCCAAGGCTCATCGAGCCGCGGGTGAGCATGGCGCGCATGCCCAGTTTACGCACGCTTTCGACTTGCACGTCGATGGCGTTTTCCAGGCCGTCGGGGAACAGGTAGTGATGGTCGGCGGCGGTGGTGCAGCCCGACAGCAGCAACTCGGCCAGGGCAACCTTGGTGGCCAGAGCGAGCTTTTCCGGAGTCAGCCGGGCCCAGACCGGGTACAGGGTTTTCAGCCAGGGGAACAGCGGCTGGTTGACCACCGGCGCCCAGGCGCGGGTCAGGGTTTGGTAGAAGTGATGATGGGTGTTGATCAGGCCCGGCAGCAGCACATGCTCGCGGGCATCGAAGATCTGCTGGCAAGGGCTGGCGGGGTGTTGGCCGAGCCCCAGCACTTCGACGATCAGGCCGTCTTGCAGCACCAGGCCGCCGCGGGCGTCCAAGGCATTGCCGGTGAAGATGGCCAGGGGATTTTTTAACCAGGTACGGATCGCAGGCATGGTGGCCGGCTCCTCTGAAAGTGGGTTCAGGTTAGCCAGCTCAGTGTTGCCCTGTCTGCTGATCCAGGGGCGCCCGGGAAGGGCGCGCGGGGGAGTTTAGGGCAGTCGCCCGCTCGCCGGCAAGCCGGTTGCGGCGGGCGCCTTGGCTTACCAGGGGATGGTTTCGCCCTTGTAGTTGATGAAGTGATGGCCGCCCTTGCCGGTGTAGGCATTGATCTGGGCGACCAGCCCGCGGGTGCTGGTTTCCACGTCGATGTCGGCGCCTTCGCCGCCCATGTCGGTCTTTACCCAGCCCGGGTGCAGCGAGAGCACCGTGAGTTTTTGCGCAAGCTGGGTCACGAAACTGTTGGTCATGGAGTTCAGCGCCGCCTTGCTGGCCTTGTACAGCGCCAGTTCCGGGGCGTCGGGCATGGTCACGCTGCCCAGCACCGAACTCATGAACGCCAGCACGCCGCTGTCCTTGCGGATCTGCCCGACAAAGCGCTGGGCCAGGTTGATCGGTGCCACGGCATTGGTGAAGAACAGCTGGCCGACTTCGGCCTGGGTGGCCTGGCCCGGTAGTTGGTTGTCCGGGCCCTTGACCCCGGCGTTGACGAACAGCAGATCGAAGACCTGGCCCTGGAGCTTCTGGCTCAGGGCGGCCTGCGCTTGCTGATCGTCCATGTCCAGCTGTTCGATTTGCACCTTGCCCAGGGCTTGCAGGGCCTGGGCCTTGTGCGGATCGCGCACGGTGGCGGTGACTTGCCAGCCGTCTTCCAGCAGGCGTTGCACCAGGCCGAGGCCCAGGCCCCGGGAGGCGCCGATGATCAGTGCGGTTTTTGCCGTGGACATAACAGGATTCCTTGAAGAGTGAAGATCAGGGGTTCAGTGGACAGGCTTGCCCCAGGCGTTGTTGCAGTTCCTGGCGCAGTTGCTGCAATTGGTCGATGCGGGTTTCGATCAGGCTCAGTTTGTCGCGCAGAAGTTGCGCCACGGCCTGGTCCGGCTTGGCGTTCTGCCACAGGGCGCCGACGCTGCTGCCGATTTCCTCGAGGCTGAAGCCCAGGCGCTGGGCGGTCTTGATATAGAGCACCAGCTGGACCACTTCCACAGGATAGTCGCGATAGCCATTGGCGCTGCGCCGGGCGGCGATCAGGCCGCGCTGCTCGTAGAACCGCAGGGTGTCGCGGCTGACGGCGCAGGCGTCGGCCAGTTCTCCAATACGCATGATGGGGCACTCGAAGGGCTTGACCTTGGAGCATACTCCAGGCTTTAGCCTGCGCGCTCCTTGAATCTATGGAGCGATACTTATGTGGACCCGCGAACAATACCGGACCCTGGTCCGGGCCAGTGCCTGGTACGACCTGCTGGTGACCCTGGCCTTTGTCACCCCCTGGAGTTTCATGGCCCTGCACGGGCTGATGCAGGACACGGCCCAGGCCTTGCACTTGCCGGGAAGCCTGCCGCCGTTCGAGCCTGTGCATATGCTGATGGCCAACCTGATGGGCTCGATTGTCTGTGTGTGGTCGCTGCTGCGCATTGTCGATCCGCAGCAGGCCTTCGGTCGTTATGACGGCCTGGGGCGCCTCCTGTTCGCCACCTGGATGGGCTATGCCCTCTGGCAGGGGGGCACGGTGCTGATCGGGGTGTTCATGTGCTTCGAGCTGGCCTGGTGCGTGGCGCAGTGGCTGCCAGTGCGCGAAGGCGCCCGGCAGCGGGTGCAGGACATGGCCGCCACGGGCGGCGCTGTCTGATCAGTTTCGCCCGGCACCAAGGCGTAATGGCGCGCGGGGGTCAACGTCCCGCCCGCCAGGGCTGGCCCAGGGACAGCGGAGCATAGAGGCGGGTGCGCACGGCATCCCGGGATAACAGCACCAGCACCAGGATGGTGGCGGCATAGGGCAGCATCGCCAGCAGGTTGGAGGGGATCGCCAGCCCCAGGCCCTGGGCCACCAGGTGCAGGATGCTCGCCAGGCCGAACAGGTAGGCCCCGAGCAGTAGCCGCCACACACGCCAGCTGGCGAACACCACCAGGGCCAGGGCGATCCAGCCGCGGCCGGCGCTCATGTTCTCGGCCCACATCGGGGTGTAGGCCAGGGACAGATAAGCCCCGGCCAGCCCGGCCATGGCGCCGCCGAACAGTACTGCCAGGGTGCGCACCCGCAGCACCTGCAGGCCCAGGGCGCTGGCGGCATCGGGGTTTTCGCCGACGGCCTGGATGATCAGGCCGATGCGGCTCTTGCCGATCAACCAGGCCACCAGGGCGAACAGGGCAAAGGACAGGTACACCAGCAGGTCCTGGGCAAACAGCATGCGCCCGACCAGCGGAATATCACTGAGCAGTGGAATCGCCAGGGGCTCGAACCCCGCCAGGGGCTTGCCGACCCAGGCTGCGCCGACAAAGCTCGAAAGCCCCACGCCGAAGATGCTCAGGGCCAGCCCGGTGGCCACCTGGTTGGCGTTGAACCCCAGGGCCACCAGAGCGAATAGCGCCGACAGCAGCATGCCCGCCGCCATCGCCAGCAGTACCCCAAGCCAGAGCTGGCCGGTGCTCAGGGCGACGATAAACCCTATGACCGCACCGCACAGCATCATGCCTTCCTGGCCCAGGTTGAGCACGCCGCTCTTCTCGCAGATCAGCTCGCCCAGGGCCACTAGCAGCAGCGGCGTGCCGCAACGAACCATGGCGTAGAAAATATTGCTCAGCAGATCGATGTCCATCAAAGGGCTCCGGCAGTGGCGGTAGCGGGAGTGTCGCGGCGCACCCAGCGCAGCTTCAGGCGCGGCCGGTAGAGAATCAGCACGTCACAGGCGAGGAGGAAGAACAGCATCATGCCCTGGAACAGCTGGGTGATGGCTTGGGGTAGGTTGAGGCTCATCTGCGCGCTTTCGCCGCCCAGGTAGAGCAGGGCCATCAGCAGGCTGGAACACAGGATGCCGATGGGTTTCAGGCGCCCGAGAAAGGCCACGGTGATCGCCGCATAGCCGTAGCCTGGGGAGACTTGCGGCACCAGTTGGCCGATGGGCCCGGAGACTTCGCAGACCCCGGCCAGCCCCGCCAGGGCGCCGCTGATCAACAGTGCCAGCCAGATCAGGCGCTTGTGGCGCAAGCCAACGAAAGCGGCGGCGCGGGGGGCCAGCCCGAGCACCTTGATCTGGAAACCGACAAAGCTTTTTTGCAGCAATACCCAGACCGCCACCAGGGCCAGCAGGGCGAAATACACCCCGGCATGCAGCCGGCCGTCGTCCATCAGCAACGGCAGGCGGCTGGTCTCGCCGAACATCGCCGACTCGGGGAAGTTGAAGCCGCCCGGGTCTTTCAACGGACCGTGCACGCTGTACAGCAGCAGGTTCAGGGCGATGTAGTTGAGCATGATGCTGGTGAGGATTTCATTGGCATTGAAGCGCGTGCGCAGCCAGGCGGTAAGCCCGGCCCAGGCGGCCCCGGCGAGGGTGCCGGTGAGCAGGATCAGCAGCAGTGCCCAGCGGCTTTGCAGGCCGATCAGGTTGACCGCCAGGGCGCTGCCGGCCAGGGCGCCGAGCAACAGTTGGCCTTCGGCACCGATATTCCAGATGCGCGCCTGGTAGGCCACCGCCAGGCCCAGGGCGCAGAGCAGGATCGGCAGTGCCTTGACCAGTAGCTCCGAGACGCCGTACAGGTCGCTGACCGGGGCGATCAGCAGGGTGTGCAGGGCTTGCAGCGGGTCTTGCCCCAGGGCCATGAACAGCAGGGCGCCGCAGCCCAGAGTCAGCAGTGCGGCCAGCAGCGGCGAGCAGCAGAGCATCAGCCGCGATGGCCGACCGCGAGGTTCGAGTGACAGCAGCATGGATGACTCCGTTATAGCGACAGGGAGGTTGAAGGGGAGGAGGGGAAGCGCCCGGCCATCCAGCCGCCGACTTCCACCAGAGTGGTGGTGGCGCTGTCTTGCAGGGCCGTGAGTCGCCCGTTGCACAGGGCGCCGATGCGATCGCTGATCTGCAAGAGTTCATCCAGGTCTTCGGAGATCACCAGGATCGCCGCGCCGGCATCCCGCAGGGTGATCAGGGCCTGGTGAATGCTGGCGGCGGCGCCGACGTCCACGCCCCAGGTCGGATGGGCGGCTACCAGCAGGCGCGGTTGCTGGAGGATTTCGCGGCCGAGGATGAACTTCTGCAGGTTGCCGCCGGACAGGCTGCGGGCCGGGCTCAGGCTGCCGCCGGCCTTGACCCTGAAGCGCTGGATAATGCGTTCGGCCAGGGCCCGGACCTGCTTCCTGCGGATCAGGCCGTGGCGTACCAAGCCTTGCTGAAAGGAACTGAGCAGGGCGTTGTCTTCCAGGCTCAGGTCCGGCACTGCGCCTTGCCCCAGGCGCTCGGCGGGGACAAAGGCCAGCCCTTGCTGGCGGCGGGCGGCAGGCAGCAGATGGCCCACGGCCTGGCCGGCGAAGCGGATACGTTGCGCCTCGGTGCGTGGCAGCGGTTGCTCGCCGCTGAGCAGGGCCAGCAGCTCGTCCTGGCCATTGCCGGCGACCCCGGCGATGCCGACGATCTCGCCGCTGCGCAGGCTCAAGTCGATGCCTTTGAGGGAACAGCCGAAGGGATCGGGGTTGTGCCAGCTGAGGTTGTCGATACGCAGGAAGTCCTTGCCGCCGCTGGCCTTGGGGTGGTCGCCGAGCAGGGTGGCCGCGTCTCCCACCATCAGCCGCGCCAGCTGGTGGTCGTTGCATTGCGCCGGAATGCAGTGCCCGGCCACTCGACCGCCACGCAGTACCGTGGCGCTGTGACACAGGGCGCGGACCTCGGCCAGCTTGTGGCTGATAAACAGAATGCTGCAGCCTTCCGCGGCCAGCCGGCGCAGGGTGATGAACAGCGCTTCGGCTTCTTGTGGGGTGAGCACCGAGGTGGGTTCGTCGAGGATCAGCAGGCGAATGTCCTGCATCAGGCAGCGGAGGATTTCCACTCGCTGGCGTTCGCCGATGGACAGGCTGTGTACCAGGCGCTGGGGTTCCAGGGCCATGCCATAGCGCTGCGCGACCTGGCGGATGCGTCCCTCCAGCTGGCTTGGGGTGCCGGCCGCGGGGCCCATGGCCAGGGCGATGTTCTGCGCCACGCTGAGGGTTTCGAACAGCGAGAAATGCTGGAACACCATGCCGATCCCCAGGCTGCGGGCCTGGGCCGGGCTGTTGATCGGTTGCCGGCGGCCTTGCCAGAGCAACTCCCCCGAGTCGGCCTGGATCACCCCATAGATGATTTTCATCAAAGTGCTTTTGCCGGCGCCGTTCTCCCCCAGCAAGGCATGGATTTCACCGGGGGCGATGCACAGGTCGATGGCGTCGTTGGCCCGGCAGCCGGGATAGCTTTTGCAGATCTGGCGCAGTTGCAGGCGCGGTGTTGTTGCAGGTGGCACAGAGGGATTGGGCATGACAGGCTCGGCGGCTTGGCGTTGTGCCTGTGGATAAAGCAATTTCCTGGCCAGTGGGTCAGGAACGCCCGCAGCCCGGCTTCGCCTGCACCTGTAACCGGCGGAGCTGAGCCAGGATGGGCACCACTACGGGGCAAGGGGGCCGAAACGGCGCGGTTTTCGTTCGCTGCGCTTTGAGCAAAATATGATCAGTTGCCCGCAGGCCCTGTGCCGCCAGCGGCTGGAGCAGCCTTGCACGGGTTATCCACAACTTGCTCCACAGTATTTGTGCGCAAGCCGGGAGCTTGGGCATAAGCGCGGCGGGCCTGTCTTCCAATGGCGATATAGCGCGCTAACTTGCTGTTTTTTGGTGGAAAAGTTTGCCTTGGCAAGGCTTTGCACAAAAACTGAGCAAAGCCGGCAAAGCCACGTTGCAGAAGGGTTACAGCCGTGTGTGCTCAGGTTATCCACAGGCGGGTGCACAGCCGATGTGGGCAACTGCGCAGGGGGCTTGCCGGTTATGCACAGAGGGGGCGGGCTGCCTTGGTGCGTTCAACGCTGCAAGAGAATGCGCCCGCGACTGAGGTCGGCCAGTTGCTGTTGCAGGGTGTCGATCTGGGCTTCGCCCAGGGCCAGCTGCAGTTCCACGCCGTTGCCGGTGAAGTCTTCCTGGACCAGCAGCCCGCCCAGCTCGGCGACCCGCAGCTTGACCAGCGCCAGTTCGCTGAAGCTGCAAGCACAGCGCAGTGGCACGCGGTTGATCAGGGCGATGCGCTCGGCGCCTTGCAGGCATTTGTTGGCGCCGCCGCCATAAGCCCGGGCCAGGCCGCCGGTGCCCAGTTGGATGCCGCCGTACCAGCGGATCACCAGCACCGCTACCTGGTCGCAGTCCTGGGCCTCGATGGCCGCGAGGATCGGGCGCCCGGCGGTGCCGCCGGGTTCGCCATCGTCGTTGCTGCGGTACTGGTCGGCAAGTTTCCAGGCCCAGCAGTTGTGCGAGGCATTAAGGTCGCTGTACTGCTGGATAAAGGCGTGGGCCTCGGCCGCGCTGCTAATGGGCGCGGCGAAGGTGATGAAGCGGCTTTTGCGGATTTCCTCGCGGTACTCGCACAGGCCGGCCAGGGTAAAGGGCATGGGCGTCAGTCTTTCTCGGCAACGGTCAGGCCGCAGCCTTTGAGGATGATGCGGATCAGGTTGCTGCCGGCGGCGTCGAAATCCTGCTTGGTCAGGCGGCTGCGGCCGGTGACGCGGCAGATCTGGGTGGCGAAGTCGGCATAGTGCTGGGTGCTGCCCCAGAGCAGGAAGATCAGGTGCACGGGGTCGACTGGGTCCATCTTGCCGGCGTCGATCCAGGCCTGGAACACATTGGCGCGGCCCTGGAACCAGGTGCGGTAGTCCTGGCTGAAGTATTCGCTGAGGCATTGCCCGCCGCTGATGATCTCCATGGCGAAGATCCGCGAGGCCTGTGGCTGGCGGCGGGAGAACTCCATCTTGGCGCGGATGTAGCGGGTCAGGGCCTCGGCGGGGTCGTCCTCGGCGGTGAGGGTGTTGAAGGTGCTGTCCCAGAGTTCGAGGATGTTGCTCAGCACCGCGATGTACAGCCCCAGCTTGTTGGTGAAGTAGTAGTGCAGGTTGGCCTTGGGCAGCCCGGCCTTCTGCGCGATGGTGTTCATGCTGGTGCCTTTGAAACCGTGACGGGCGAATTCGTCCTCGGCGGCCTGGATGATCGCCTGTTCATTCTTCTGGCGGATGCGGCTGGCGGGTTTGCCGGGATGCGGAGCGCTGTGGGCGGGGACTTCAAAGGTCATGGAGGTTTCCGAGCGGAGTCTGTGGGTGCAACCTCTGCGTTGATAACGTACCCGGGGTGATCAGACAAGCCTTGGCGGAACAAAAGCTGCGATGGGCCTGCACCGCCGGGTTTTCTGGCGTCGGATTAGTGTCGTTCTGGGTGTTTGCGGGGCTGGGGCAGAGCGGTTTCAGCGAGTGGCCGCAAGGCTTTCCAGGAAGCTTTCCAGCACCAGATGAGGGCGCCGGCCCTTGCGTGTGACCGAGGACAGGCTCAGGTCATAGAAGCGCGACTTGGGCTTGAGGGCGCGCAAGCGGCCTTGCTGCACCCAGAGCGCGGCATAGTGGTCGGGCAGGTAGCCGATGTAGCGCCCGGTGAGAATCAGGAAAGCCATGCCTTCGCGATCGGAGGCGCTGGCGGTGCAGTTCAGGGCCTGGTAACGGGCCTGGATCTCCGCCGGCAGACGGAAGGTCGGGGCGATGGCGTCCTGGTCGTTGAGGCGCTGGTCGTCCAGTTGCCTGTCGTCGACGTAGAACAGCGGATGGCCCACGGCGCAGTACAGCAGCGAGCGCTCATCGTACAGCGGCTGGTATTCCAGGCCGGACAGGGCGCTGGCCTGAGGCACCACGCCAACGTGCAGGCGGCCGTCGAGCACCCCTTGCTCGACTTCGTTGGGCGCGATCATGCGGATCTGGATCTGCACGTCCGGGCCGCGTTCCTTCAACTGCGCCAGGGCGTGGGTGATGCGCATGTGGGGCAGGGTCACCAGGTTGTCGGTGAGGCCGATGATCAGTTCGCCGCGCAGATGGCGGTGCAGGCCGTTGACCTCGGTGCGGAAGCTTTCCAGGGCGCTGAGCAGTTGCAGGCTCGATTGGTAGACCTCGCGGCCTTCTTCGGTCAGGGAAAAACCGGCGCGTCCGCGTTGGCACAGGCGCAGGCCGAGGCGCTGCTCCAGGTCGCTCATCTGCTGGCTGATGGCCGAGCGGCCGATGCCGAGCACGGTCTCGGCCGCGGAGAAGCCGCCGCACTCCACCACGCTGCGAAAGATCCGCAGCAGGCGGATATCAAAGTCGCTGACTTGTGCCAGCGGGTCGGCTCGACGGCTGCTCATATGTTTAGGGAATGCCTGACTGAAGGTTATTAAAGTTGGATTTCATCGACTTTATAGCCGTGGCAACTTAGCTGCAACAACGCTTCTATTCCTACGCCGCTTCATTGCCTTGCGAGGTTTTGCTCATGAACATGCCGGAAACCGCCCCTCAGTCCCTGGCCAGCCAGCTCAAGCTCGATGCTCACTGGATGCCCTACACCGCCAACCGCAACTTCCAGCGCGACCCGCGCCTGATCGTCGGCGCCGAGGGCAGCTGGCTGGTGGATGACAAGGGCCGCAAGGTGTATGACTCGCTGTCGGGCCTGTGGACCTGCGGCGCCGGTCACTCGCGTAAGGAGATCCAGGAGGCGGTGGCCAAGCAACTGGGCACCCTGGATTACTCGCCGGGCTTCCAATACGGTCATCCGCTGTCGTTCCAGCTGGCGGAGAAGATCACCGACCTGACTCCCGGCAACCTCAATCATGTGTTTTTCACCGACTCCGGTTCCGAGTGCGCCGATACCGCGGTGAAGATGGTGCGGGCCTACTGGCGCCTGAAGGGCCAGCCGACCAAGACCAAGATGATCGGCCGTGCCCGTGGCTATCACGGGGTGAACATCGCCGGCACCAGCCTGGGTGGGGTCAATGGCAACCGTAAGCTGTTCGGTCAGGCGATGATGGATGTCGATCACCTGCCGCACACTTTGTTGGCCAGCAACGCGTTTTCCCGTGGCATGCCGGAGCAGGGCGGTATTGCCCTGGCCGACGAGCTGCTGAAACTGATCGAACTGCATGACGCGTCCAACATCGCCGCAGTCTTCGTCGAGCCTATGGCCGGTTCTGCGGGCGTGCTGGTACCGCCACAGGGCTACCTCAAGCGTCTGCGGGAAATCTGTGATCAGCACAGCATCCTGCTGGTGTTTGACGAAGTGATCACCGGCTTTGGCCGTACCGGTGCCATGTTCGGTGCCGACAGCTTCGGCGTTACCCCGGATTTGATGTGCGTGGCCAAGCAGGTCACCAACGGCGCAATTCCGATGGGCGCGGTGATTGCCACTTCCGAGATCTATCAGACCTTCATGAACCAGGCGACGCCTGAGTACGCCGTGGAATTCCCTCACGGCTACACCTATTCGGCGCATCCGGTGGCTTGTGCTGCGGGGCTGGCGGCACTGGATCTGCTGCAGAAGGAAAACCTGGTGCAGAGCGTGGCTGAAGTTGCACCGCATTTCGAGAATGCACTGCACGGCATCAAGGGGGCGAAGAACGTGATCGATATCCGTAACTTCGGCCTGGCCGGCGCGATCCAGATTGCCCCGCGTGATGGTGATGCCATCGTGCGTCCATTCGAGGCCGGCATGGCCCTGTGGAAAGCCGGCTTCTACGTGCGTTTCGGCGGCGACACCCTGCAGTTCGGGCCAACCTTCAACAGCAAGCCGCAGGATCTTGATCGCCTGTTCGATGCCGTTGGTGAAGTGCTGAACAAGCTCGACTGATTCGATCCTTCTTATATATAGAGGCAGGCACGATATGTTCCGTGCCTGCGCCTTCCTTCTTTCAGGAGTCCCCGCATGAGTCTGATTCAACACCTGATCCACGGTGAGCTGGTGAGCGACAACGGTCGCAGCAGCGATGTATTCAATCCGTCCACCGGTCAGGCTATTCATAAGGTGCCGCTGGCCAGTCGCGAAACCATCCAGCAAGCCATCGACTCGGCCAAGTCGGCTTTCCCGGCCTGGCGCAATACTCCGCCAGCCAAGCGTGCCCAGGTGATGTTTCGCTTCAAGCAACTGCTGGAGCAGAACGAGGCGCGCATTGCCCAACTGATCAGCGAAGAACATGGCAAGACGCTGGAAGACGCTGCGGGTGAATTGAAGCGCGGTATCGAGAACGTCGAGTACGCCTGTGCCGCGCCAGAGATTCTGAAGGGCGAGTACAGCCGTAACGTGGGGCCGAATATCGATGCCTGGTCCGACTTCCAGCCGCTGGGCGTGGTGGCCGGTATCACCCCATTCAACTTCCCGGCCATGGTGCCGCTGTGGATGTATCCGCTGGCGATCGCCTGTGGCAACTGCTTCATCCTCAAGCCTTCCGAGCGCGATCCAAGCTCGACCCTGCTGATTGCCGAGTTGCTGCACGAGGCTGGCCTGCCCAAGGGCGTGCTGAACGTGGTGCATGGTGACAAGACCGCGGTGGACGCGCTGATCGAGGCGCCGGAGGTGAAGGCGCTGAGCTTTGTTGGCTCGACGCCGATTGCCGAGTACATCTATGCCGAAGGTACCAAGCGCGGCAAGCGCGTCCAGGCACTGGGCGGGGCGAAGAACCATGCGGTGCTGATGCCCGATGCCGACCTGGATAACGCAGTCAGTGCGCTGATGGGGGCTGCCTATGGTTCCTGCGGTGAGCGCTGCATGGCGATCTCCGTTGCCGTGTGCGTGGGCGATCAAGTGGCTGACGCCCTGGTGACCAAGCTGGTGCCGCAAATCAAGGCGCTGAAGATTGGTGCCGGTACCTCTTGTGGTCTGGACATGGGGCCGTTGGTTACTGCTCAAGCGCGGGACAAGGTCAGTGGTTATGTCGAAGACGGTGTTGCCGCGGGCGCGCAATTGGTGGTGGACGGTCGTGGCCTGAGCGTGGCCGGTCATGAAGACGGCTTCTTCCTGGGGGGCTGCCTGTTCGATCGTGTCACTCCGGAGATGCGCATCTATAAGGAAGAGATCTTCGGTCCGGTGCTGTGCATCGTTCGGGTCAACAGCCTGGAAGAGGCGATGCAACTGATCAACGATCACGAATATGGCAATGGCACCTGCATCTTCACTCGTGATGGTGAAGCGGCTCGCCTGTTCTGTGACGAGATCGAAGTGGGCATGGTGGGGGTCAACGTACCGCTGCCGGTACCTGTGGCTTATCACAGCTTCGGCGGTTGGAAGCGTTCGCTGTTTGGTGACCTGCATGCCTACGGTCCTGATGGCGTGCGTTTCTATACTCGTCGCAAGGCCATTACTCAGCGCTGGCCGCAACGTGCCAGCCATGAGGCCTCGCAATTTGCCTTTCCTAGCCTGTAAGGCGTGAGGTAACAGAAGGCCGGCCCCATGGGGCCGGCCTTTGCTTTTCTGGGGCGTTCTGACTGATATGACAGTTTTTTGAAATTAACGGTTGACGGCTGATTATATCTCTCTATAATTCGCCCCAATTCCGGCGCAGTCGAAACGGAAAACTCCTTGAGATTCAATGAGTTAATCAGTTTCAGCAGCGCTTAGGCTTCAGTTCATCGAAGCCGGAAGCAGTGAGTAAGGCAGTGCGTTTTCGCCTTATTAACGATTCGATCCTCTCGGTCGAAAGCGGTTAAAAAGAGGTGTTGACAGCAGCGTGTAACGCTGTAGAATTCGCCTCCCGCTAACGAGAGATCGAAAGCGCAAGTGGTT